>CAJPUN010000001.1 GCA_905373835.1 Candidatus Saccharimonadota bacterium
TGGAGGGTGTATACACTGGCAAGGGCTGATTGGGAGGAGCTGAGTTGGGCGAAGTAACAACTATCTTATTTCTCTTACTGAAGATGTGACATTTCATGTCTTTTGTAACGTTCTTCAGTCTTTCTCGCGTACTTTATAAATCATCTCTTACGACTTACTTATAGAGACCTGCATATCACTATCTCTTGTCTAGCTATACCTCTTTACCAGACCAATGAGAGTAAACGAAAAAGTATTGCTCTTGCTGTAGAGTCATGCAAGGAAGCGGCATAAGATTATCTTAGAAGCACAGCGTCAGGAGTTACCAGCTGAATCTATACAGACTCCTCTACTCCCTTTCCTAGATAACGAGCTTCTTCCTCTTTTTCTCGCTCCTCTCTATAGGCAACTTTCAGTTCAGTAATTGAGTCTGGGGTAGTGGACATAGGCTTGATGATAATGCGAGCCCGCAAATGGCTGTACTTGCTTTTTTTCGAATTAGCGCCACTCCCGAGTGCTGCATTACCCAGTTTCTTCAACATTTCTATCGGCCTTTTGAATAGATTTACACGTTCATGTTTTGGAGCTGAAGGCTCATTATTTTTTCCCGACACATCAGGGGATTGCGGTTCATTTGTGAATTGTGGTCTTTCGCTCATAATGGTTATTATAAAACAGTCAACCAATCTACACAATATTCATATGAGTATATTTACTTTGTTCCTTGGGAAGGTTCTCTAATTAGCCAACCGTGCTGCAGCAACACCACCACCCAGCACTGCGGACATTTTTGCCACAATAGATAGTGCACGAGAACTGTCTTCCACAGATGCCACCTATTACACATGCAGCGGCTATGCTTGCGTAAGCATATCATACGCCGTGGCCGCCATATACGCCTGGAGCCGCCGCACTGCCTGAGCCGCCTCAGGGGCGGGCTGAGCGCTACACACGGCATAATATCCCACTAAGCCAGCAAGCAGCGGCCGGTTCAGCTCAGCCTGCCAGGCCTGCACATCGTAGCCGCGGCGCGCCATATCGAGCAAGAACTCGGTTGCACTCCACCGCCTTGGCACATAGGCTGCCCACTGCCAATCAATCAGCTTCACTTTATCTTGAGCAGTATGGTAGGCAATCGTCTCACTCCGCACATCGCCATGACTCAACCGATCACACGGCTGGTCAGCCACCTGCTGAGCCAGCGCCGCGAGATCAGCTAAGCGCTCAGTATTATCAAGCACAGCGCAAAACTGCTCGTAGCGCCGACGAATCACTGGCTTACTGGCTTGCTCAGCCCAGGAGCGGTACGTCTGCTGGAGCTCTTCACGCCGCGTCGCATCATCACGCAGTAGCATAAGCCCCTGGCATTGCACCACTCGGTCAAACGCCGTAGCATGCAGCCCAAGCGTCTCAGCCGCCGCCTTGGGCAGCTGCGTCTGCTCAAGCTGGGTAATCGCGCGCAGCACCGCCGCTATATAGCGCTGGCTCGCCGGCGTATCCGCTACATCAGGCGGCTGCCACTGCCAGCCATCCTTGGCAATATACGCCTGGCTGAGCATAATCACCCGCTCATCATCATACTGGACAAACTCCGTCACCAGAGGCGAACCGGCCTGCTGCAACGCCCGGATCACCGCATCATCTTTGCTCAGAGCCGCTGCCAATGCAGCGTGGTTCGAAGCTTCTGGATCAGCTTCCTTGACAAACACCGACTGCGTCCCAGCCAGTGCAACAGCTCGTCGACACCCGGTTGACGCGCCCTCAATCGGCACCACCCGCACCTGATCGCGCGCCACTTTGCAGTGCTGCGCTACCATCGCAAGCGCCGATGGACTCAAAATTTGGGAAGACGACGGCTGACTCATACCTCTAGTATAGCAAAGGTGCTATAAATCGCCATACTGACGAAGACATGGCCCGTTTTACGCTCCACCCTTCTCCTATACGCAAAAAACAAAAACATATAAAAACCCGCTCATGCAAGCGGGTTTTAGTGTCTATCCTCACCGCAGCTACGACCGATCAGTCACCACATCAGGGCGATGGTCCACCTCCATTATCTGCGGCGATGGCCCATAGACCCGGACGCTCACATAATCCTTGGGTGAGTAGGTACACGTTGAGAAGAAGTCGTGCCGGTCGCGGCAAGCATCGTGCTGCACCATCACAATAGCTCGGTTACCTTCTTTGGTAATTTTTGTTGTCGGCTCTTTGACACCTTTCATCTGCAAGTAATCTACCTCAACGCGTGGCTTCTCGGCATAGCCGCCATAGCTCGCCCGAGTTGTCCCATCGACACGCACCGTGGTGGCATCGGCTACGTCAACTACCTTAGTGCGCTGCACGTCGCGCATTTGGCGCTCTAAGCTCATCCCCGCATTCATGCCACCAACCGCTAGGCCAGAGATAGCAACCGCCCCAACGAGGAGCATCGCTAGCATCGCGATGCCAACTGGCCGCTTCAGCCGCCAGGCAAAGATACTCCATGCACCGAGTGAGAGCAAAGCAGTCAGAGCCACGCCGCCGAGCACTGCACAACCATACGCCAGCCACAGCCAGCTCTGCGCAGCAAAGTCGCCCATGTTTGAGACCATGGTAGCGCTCATTATGCCACCGACCATCAGTGCGACAAGTGCGCCCAGCGCCATCATCAAGACCCCACAGCCAATCATAATGCGCAGGACTTTCGCTGCAGTCTGAGCTGCTTGGCTACCACCGGCAGGCTCGGCCGCGGCTTTTTTTAAACTATCAAACGTCACTGGCTTGCCCGCCATGCGCAGCTTATCCGACGCAGTCACTGCTGGTGGAATAGAAAGCCACATCACGATATAGATCAGCAGCGCCGTCCCAAACGTCATAAAAGGTGAGACGATCGCCAGCAAGCGAATCCACAGCGGGCTAATTCCAAAGTATGCCGCTACCCCAGCACACACCCCACCGATCAACGCATGATCTGTATCGCGCATCAGCTGCTTGGGTGCCCCATCCGCGAGAGCCGCCTCAGCTGCATCTCGCAGCGCAGCATCGTCATCTCTTGCCTCGGCTTCACTGGCAAACTCTCGAGGTTCACCCATCTGACCGCGCAGCGCCGTGACATCCTCAGCAGTCACCACACCATCGCGCGTCACACCGCGCTCGGCGAGCAGCTCAACCATCCGCGCTTCGATCTCGCGCATTGCTTCTGGCTCGGCATGCATCCGCTGCTGAATCGACGTCAGATACTCTCCCAGTGCGTGCTTCGCCTCAACCTCAACACGAAATGGCGTCTTGGCGAGGTGGATATTGGTAATTTCCTTCATGACATGTCCTCCTTACAACTTCTCTATTGTACTACTTAGTGCCGCAATATTGTGTTTGAGCTGCTTGGTTACCTCTGCACCAAATGGTGTGGCCGTATAGTATTTGCGTGGTGGCCCTTGCTCACTTTCTTTCCATTCGTGTTGCAAGAGCCCGTCCTTTTGCAAGCGACTCAATAATGGGTAGATCGTTCCCTCCACCACCATCAGGTCAGCCTGACGGAGCTGCTGGATGATCTCGCTGGTGTAGCGTGGCTCCTTGGCACACACCACCAGCACGCAGTACGATAAGAAGCCTTTGCGCAGCTGCGTCGTCAGCGCCTCGGCATAGTCAGTTGCATTCATCAGTGCCCCCCTGGGATGTTATGGCGTGTGACACGCCCGTCTTTGATCACCACTTGGTAATCACATTGCTTAGCCAGATCCGCATCGTGCGTCACAATAATCAGCGTTGTGCCATGCTCACGCTGCTGGCGAAAGAGCAGCTCCTCGATCTGGGTGCCCGTCTCGCTATCCAGGTTGCCAGTTGGCTCATCGGCAAACAGGATCTTCGGCTCGCCCACGATTGCTCGGGCAATTGCCAGGCGCTGCTTCTGCCCACCAGACAAATCCTTGGCCTTATTGTGCTTTTTGCTGGCCAAGCCGACCGCCTCGAGCGCCTGGTTCACCTTGGCGCTACGCTGCGCCCGCGGCACGCCGGCGATCTCCAGCGGTAGCATCACATTGCTCACCACGCTATCGTTGCCCTCCACAAAGAAACTCTGGAAGATGAAGCTAATCGTCCGTGCCCGGAAGGCATCAACCTGCCGCGGCTTCATCTGCAGGATATCTCGCCCGCCGATCACCACTTGCCCTGTCTGTGGCCGGTCGAGACCAGAGATAGCGTGCATCAAGGTGGACTTACCCGAGCCGGACTTGCCGAGGATGGCGACGCTGGCGCCCCCAGGTATGGTCAGGTTAATGTCATTGAGTGCCTTAAATTGGTTGTGCTTTTTGCCATAGGTTTTGGTAATATGCCGTAGTTCAATCATGTCCTTCTCCTTATTCTATTCTGTCCTTAATGCCTCGATTGGGTCAAGCTTGGTTGCCTTGCGGCTTGGTAAGTAGCTGGCAATGATGCCGAGGATGGCCAGTAGTGCCACGAGGGCAACCATCTGCCAGGCTTCGGGTAGAAGCAGCTGCATACCCTCCTCAAACTTGAGCTTCTCAACGATCCAGGGGTTGAGCAAGCTCAGTAGGCTAGCCCCGCCCGCGCCAATCGCACCACCGATGACACCGATCAACGCAGCCTCGTAGCGGAAGAGCTTACCAACATCACGGCTACGCATCCCCAGCGCCTTCATCAGGCCAATCTGCTGCGTTCGTTCCAGCACCGAGATGTACATGGTGTTAATAATCCCAAACATACTGGCCAGCAAGGCAAGGGCACCAAAGGCGAGCAGAGCATACTGCGCCCCATTGATAAGACTGAGCATACCTTCCTTTGCTTCAGTAAAGGTCTGGGCTTGGTAGGTACCACCACCGAGCTTCACGACGGCGTCTTTCACAGCAGCAGCATGATCATCACTATCTGCTCGTATCACGACGCTTGGGTACTGGTTAGCTGCGCCGGGAGCTTTGGTCTTTTGGTTGATAAGCAGTGCATCATCAGTTGCAATCGTCACACCAGGCTGGTAGCCAATTGAGGCCATACCGGCTGTTTCGACCGCCACAATAGTCAGCTGGGTATCATGCGTCCCGCCCGGCCCCTGAGCATGGAGCGTAACCGTCTTGCCGACCGCATCCTGGGCTGAGTCAAAGCCAAAGTCGGCCAGATATTCCTTAGCAAGGATGGCTTGGCCAGGCACCAGGTCTGTACCGTCATCAGTCTTCGTCAACTCACCAGCCACAATTTTCGATGTTTTGCCTTCATTTTTGACGTTAATGGAGGCAATCAACCGCTTGTGGTTGGCTGGGCTCTCTACATAGCGCACCACTTGGGTTACATTCGCGTACGGCCGCACCGTCTTGACGTGATCCAGCTTGCTGAGCTTGGCGACATCATCATCGCTCAGCACGAGGGTGCCGCTCTCATTCACCGCCTTATTTTTGCCATATTCAGGCAACTTCTTCTCGTTACGGGCGTGCGTCACATACACCGTCGAGGCACTACCGGCACTATCAATCACTGAGGTCAAGAAAGCCCGGCCGCCATTGCCCAGCATCAGCGCCAAACCAATTGTAAATGCTCCCACTGACATCGCCAGTGCTGTTAGTGCTGTGCGAGCCTTGGCTTGGCGTAGGTTCCGCCCTGCTCGCTTGATTATATCGATTCTCCTCATTCGATACTCCTTACTATATTATTGTTATTGCCTGGTACTATGCTATACAAGGTATATTGAAATGTCAAGTAGTTTGAGAAATAAAGTACTGGTTTCACCACACTCACCACAGAACAATGCCATCAAAAATAGACACCAGCGCTCTTTGCACCAGTGTCTATCTACTTCTTCTCTTGCGAGATCCTACGACACAATAATCGTCCCTTGCTCACCTGCCACAGCGGCAGCGGCATGCTCTAGGTTAGCAATGATGGCGCGCCGACCAGGCTTTGCCACAAAATTGAGCGCAGCCTGCACCTTCGGTAGCATACTACCCGACGCAAATTGCCCCTGCTCGGCATAAGCCTGCATCTCCTGGCTGGTCGTCTGACCAATCGCACGGGCCTGCGGCGTACCATAGTCGACCATCGCGTTATCGACGGCCGTGAGAATCACCAAGGCTTCAGCATCAATCGCATCAGCCACCACCGCAGCGGTAAAGTCCTTATCGATCACCGCCTCGACCCCAGCCATACCCTGGGCTTCATTCTCTACCACTGGAATCCCGCCACCGCCAGCCGTCACAACAGTCAAGCCGGCATCAAGCAAGGCACGCACCGCACCTTCTTCCACCACGCGCTGCGGCCGAGGTGATGGCACGACGCGGCGCCAACCTCGCCCCGCATCTTCTTTAAAGACGAAATCGCGCCCAGCCGCCGACTGCTGCGCATCAGTCTCGGAAGCGTAAAAGACCCCGATTGGCTTCGTAGGATTTGCAAACGCCGGGTCATTCGCATCCACCACCGTCTGCGTCACCATCGTCACGGCGTGGTTTGGCATACCATGGCAGGCAAACTCATTCGTCAGCGCCTGCTGCAGCCAATAGCCGATCTCCCCTTGGCTCATTGCCCCACACGTATCAAGCGGCATCGTCGGCACCTCAGGGGTGTTAATCGCCTCCTCGTGGAGCACAATATTCCCCACCTGCGGCCCATTGCCGTGGACGATCACAAGCCGATGCCCAGCCGCAATCAGCGGCACCAGCTGAGCCGCTGTCTCGCTCGCCACTCGCTGCTGCGCAGCCGCACTTGCTTCACCTTGTCTTTGGAGGGCGTTACCACCCAATGCAATCACAATTGTACTCATCCTAAAACCTCAACGACATGCAGGTCAAACTGCCGGTTATTTTTTCAAATTCACTAGTATCGATTAGTTCCACGCGGTAGCCACAGTCACGGATCTGCTGCTCGATTTTGGGAAAGCCCTGCGGCACGATCACCGTGCCATTAATCCACAAGCTATTCACCGCATAGTACTCATCGTCATCCACCACCAGCTTGTTAAATGGTGCAAAGGCTGGGTGGTGCTCATAGGCCTTGGCAACGATCAGGTTGTTGTTGTCTAAGTAGACCACATCATCCTTGAGGTGTAGAATGCCCGTCACCTCAACCGTCTCGGCCGTCATGCCGTAGCGCTCAAGGATGGCGGTGATCTGCTCGGCCGCCGCTTGGTTTGTGCGGTGGCTTAGACCAATGTAGTAGTGGTCGCCCACCATCATAATATCACCGGGGTCGACGGTGCCGGGTGCTTCGACCTGCTCGATAATATCATAATGCTGGCTGAGCGCCTGGCGCAAATCAGGCAAGCTCGCCTCGCCGCGCCGGCTTGCTGCCCCAGGCCGCGACAAAATTGCCACCCCATGCGGCGTACACAGAGCATTATCCTCAATGAAGACGCTATCCGGATACTCCTCATTGGGCTCCAAGACCGTCACTTCAAGGCCGCACTGGCGGAGCAGCGCAACGTACTGATCGTACTGCTGCATTGCTCGCTCGTAGTCTGGCTTCCCCTTCTCCGGCGTCTGGCTAATACCGTTGATCAAGCTACGGCTTGGCCGGCGAGTAATCGCGTAATGAAACATCACACTCCTTTCTCTTATGCAATGCGGTGCGCCTTTCTCGGCGCACCGCATGATCACTTGTTAGTTAAACAGCTTGGGCATCGTAATACCAAGTGTTTTATCCAGCCCACCAGTCAGCAGCTGGAATAGCGCATAGGCGAGCGCTACCAGTAGTGCTGCGACGAGCAGCCACTCAAGCGTCGTAAATGGCTTCTTGCCTTGCTGCTTGCGCATCAGGCCATAGACCACAATACCCGGCACATACAAGAACACCGTCACCAGTAAGTTTTCCACTCCCGCGGCATAGACCAGCCAGACGCTATACACACTAGCCATCACACCAACAAAGATATTGGCCGCCCGACCCTTCGTCTCTGGCTTCTCGAGAGCCGAGTACTTCAGCTGATAGAAGGCCGTCAAGGCATAAGGCACAAGAATTGCCGATGTCGCAATCGCAATACCAATGTTATACACCGAGCCACTTGTCAGCGGTATCGTCAGGATAAAGAACTGCACCAAAGCGTTGGTCACCAGCAGCGAGTTCTTTGGCACGCCAACCTTGTTCTCTTTGGCAAAAAACGTCGGAAAAGTGCCAACCTTTGCCGCCTGGTAGGGCAGCTCAGCTGCAAACATCGTCCAGGCCAGCCAGCCACCAAGCACCGCAATGATTAAGCCAATATTAACTAGCCAGGCACCCCACGGCCCAACCACCTTCTCAAGCAAGAGCGCCATCGCTGGGTCTTTGAGGCCAGCCAGCTCCGGCTGCGTTGCCACGCCAAAGGCCAGGACGGTCATCAAGACATAGAGCGCAAGCACGGCGGCAAAGCCAATGAAGGTCGCCTTGACGACGTCGCTGCGCTGCTTAGCCCGGCCAGAGAACACAACTGCACCCTCAATGCCAATGAACACCCAGACGGTAACGATCATCATGCTCTGCACCTGGCTGAGCACCGACCCAAGACTGAAATTACTGCCAGCCAAGCCCCAGAGATCCTTCGAGAAGATATCGAGCTTAAAGGCGGCAATAATCGCCACAAGGAAGACCATCAGCGGGACAATCTTGGCAATCGTAATGAGCAAGTTCACTGCACTCGCCGTGCGCACACCTCTGAGAATCAGGCAGTGCACGCCCCAGAGCAAAATCGACATACCAATCGCCGAGGCCCAGTTTTGGCCGTCAGCAAACAGCTGCGGGAAGAAATAGCCAAGTGCTGAAAAGGCCGTTACCGCATAGGCGATGTTGCCAATCCAGGCCGAGATCCAATACCCCCAAGCCGAGTTAAACCCAACATATTTGCCAAACCCTGCCTCGGCATAGCTATAGATGCCGGCGTCAAGGTCGGGACGCTTTTCGGCAAGGTTGCGAAAACTCAGGACGAGGAACACCATCCCCACCCCAGTGACAAGCCAGGCAATGATCGTTGCCAGTGGCCCAGCCGATTCTGCAGTATTACGGACAAGATTGAAGATACCAGCCCCAATCATGCTGCCGATAACAAGCCCGGTGAGCGATCGCCACCCCAGCTTGCTCTCTTGTTGTGTTTGTTGTGTTGTCATACGTGAGGCCCCCTATGCCTCAGTTAGTTGTTATAACGTCAGTGCCATCACTGCCTTGATCGTATGCATGCGATTCTCCGCTTCGTCGAAGACCACACCGTGCTCACTCCGGAATACCTCGTCCGTCACCTCCATACTCTCAAGGCCGTAGTCTTGGTAAATCTTCAGCCCCGTCTCGGTGTTGAGATCGTGGAAGGCTGGCAAGCAGTGCAAGAACTTAACGTGTGGATTGTGCGTTTCATCGAGCATGGCACGATTCACTTGGTATGGCTTAAGCAAGGCAATCCGCTCAGCGAACTGTGCCTCCTCACCCATCGACACCCATACGTCGGTGTAGATCGCGTCTGCTCCCTCGAGAGCCGTGGCGCGATCATCCGTCACGGTAATCTGCGCGCCGGTCTCGGCGGCAATCGCCCGAGCGAGATCAACCAGCTCACTGCTCGGGTGCAGCTCAGCTGGCGCTAAGATACGGAAATCAACGCCCATCTTGGCCGAGCCAATCATCAAGCTGTTCGCCATATTGTTGCGCCCATCACCGACAAAGACCAGCTTCGTGCCAGCCAGCGGCCCAATGTGCTCCTCGAGCGTCATGAAGTCGGCCAGAATCTGCGTCGGGTGGAACTGATCGGTCAAACCATTCCACACTGGTACGCCAGCGTGCTTGGCCAAGTCTTCCACCGTCGAGTGCTTAAAGCCGCGGAACTCAATCCCATCAAACATCCGGCCCAGCACCTTCGCGGTATCCTCAACCGACTCCTTTTTGCCTAGCTGGATATCATCCTTGCCGAGAAACTCCGGCGCAACGCCAAGGTCATTGGCCGCTACCGTAAAGGCGCAGCGTGTACGGGTGGAATTCTTCTCAAACAAGAGGGCGACTTGCTTACCCTCGTGTAAGCGGTGCGGCACACCCTCACGCTTAAGCTTCTTGAGCTCGTGCGCCAGGTCGAGCATCTGCCGGATTTCCTCTGACGAAAAGTCCTTGAGGGCTAGGAATGAGCGGTTTTTTAGATTGGTTGGTAGATTCATTTACACATCCTCTCGTATTAATGGCATACTCATGCAGCGTGGCCCGCCACGGCCCCGGCCAAGCTCCGAGCCAGTAATCTCCAGCACTTCGACACCTGCCTCACGCAGTTTTTGGTTGGTAACGTAGTTGCGGTCGTAGGTGACCACCACCCCAGGAGCAATCGCCAAGGTATTACTACCGTCATTCCACTGCTCGCGTGCTGCAGCGATATCATCACCGCCACCGCATTCGATCAAGGTAATCGACGGCACGCCAAGGGCTTGGCTGAGCACCTGCTCAAGATTATGTTCTTTGGTAATGGTTGGGTAGGCTTGCCCGTCTGCTTTATGCAAGACGAAGATATTCATCCGCCCCTCAAAGCCCCGAATCTCTGGGTGGATGGTGAATTTGTCGTGGTCAATCATCGTAAAGACGGTATCCAGATGCATAAAGGCGTGACTCTTGGGGATCTCAAGGGCAATCACCGTGTCAAAATTCGACTCGGCAAAGAGCTTCGTCGCCATCAGCTCAATCGCTTCTGGTGAGGTACGCTCGCTTATACCGATGGCCATCGTGTGGTTATTAAGCACCAGCTCATCACCGCCCTCAATCGAGAATGGTTGGCTGCGATCATACCAAACCGGTACATTCTTGCCAGCAAAGCGCGGATGGAAATCGATAATATAGCGCATAAAGAGCGACTCACGCCGCCGAGCTGGCCAGTGCATCTTGTTGATCGTCAGACCTTGGCCAATCGCCGCTGCTGGGTCGCGCGTAAAGTAGAGGTTCGGCATTGGGTCAAGATAGAATGGATACTGCTCATGCGCCACCATTGTGTGGAGTTGCTGCTGCTCAGGTGGCAGGCTAATCTCATCTTTGCGCACCCCCGCCATCAGCTTGCGCACCATCTGGCGTGGCTCCATACCAAGCAAATACTCAGCCAGTGTCCGCGATGCGCGTTGGTTGTCTTGCTTCGATGCCACCAGCATCTCAACAACAAATTGCCGCCGCACTGCTTCGTCAGCGAGTGCCTCGGCGGCAAGTTCATCTAAGTACAACACCTCGACCCCACGCGAGCGGAGCAGCTCTGCAAAGCGATCATGCTCCTCCTGCGCAACCTTGAGATACGGAATATCGTCAAACAATAGGCGCTGCAAATGTTCTGGTGTGAGATGCTCGAGCTCCTCACCCGGCCGATGCAAGAGCACTGTCTTCAACCGGCCAATCTCTGATGTAATATGAATTGGATCGTCCACCTTTTCCCCCTGTGTGGCTTATAGTTGATGCTTTCATTGTAGCATGTTCTGAGGTAAGTGCAATGGATAACAGGTGTCACGAATATGAAACTGAATGATGAATCACAAAAGCTTATTTTTGCTATTATTACCATAATAGTCTATCATGGTTTTGTATGAGGCAGGGGTCTATCACAACAAATGGAGTTATTCTTCATCACCACGAGAATGCAACTATTGTCTACCTTACACAACAAGGCTATGATATTACAATCATTCCACCCGATCAACGAAAAGGAGTCCATACACCAGACATTATCATGCTCAACAAGCGGTGGGAGATGAAATGTCCAATCGGCCGAAGTCCACACACTATCAAACGCGCATTTAAGGTTGCGATTCATCAATCTGAGTACATTATTTTTGACCTTCGTCGATCGAAAATAACCGATGCAGTTAATATTGCCCGACTTAAGAAAGAATTTCATGATATCAAACGAGTCAAACGGCTGATTATTATTCCAAAGTCAAAGAAGATTATTGACATCAGTAAATAATTCCGCTACTATTTAGACACGGGGTGGCGTCACCGTGGTTCTGCGGAGACGACACCCCTATCTTGATACTATCATCACTCTACCAACTGCGTACCAGCCGTTGGTTATTTTTTTGCGGTCATAACCGCCAAGCTCGCCTCCACCCGGCAGCGGAATCCAGGGTGCGCCTGCAGCCACGCATCGGCCGCCCGAGCCGCACCAGGCAGCGCCTCATTGGCATAATCATCCACCACCAGCACTGCATCAAGAGTCAGCTTCGGCGTCACGAGCCAGAGCGAGTCCATAATCGACTGGTAATAGTCGCCATCGAGAAAGGCAAACATAATGTCCTCCGGCACATCCTGCGGGGTAAGCTCGGCAAACCACGCCTTGTGCACCACTGGCGGGCGCAGCCCAGCTTTCTTGAACTGCTGGAAAAATCCCTTGCGCGTTGCAGCAAGCTCCCCTGCCACAAACTGCTCACCAGCTGCGCTTGCATCCTGCGCCGTCTTCTCTGGCAAACCAGCGAATGAATCATAGACATGAAATGCTCCCACGTACTGATACGCATCAAGCAAGCGCCGGATAAACAAGCTCGTCGTCCCCACATAGCAGCCAAATTCAACAACCGACCCCTGACAGCCAGCCCTCAGAAGCCGCTCAAGCTCACGCAGCAAAACCCGCAGCTCACGCTCATCCACTTGGTCGGAGATGATTGGGTGGGTGCGGAGAAGTTGGTCGGTGATCATTATTTGCCCACTATAGCAAATAATTGCTTGTTATGCTATTACCCGGCTTATTTTGGTGCTTTCTCCCGTACATATCCCATTTGTATGCCATTTGATCGAAATTATTCTGGCGAGCATGACCAGTATACGGTATACTATAGACATGAAAGTCACCAGCCCCGCCTTCAACAACAACGCCAAAATACCAAAGATCTATTCGCGCTTCGGTGGCAACCAGCGACCGCCTCTCACCATCAGCGACATCCCTGATGGTACGCAGAGCCTCGCTGTGGTGTGCTATAGCCCCGACGCACCCTTCATTGGCGGCTTCTACCACTGGATTGCTTGGAATCTCTCTCCCACCACCACAGAAATCGGCAGCGACTACCTCCCTCATGGCGCTATCGAAGGCACGACTACCTGGGGTAAGCCCGGTTGGGGTGGCCCGCACCCCGCCTTTGGGACGCATCGCTATCAGTTCTTCGTCTATGCACTCAATACCGTGCTCGACCTCCCCGCCAAAACACGCCCTAAGAAATTCTCCAAAGCAATCGCCCCGCACATCATTGAGCGCACCATGCTGACAGGGAACTTTGGCGCACTGGACATATTTGATTTGCGGTAACAAGCGACTAATTAATTTTATAAACCAATGTCTCTACCCGATAGTATCGCACTCCTATCTCTACTTATATCAATCATCTCTGTCGTGGTTGCGGTTGTATCCTGGCGCAAAAGTCGCGTCATTTACGAGATCGAGGAAGTAGTTATCCGAAAAATTAACGGCACACGCGATGACATGGATGGTCGAGGCTTGCCGGAGCTTAATCAGAAATTAAACACCGGTCATTATACAATTCTTGAAGTCCTCGAAAGAACTGATGGCGATTGGGCTGTCCTGCTTGCCCGCATCAAGCGACCCAAACGCAGTTAGCTCTAGACATCTTACTTTGTCGGTTTATCGACGTCTTCCGCAAACTGGCTCTGGTACAATTCCGCATAAAAGCCATTCTGGGCAAGTAGCTCGTCATGCGTGCCCTGCTCGATAACATTACCATCCTTCACCACAAGGATAAGATCGGCGTCACGAATCGTGCTCAGGCGATGAGCAATAACAAAGCTTGTCTTGTGCTGCATCAGTCTATCCATCGCCTGCTGGATGAGCACCTCTGTGCGGGTGTCGACCGAGCTGGTCGCTTCGTCTAAGATAAGCATCGGTGTCTTGGCCAGCATGGCGCGGGCAATCGTCAGCAGTTGTTTCTCCCCTTGCGAAATATTGGTCGCGGCTTCGTCGAGCACCATGTCGTAACCGCCCGGCAGCGACCGGACAAAGTGGTCAACATGCGCCTCACGCGCCACCGCCAGCAGTTCAGCCTCACTCGCCTCGGGGTTGCCATAGCGCAGGTTGTCGCGGATCGTCCCATGGAAGAGCCACGTATCTTGCAGCACCATACCAAAGAGTTGCCGCACACTGCTGCGCGTCATCTGGGCGATGTCTACCCCATTGATCAGGATCTGACCACTATCAATATCATAAAATCGCATTAGTAGATTGACCAGCGTCGTCTTGCCCGCACCCGTTGGCCCAACAATCGCTACCCGCTGGCCAGGGTGAATATGAGCCGAGAGATGCTTAATAACTGGCGTCTTTGCATCATAGCCAAAGACAACATCGCGAAACTCCACTTCACCGCGCACCACTGGCAGTGTGGTGGCGGGCACCGGGTCGGGTGCTTCGGCTGGTTCCTTGAGAAACTCAAAGACCCGCTCGGCCGCAGCTGCCGTCGACTGCAGCACATTGGCAATATTCGCCGTTTGGGCAATCGGCTGGTTAAATTGCTGCATATATTGGATGAAGGCCTGAATATCGCCAATTTTAATCCGCCCCTCGATCGCCAGCCACCCACCGAGCACCGCCACACCAACATAGCCAATATTGCCCACCACATTCATCACTGGATACATCAAGCCAGAGAGAAACTGCGACTGCCAGGCGCTCGAGAAAAGCCGCTGGTTAATCTGCCGAAAGGTCGCTAGCGACCGCTCCTGCCCACGAAAGGCGCGCATCACCTGGTGGCCAGCATACATCTCCTCAATATGGCCATTGAGCTCGCCTAGCTCATCTTGCTGGCGGATAAACTGCGTCTGTGAGCGCTTGGTAATCACAACGATCAACCCCATCGACAGCGGCACAACCAAGAGCGCCACCACCGTCAGCAGCCAACTAATCGACAGCATCATCGCGAGGATCCCCACTAGCATCACCACCGCACTCATCATTTGCGACAGGCTTTGGGTAAGCGTTTGGCTCACCGTATCGACATCGTTGGTAATGCGGCTAAGGACTTCGCCGTGGGTTTGTTTATCAAAATAACGCAGCGGCAAGCGATTGATCTTCTCTGAGATATCGCGGCGCAACTGGTATGTGAGCTTCTGGGTAATATTCGTCATCAGCCAGGCCTGCCCATAGCGAAACAGTGAACTGATCGTATAGAGCCCCACGAGCCAGAGGATAATCTGCAAGATCGCATCATAATGGAAAGTGGGGCGTCTGCCCAGATCAAGCGTCTTGGCGGCTTCGCGAGCCGAGGCAGGTAGCGCCTGCGCCAACTGCTTGCCCTGGGGCGATGCCGTAAATTGCTCACCCGTCATACCCGCAGGGATCGCTGCGCCAGCAGGAAGCTTCTCGTGGATAGCGTCGTAGGTACGCAGGCGCGTGTAGTCATCGACAATCTGGTTGGTCGCGTTGCCGAGCAGTTTGGGGCTAACGATCGCAAACAGTGTGCTGATAATCGTCAAACCAATCACCAGCATCAGCTGCCAACGAAAGGCGTGCAGATACTGCAGCAGCGTACGCACCGCCGAGCGGAAGTCCTTGGCTCGCTCCGTGCCACCACCAGCGACTGGCCCACCCATTGGGCCGCGGCGCACCCCTGATGAGCGCGACTTTGGAGATGACTGCTGGCTCATCGCACCCCTCCTTGCGCGGCGACACCAAACGGAGCAGGCCGCTCGAGCGCAGCTAGCTCATGCTCGCTCAGCTGCGATGCAGCAATCTCTTGGTACACCGCACAGGTTTCCATCAGCTCCTGGTGTCGCCCCTGGCCAACGATCCGACCTTCATCAAGGACAATAATTGTATCTGCCTGGGCGATCGTATTAATCCGCTGCCCGACGATCAGTACCGTCTTGCCCGCCACCTCCTGCGTCAGGCGCTGGCGCAGCGCGGCATCCGTCCGCGCATCAAGCGCCGAGAACGAATCATCAAAGATATACACCTGAGGCTGCGCCGCCAAGGCTCGGGCAATCGCTAGGCGCTGACGCTGCCCACCCGAGACATTGCTGCCGCCTTGCGCGACTGCGCTTGCCATGCCATCATCGAGCTGGGCAATAAAGTCACTCGCCTGGGCCACCTCTGCCGCATGAGCAATCGTCGCCTCATCGGCCTCAGGCGCACCATAGGCAATATTGCTGGCAATACTCCCCCGAAACAGCACACCTTTTTGCGGTACATAACCAATTTGGCTGGCTAGGTCAGTCAACCTGAGGTGACGGATATCCACCCCATCAAGTAAAATCTGCCCGGCCGACACATCATAAAACCGCGGAATCAAATTGACCAATGTCGACTTGCCCGAGCCTGTGCTACCAATAAACGCCGTCGTCTGGCCAGGCTCCGCCACAAAGCTAATGTTACTCAGCACCGGCTCATCTGCCCCTGGGTAGGCAAAAGTAACATCACGAAATTCAATCCGCCCCATGCCACCCGGCATGAGTGGCTGAGGATCAGCCGGGTCAGTAATCGATGGCTTAGTATCGAGCACCTCTACCACTCGCCGCACCGACACAGCCGCGCGCGGTGCCATAATAAACACCATCGAGATCATCAAGAACGACATAATCACCTGCAAGGCATATTGCAAAAAAGCCATCATATTACCAATCGCGAGGCGCCCATCACCAATCGCCAGCGCACCATACCACACCACCGCCACGCTCGCGAGATTCATCACCAGCATCATCACTGGCTCCATCACCATCATCAAGCGATTGACTACCAAGTTGAGCTTCGTCAGCTCATGGTTGACGGCATCAAATTTTGCTTCTTCGACTGCCTCGGTATGAAAAGCGCGCACGACGCGCAGGCCCGTCAAGTTCTCGCGGGCGACTAAGTTCAGCTTGTCCACCACGCTCTGCAAGCGCTGAAAGCGGGGCATCGTCGCAATAAACAAGCCAATAATGACCACCAAAAGTACCGCAACCGCCAGGGCAATAATCCAGCTCAGACTTGGTGCATTAGCCAGCGCCTTTTGCAGGCCAGCCACGGCCATAATCGGTGCCATCAAGGCAATGCGCAGCAGCATAATCCCCGTCGATTGGATCTGCTGGATGTCATTCGTCGAGCGCGTAATCAGCGACGCTGTTGAAAAGCGGTTAAAATCCGCCACAGCGTAGTTCTCCACCCGAGCAAACACCTGGTCGCGCAGCTGCTGGCAGAGGCCAGTGGCAATCCGCGTCGCAAAGAAGACCGACACAATCGTCCCCACCGCACCAGCCAGCGTCACGGCAATCATCTGCCAGCCATTATGCCATATAACGGCCATATCAGTGCCAACGATACCATTATTAATAATCGCCGCCATAAAGTCTGGCAAACTGAGCGTTGCCATCACCGAACCATACGTTGCAGCAACCAGCAGTCCCAGCTGCCACCAATATCCCCGGAGTAGCCGCCAGATGTACTTCATGCTCGCTCCGCCTTCTGTGACTGAACCACTTTATCAATAAGTTGGTCGAGCTGCGCTAGCTCGGCATCGCTCAGCACCGCAAAGAGATCAGCAACAGTCTCCGCCATATACTGCTGGAAGTGATCGGTTATCTGCTGGCTTTGCGCAGTCAACTGTAGGCGCACCACCCGTCGATCGTGCTGGTCTGGCGTGCGCTGGACGAGCTGTTTTGCCACCAGCACGTCAAGAATCTGCGTTGCCGCACCCTTGGAGACGCACAGCTTTGCGGCCACATCACCCATCGTCTCGATTGCCCCACTATGCAATAGGCCCAGCACATGCCAGTGAACAGGCGCCAAACCAAACTGCTGATCCGTCTGGCGCTGAGCGCGTGCCAGGCGCTGCTTGAGCTGAAATAAGTAGCTCGTGATGTTCTCAATACATACTTGGCGCTGCGGCTGTGCACCTGACTTTGCTTCTACCTTCATACAATGAATAGTTTACTGCCTAAACTATTCATTGTCAATACCTTTTTATATGCCGACGACGCCAAGCATACACTGCCGCACCAAGCACGCCTAACATAACCAACGTCGCGCCACCGTAGTATAGCAGCGGCACATTATCACCAGCAGCTGCCAATGCTCCCTCGTGCGGTGGCTGGCTTGGTTGTGGCTGTTCGGCCTGTGAGACATGCATTACCTTCGGTGGCAGCGTGGTATTCTGTGACTGATTTGATTGCGGCTGAGTCGACGATGACGCGGCGCTGCCATGCAGCGTGTGGTCGAGTTGCCGCAGCAACGCATCATTACTTTGCGGGTCGGAGAGATAACGCCACACAATAATCCCTTGCAGGTTATGCTGCTGGACATATTCTGCCTTATACTTCATCGACTCCGCATCGTCGTAGCTAATAAACTCACGCCGCGCAGCATTATAGAGATACGGCGCTTTGCTTGCGTCATCCCAGTAGCGAGTGTAGCCATTCTTGTTAATATAGTCTCGCTCGAGCCGGTCATACGTGGTGTGGTACTCGCCAGCCTTTTGAGCATCGCCAACGGGCTGGTGTAATCCATGATTCACCTCAGCAACAGAGCTAAACCGCCGGCTATACCACGCCGCCCCGATCATTAATTTGTTTGTTGGCGCACCGTGAGCTTGATAGTGCTGCACTGCCGAGTTGGCACTCTGGTCGAGCGGGTCACCTGGCGCGGTATAGAGCCCAGCATGGTGCCCAGCGTGCGACTTAAACGAGCCAAACCCCCGCATGTCATACGTCATAATTGCAATCTGGTCAAGGTACTGCTGGTACTCAGCAAACTTATTTTGCTCAGCATACCACTTGGCTGGTGCACCCGTCATCGAAATACTCGGCTGGCGTCCGCTGGTGGTCGTTGCCGCGCGCAGTTCGCGTAAGAGAGCAATTAGGTCAGTCTGCTGGCTCCCCTTTGGAAACTCCCAGTCGATATCCACTCCATCCAATTGATGAGCCTGCAACGCCTCCTTGACAGAGCTCACAAAGGCCTGCCGGGTGCTGGCTTGGCGCACCATCGCATCGAATTCACGCCGCGCAGCATCATTACCACCACCAATTGAGAGAATAAGGGAGATACGCGGATTGACCGCCCGAATCCGCTGCAGCGTGGCTGCCTGCGTGAGGTGTGGCAGTGTATCAAGTGTCACGCGCCCATCGGCTGCAATACGCCCAAAATGGACAATAAGCCGATCGATCATCTTTAGATGGTCGTCAGTCACCTTTGGGAGATTCTCGTCGCTGACATAAACCGAGATTGTCCCCCGCTCCGCAGCCTGAGCTGGCACTGGAGCCATCAGCTGGCATCCGACTGCTATCATCATGACACTGAGCACACTTTTCACCATTGCCGTCCGCATATCGCCTCCTTGCTTTTGCTAGCTGTCTCTTTCTAGTCTATATCGTTTGCCAGAATAGGTAAAGTGTGAGGTGGTATAGATTACTCATCATCAGTGGTTGGCGTGTGACGCGTTGGCCAGTACCGATCAAGTACTGCATAGGGCAGCTGCTTATACCGATACCATAGCACGATCGTGACAAGCAGCGTCATCAATGACACAAACGGCAGATGCACCATCGACAGCACCGCAATATAGAGCAGCCGCACTGCATAGAATACCACGCGGTGGAACCACCCCCGAGGCCGATCATCCAGCGAAATACCCGTTAGCCAGCCACCGAGCGTCCGCCCCTGGGCCGCTAATGGGAGGATAGCATGCACGAGCGCAATAAAGCCATACGGAACGATCTGCGTCAGCATCTGCATCTGTTCAGTCCACTGCCGTGAATGCAATACATTGAAGAGTGTGAGCGCCACCATCACAATCGTTGAGCCAATCGCCACTCCAGTCATATCAACAACAAAGGCAACGATACGCCGCACAAGGCCAGGCTGGCGAATCATCGTTGCTCCACGCTCCGTATCGCGAAGATTTGGCAATAGCCAACCCAGCCAAAAGCCCAGCAGTGCCCCGCTCGTATTAAGCAGCAAGTCATCAACATCAAACAGCCGATAGCTACACGGATACACGCCAAACACCCCCGTGAGCTGCGTCAGCTCAATCACTACCGACGTCATCAGGCCAATCATCACCACTGTCCACCAGCGCACCCGATACATCGCCCGCAAAAACGCCCCCAGTGGCACAAAGAAAATAACATTAAGCACCACCTGTAGCAACGCCCGCACACCCTCGTGAGGAATCTCGAGGATTGACGCCAGTGGTGTAAGCTGCGGTTGGATATGGTGACTCCCGCAAAAGCGTGCCGCATTATCTGGCATCGGATAAAGCGTAAAGGCAGCCAACGCCAAGCCATAGAGCACCACCAAATACGTCATGACTACCCGGCCAAATGCCACCCGGCGAAAGCGAATATAGTGTACCAATAACAGTGGCAATGTCAACACAAGTGCAGCAAATGGCCACATCACAAGCGCCACCCGAAACGACGCGGTGAAATTTCCTAAGAATGAAAGCATACTGCGCGCTAGTATGACATAGACAGCGCAAGTCTGTCAATAACGGAGCTCGCGACTTACACCACCGTGCGGCGTAAGAGTTGTGCATTTGCTGCAACAATGATCGTCGAAAGCGACATCACCACCGCACCGATCGCGGGCGAAACAACCACCCCGACTGGTGCAAGCACTCCAGCCGCGAGGGGAAGCATCAGCACATTGTAGCCCGCTCCCCAGCAGAGGTTCTGCACCATTTTTCGGTACGTCGCCTGGGCCAGCGTGATCAGCCGGACAACCGCCTGCGGATCATCACCAACCAACATAATCCCAGCAGACGCTGCGGCAACATCAGTCCCCGTCCCAATCGCGACACCACTCTCGGCCTGGGCAAGCGCTGGCGCATCATTCACGCCATCACCAACAAAACACACCCGCTTCCCCTGCTGCTGGTACGCCATAACAATCGCCGCCTTCTTAGCTGGTGTTACCTCAGCGTGAACCTCAGTGATACCAACGAGGCGAGCAATCGCGTCGGCCGGCCTCGCACCATCTCCTGTTACCATGGCAACTGTTATACCGCGGCGTTGGAGCGCTGCGACTGCCGCTGCCGCACCAGGGCGCGGCGCATCACCAAGCTCAATCACACCACAGACACGCCCAGCTTGGGCAACGTAGACCACTGTATGGTCCGTCGTTATCTCGTCTCGATCAATCTGATGCTGCTGCATAAAGGCCGCATTGCCAACTAACGTCGGCACGCCATCAACCACAGCCTGCACGCCATAACCCGGCACCGTTTGGAGGTCACGCACAGCAGGTATCGCAACACGGCGATCGGCTGCCGCGCGGCGAATTGCTGCTGCAATCGGGTGTTCTGCCTCATGCTCAGCCGCCGCCGCTAATCCCAGAATAGCCGCCTCGTCCCCACCGTGGACTGCAACCACTGCCAGGTGGCCAGTTGTCAGTGTACCGGTTTTGTCAAATAACACCACATCGACTTGCCGCGCGGCCTCAAAGGCACGGCGATCGCGCACCACAATACCGCGCTGTGCCGCAAGCCCAGTCGAGATCGATACAACCAGCGGCACCGCTAAGCCCAAAGCGTGCGGACACGCCACCACCAACACCGTTACTACTCGCTGCAACACTTCACCCAGCGATGCACCAGCCAGCGCCCAACCAACACCCGTCACCAGCGCAGTAGCAAGCGCTGCATAGAAAAGATAGCCCGCTGCCCGATCCGCCAGCACCTGCGTTCGCGACCGACGCTGCTCAGCCTGGCGCACCAGCTCCATAATATGCGACAACGTTGTATCATTACCAATGTGCTGGGCCATAACATGAAGCGCACCAGTGCCATTGATCGTGCCTGCTGTCACAAGACTCCCTGACTGCTTGGCAACAGGGCGCGACTCACCCGTGAGCATCGACTCATCAACCTGTGACGTGCCAGATATCACCTGGCCATCCACTGGCACACGCCCACCCGGGCGCACCAGCACGGTCATCCCCACAGCCAGATGATCAAGCGGCACTGTATCGATCGATTGTTCCGTCACAACCTCCGCCGTCTCGGGTAAGAGCTGGGCTAAGGTATGGGCGGCATCCGTTGCCCGCTTAATCGCTGCCATTTCGAGCCAGTGCCCGAGAAGCATAATGGTAATGAGCGACGCGAGCTCCCACCAAAAATCCATCCCTGCTACCACGCCACTGGTCACCAGCAGGCTGTAGCCATAGGCCACACTAATCGCCAGAGCAATCAGCAGCATCATGCCAGGCTGGCGCTGGCGTAGCTCCTGCCACCCCGCCCGAATAAAGACTCGGCCACCATACCACAGCAATATCGTCCCGCTTATGGCCGGCACATACCGGCTCACCACCTCAGGTAGTGTATACCCGAGCCACTGCTGCAGCAGCGGTGAACACACCAATACACTGATCGTTATCAGCAGCGATAGCCAAAACCGCTGCCGAAACTGGGCCGCATCATGCCCGCAATGGCCACCCTGTCCATGTCCCTCATGGTGAGTATGCTCACCATGAGTCATATGATGGTGCCGTGACTGTTTTTTATCCATAACAAACTCCTCGGTGCTGCGCACCGCATTATCCTTTCCATTCTTATATCCGCTTGCTGCTAGCGGATGTTCGTCAGGTCGTAGAGCTGGTCGAGCTCTTTGAGCGCCTTATCGCGCTGCTTCGTATCACTTGACGCCAGCATCTCAGCCACATGCATCTCGAGATGCTGCTTGACCATTAGCTTATTCAGTGATGCCAGCGACTTCTGGATCGACAGACTTTGGATGATGATATCCATGCAGTAGGCATCATCGGCCACACGCTTCTCTAGCCCCTCCAGCTGGCCCTTCATAATTTTGATACGATGTAATGCTCGTCTGGTAGTATCTTTGCTCATACTCCTATGGTATACCCCCTGGGGGTATCTGTCAACCGATTCTTTCCTGAATTAAAAACCCACCACAGATATGGTGGGTTTTTGCAAAACAAGGCAGGACGAGGCTTAGTACATGCCCATACCGCCGCCCATGCCAGGCATGCCAGCTGGGCTGGCCGCTTCCTTCTCAGGCAGGTCGACGACCAGCGCACCCATCGTCATTGCGGTGCCCGCGATGGAGGCCGCATTTTGCAGTGCTTCCTTGGTAACGCGAACAGGGTCAACCACGCCAGCTGCTTTGAGATCGATCAGCTCGCCCGGTGTGTTGACATTAATACCAAAGCCAGGCTGCGCTGCCTTCACCTGTGGCAGCCACTCATCGGCATTGAGGCCAGAGTTGGTCAGCAGAATGCGGAATGGTTGCTCGAGCGCGTGGATAAGCAAATCCTCACCAGCGGTCACCGACGCATCGGCATCACCAGCGTGGGTGTAGCTCGTTGCAAGATTGACCAGTGTCACCCCGCCACCAGGCACAATACCCTCAGCTAGGGCAGCCTTGACGGCAGCCACCGCATCATCAACGCGGTATTTCTTCTCTTCGATCTCGGTCTCGGTTGCCCCACCTACCTTAATCACCGCCACTTGGCCAGTCAGGGCAGCTTGGCGCTTGACGAGATTGTTCTTGGTGTAGTCACTTGTGCTGTTGGCAATTTCAACGGCAATCTGGTCAATCCGGGCATCGACTGCCGTCTTCGCACCAGCCCCTTCGACGATTGTCGTCAAATCCTTGGTAGCAATCACCTTGCGAGCTGAGCCCACCACATCAGGCCCAACCGTATCAAAGCTCATACCAGTATCCTCGGTAATGACTGTGGCACCCACCAGAGCAGCAATATCGTAGAGAACATCCTTATCGCTCGGCGCTTTAATAGCCAAGGTATTAAAGGCACCCTTGAGGCGGTTCAGCACAAGCAGACCAAGCGCTTCGCCATCCACATCGTCAGCAATCAAGACGAGATCTTTCTTACCACTTTGAGCAATCATCTCAAGCAGTGGGACAAACTCCTGTGCCGAAGAAATCTTCTTGTCGGTAATAACGATAGCTGGCTTATCGTACACCGCCTCCATTCGCTTCGTGTCTGTCGCCATGTAGGGGCTGACGAAGCCGCGCTGAACAGTAAAGCCCTCGACCACTTCGCTCTCTAGCTCAAGGCCGCGGCCTTCCTCAACCGTCACTACACCATTGGGCCCGATCTTCTCCATCACATCAGCAATCAGCCGGCCAATTGCGTCATCACCCGCCGAGATAGTTGCCACCTCTGCGACGCGTGTTTCGTCATTGCGAATATCCTCTGCCTGCTCGCTCAAAGCGGCTGTTACCTCTGCTGCAGCCCGCTCCAGACCCTTGCGCAGCAGCATTGGGTTGTGACCAGCAGCAATCAGCTTGTTTGCCTCACTGAGGATGTGGTAGGTCAAAACCGTCACGGTAGTTGTACCATCACCAGCCACATCGTTCATTTTGTTAGCGGCTTGCTTGATAAGCTCTGCCCCTACCTTAAAGCCTAGTGTTTCATCATCAACATCCTCGATGTCGATACCTTTAGCTACTGTCACACCATCGTGCGTCACACTCGGGCCACCGTAGCTTTTGCCAATGACGACATTGCGACCCTTTGGCCCCATCGTTGTCTTCACTGCGTTGTAGAGAATCTCTGCCCCGCCCAAAATCCGGCGGCGCGCATCTTCATCATAAAATACTTTTTTTGCCATAGACTAGTTCTCCTATTCTACTGTTGCGAGGATATCCTCGTCCTTGATAATCAAATACTCTTCTTTGTCGAGCTTAATGGTGGTAGCTGCGTAGTTCTTGTAAACGACCCGCGCGTCGACTACGACATCTTCTACTGCCGATCCAACAGCAATCACCTTGGCAGCTTCTGACTTCTCCTGAGCCGACTCGGGCAAAAAGATCCCGCTGGCAGTCTTCTCTGGCTTTTTCTCCTTAACCGCCACGACGAAATGCGCCATTGGCTTGATTGGTGAACTCATTGGTTACCCCTTTCTTAATACTTATCACCGCGCCTGATATCAATCAAGGCGCTTCTAGCACTCTAGTATAGCGAGTGCTAATGGGAAAATCAAGAGAGGTGAGTAAGCCTGCTACATAAGCACGCAATACATCATTTTTTAGCGTAAAATAAATACAGGACATCATCCATAAGTCATATCAATCACCGGAGGCACCATGCACAGACACATCAACGTACGCGGAATTATCATCAACGACAGGGGCGAGCTTTTTTGCCAGCGCTTGACAGCGCGCACTGGCGATGGCCGAGATTTTTGGTGCACACCAGGCGGTGGGCTGGAGCTGGGCGAGAGCGTACTGGATGGCCTACGGCGAGAGATGATCGAAGAAACTGGCGTTGAGCCAGTAATTGGCCGGCTGCTCTTCGTCCAACAGTTTGCTATCGAAGCGCCAGCAGCTGGCGAGCCACACGAACAGCTTGAGTTCTTGTTCCACATCACCAACTGGCACGACTACCAGTCGATTGACCTTGCCGCTACAACGCACGGCTTAGCGGAAGTCGCCGAGTGTGGCTTCATTAGCCCGCAGCAGTACCCAATCTTGCCTCACTTCCTTGCCGAGGTTGATCTGGCGCAGCTCATCGCTCGCAATCAGCCGGTGCAATGCCTAAGCTCCTTGGCATAAAATTGACAAACAGTTCTCTTCGGCGTATCATAGTATATTTGGTTAACAGTTCTCTACTTGACGTGTCTCAAAGTCATATAGGAGGAGTATATACTCTAGCGAGAGCGAGAACCTTATTTTACATTTCGGAATATCAACTATAGTAACCAACCAAGGAATTCTATGCTCCATCATCTGCCCCAACGTCACAAACTCATCGTCATGCTTGCCGTGATGAGCGCCCTCTTTCTCGTAGCGCTCGACCAAACCATCGTGGCGACAGCACTGGGCGCAATCGTCAAGGAATTCAACAGTTTCTCCTCTCTTGGCTTTATCGTTACTGCCTATATGCTCACCACCACTGTGACAGTGCCGCTAGCCGGTAAGCTAAGCGACATGTATGGCCGCAAGCCACTTTTGCTCAGTGGCGTGGCAATCTTTACCATTGGCTCGCTGCTCAGCGGTATCGCGCCAACCGTAGAATGGCTCATTGCGTGGCGTGCGCTGCAAGGAATTGGTGGCGGCATTATCACCGCCAACGCCTTTACTATTGTCGGCGATCTCTTTACGCCTAAGGAGCGGGGCCGCTGGCAAGGGCTCATCGGTGCGACCTTTGGTATGAGCTCGGTAGCGGGGCCATTGCTTGGTGGCTGGCTAACCGATGGTGCGACCATCTTTGGCGTCACAACCAACTGGCGCTGGACGTTCTTTATCAATGTGCCAATTGGTATCATCGCCACTGCTCTCATCGTCCGCTATTGCCCACAAATCAAGCACGACAGCAAGCACAAGCCAGACTACCTCGGTGCTCTTTTCATCACCATTGCCCTGGCGGCGCTTGTCTTGGCAGTAGACAATACGGAGATGGTCTTTAAGAGCGTCATCGACCGTGGCACGAGCCTTACTCTCATCAAAAGTGTACTGCTCGCTATTGCCGCCCTTACTGGTGGTATCTTCCTCTGGCTTGAGCGCAACGCCGCTCAGCCCATCCTCCCTCTCCGCTTCTTCCGTAACCCCACCTACCGCCTCATTATGCTCATTAGCCTGCTCTTTGGTGCCGCTTTTCTCGGAGCAATCCTCTACCTCACGCAGTTTAATCAGCAAGTCTTTGGTGCAACTGCCTCACAAGCTGGTCTGATGCTCCTGCCAATGGTAGGCGGGATGATGATTAGCTCTATTGGCGTGGGGCAACTCATTAGCCGGACGGGTGTATACAAGCGCTATATCGTCATTGGCTGCGCCATCACTGCAGCAAGCATTCTCTCGCTTATCACGCTCCAGCCCACTTCTCCTTACTGGCACGAGGCAATCATCATGGCTATAGCCGGCTTTGGCATGGGGATGTGCATGCCCATTCTTACTCTCGCTGTGCAAAATGAATTCCGCCAGCAGGATCTCGGCGCTGCTACCTCAAGCGTACAGCTCTTCCGTGGGCTTGGCTCGACGGTGGGGACGGCTATCTTTGCAGGCGTGCTCACTAGTGGCATTTTACACAGCCTTGGCGATATCAATCAAATCCCCTATATTCAGACGCTGCGCCGCGCGCCACAAGCCGCTCGGCAGCTCGATGGCGAGCTCAATGCCGATACTCTGCTGCGCATCAACAGCCAGCGCGACGCCATTAGCCAGGGTGCAGCCAAAGGCATGGCCCGCCTCCCTGCTCCAGCACGCGCACGTGCCCAGCAGCAGCTAAGCCAACAGCAAGACGACTACACAACACGCATTCTCAATGCCTTTAGCGACTCCTTGCACCAGATTTTCATCATTAGCGCCGCGCTTATGGCCACAGGCTTCCTTGTTGCCCTCTTCCTGCCCCAGCGCACCCTCACCACCAAGCATGCGGATGATTAGACAGTAGAGAATGATTATTTCACAGACAGTGCTCGACGCTCTCGATGTTATGTAGTTTGGGGTTGTTTACTGAGCGAAATATTTCTCTTCAGCTTCAGTAAGATCAGTCATCGCTGGCGATTCAATGGCAACAGAAATAGATCGATGAGTGACCCCGATGTCGACGCTCGCGCGTGATGGTAGGTGCCACAAAACACCGTCTACGTCACTGCTAGATCTGGCTTCGCCTGTGCCGTATTGCCTGGTGAGAGCTTCGACGTACCTCGAATATACTGACCGCATTTCTGACTGAATGTTAGGATCTGCATCTTTAGGAAGCTGAGAAGTTAATTTGAACCGGATTCCCGATATGCAAATTCTGTTCTCTCGGTCAATTCTTATTGCCCCGTCTTCTTCTCCGTTGCTGACGGGAGTAACGAAAAATCTTCCATCGTCGGGAGCGGGCGTCCAGCCGAACTGGTCTCGCAGCGAGAAAGCCTCTTCGACGGTCATGGGCCATCGATGCTCAGCAATCGCTCGAATAATATCAATTGCCTGGTCAGTCGGGTAAGCACGAAAATCTGGTGTATAGTCGCTCATAGAATGCCCCTTTTTCTAGTTTGCAATTCTTTTTATATTGTAGCAAGTATACAAACTAGCCAACAACTGGGCGTAGGAGTTATATCACCCTACCTGCCGACGCGGCACAATCCGCTTCGTCACCGCATCGACAAAAAGCCGATAGGCCAGGCGATTTTCCTTGGCATACGTGATGAGAATACCAAGGACGCGCTGGCAGTGCGGGCAGTGCAGCTCATCACCAGTTGGGATTATATCGATAAAACGGTCGACATACATGCGCCGCAGCGAACCTGGGCCATCCTTTTGGTAAAACGTCACGTGCTTAGTGCAGCCTTCGCAGCACACATCAAGCACCCGCGACGACCCACCGCGCCGCGCTTGGTATGCATCTTGAATGAATTGATACGTCATATTATCTCCTCTGTCATAGTGGCAGTATTTCTGCTTTGTTATCTGCGCTCATTGCTCTCATCTAGTGCTTCATTGTCCGCATCGCATGCCGCAGCTGCGTAACGGCCCGCTGAGCCCGCTCTGCAGTCCAGTAGCGATCGGGAGTGATAGTGCTATCACCAGTTGACTCTTCTTTGTAGCGCCACACAATTGACCCGCGCTTTACGATCGTCACATCAGGCACAAAAATCCGCGGTTGGCCGCTCTCATCCTTACTGAGGTAAGGCGCAAGACGCGCCACCAGCTTTTGGTATGTCTCGTTCTTGCTAGCGCGTGCCTGACGAATGTTGAGATAGTGGACCATATCAACACCCTCAGCACGAGCGGCTTGGTCGACATACTCACTCAACCGCTGACACCACGGGCACTGCGGGTAGCCGAGAAACACCACGCCTGTGCCATGCTCTAGTACATCCAGCACAGCAACATCACGTGCATAGACAAAGCGGTTATCCGCCGCAACCCGTGGATACTCTGCCTGAAACCTTGCAGCGTCTGTCTGCCTTGTAGGCTGGGGGCGATGCTGCTGAAGATACCACGCCGCGCCAACCAGGCTGATAGTTATAACAATAACCACCCCTGTTATTATCGCCTGCGTGCTTCTGCGCATCTCCCCTCCTGTATTAGTTATTTCGTTATTCCCACCGGAATAGCTTGATCGCCGCTATGTACACCACCAGCATCCATAGGCCAACAGCGCCAGCGTATGGCAACACCTCGCCTAGGCTGGCGTGCTCGGTCATAATCAGGCGCAGGCCATCGGTCACAGGCGTCATGGGGATGAACTGGCTCAGCGTGCGCAGCCACTCCGGGAACATAAAGGACGGGAAAAAGGTGCCAGAAAGGAACATCATTGGGAAGGCTACCAGATTGCCCAGCGGCGCCGACTGGTTCTCGTTCTTGGCCCAGCCGCCAATCAAGAGGCCAAAGCCCACCATCAGTAGCGCGGACAGAGTAAGAAACGGCACGGCCAGTAGCCAGTCACCCCGCATGTTGAAGTGGAAGACACTCATCCCCACCACCAGCATCATAGCGGCACTCAGTAGCGAGACAATCGTGTAGTGGATACCCATTGCCAGAATTAGCTGCCCTGCTGTAAAGGGCGACGCTCGAAGACGCCGGTAGGAGCCCTTTTGCTTCTCCGTCGGCATCTGGTTAGCCAGGCCAAAGATCCCCATACTCAACAAACTAAAGGCCAGCAGGCCAGTAAAGGTATAGTCGAAGGTCTTGAGCTGCTCATCGCCCACAGCCTGGCCTGCAACCTTTAGCGGCGGCTCGGGCTGGCCCATACCCTTATTAATGCCGTCAATAATCTGCCCCATAATGGCCGTTAGCGTGTTGCCAGACTGCTCCGAACCCTTGGCGTAAAGCACACGCAAAGTACCGCTTGGGCGGGCCTGGGTTTGGCCAGCGGCACTGCCCTGGCCAGGAGCGCCCGCTTGAGCCGGCGTCACGGTGCCAAAATCGGCTGGCAGCTCGATGATGCCACTGAGCTCCGAGTGCTTTAGCTTCTCGCGCGCTTCCTGCATATCCTTGACGTCCTTCACTTTGAGCGTCGTATCTTTGTTTGCCTTGGCTTGTTCCACAAACTGCTTGGCAAATTCGCTCTGCGAGTGGTTAATAATCGCCACATCAAAGCTGGTGGTTTGGTTATTAAAAATCGCACCAAACACCAAGAGGAATATCAGCGGGAACAAAAAGGTAAAAAACAGCGACGTGCCATCGCGCATAAAGCGCTTTTGTAGGGCGCGCACCTGCCCATATACTCCAATCCAATATGACTTGACTCGCATCATCTACTCCCGAATGGCCTTGCCGGTTAAATCAATAAATACATCCTCTAAGTTGGCGGGCTCGACCGTTTGCTGCTTAGTAAAGCCACGCGCCAGCAGCTGCTCGATGAGATGCTGCGGCGTATCAATGGTGATAATTTTGCCCGCATCCATAATCGCCAGGCGATCACACAGCAGCTCGGCCTCATCCATATAGTGGGTGGTCAGCACAATGGTAATGCCTTCATCGCGAATGGTCTTGATCAGCTCCCACAGATTGCGCCGCGCTTGCGGGTCTAGGCCTGTCGTCGGCTCATCCAAAAAGAGCACCTTGGGCTGATTGACAAGCGTTGCGGCAATCGCAAAGCGCTGCTTTTGCCCACCGCTTAGCTGCTCGACGTAGCTGCCGGCCTTGGCACTGAGCTGCACCTTCTCTAGCAACGCATCAGCATCAACCCGCTGGCCGTAGAGGCTGGCAAACATACGCAGCTGCTCGCGCAGAGTCAGCTTATCGTAAAAGGTGGTCGACTGCAGCTGGATGCCGATGATCTGCTTAATCTGCTTGGGCTGCTTAGCCACATCAATGCCGTCAATGGTCGCCCGGCCAGCGTCAATCGGCCGCAGCGCCTCGAGCATCTCCAGCGTCGTGGTCTTACCAGCGCCGTTGGGCCCCAGCAGGCCAAAAATCTCGCCCGTCTTAACCGTGAAGGATATCCCATCCACCACAGGCGTGCCAGCATAGGCTTTGGTCAAGCCATCCACCGTTATGATTGGTTTGGTTTGAGTCATACAACTCCTTTCTTATGCTACGAGCCCCACACCCAAACGGGCCTCTGCTTGAATCACTCCCAGGGCATCATATTGTTATAAGCCAACCAACCATCCGTTGGGCTGGATTATAGCATAGAGGAGAGGAAAGCGAAAGATGAACAATATATAACCTTGACAGTATCGCAACCATCTTCTACGGTAGGTACTACCGTTATCTCGCATTATCAAAGGAAACCATCATGCATTACCTCTTCAAACTCCTCAGCCTCATCATCTCTGGTCTCGCGCTTGCGGCAGGATACTATACACTGCAGCTATTCATCAGTCAGTCATCTCTCGCAGGGTATACCTTAGCTATGCTACTTATTATCATTGGGGCAGCGCTGCTCATTACTGCACACGACCTGTTTCGGTGTCGCCAATGGAAAGATGTCGGCAAGGCACTCGGCAATTTTGCTGCTATGGTATGCGGCTATTCAACAAAATAAATTCACAACCCAAACGCCTCTACTGCCATCCAAACAGCAACTAACCAACAAGCATCTCATCACCATGCGGTGTATACTATACATATGAAGCGATTATTCCCTCTTAGCCACCGAGCAACCATCATCAGCATCTGCCTTGCCCTCCTTCTCATGGTTGGCGGCATTGTTGGCACAGCGATTGGCTGGCGCAAGATCCTCTACAAGCTCCAAGGTACGTCGCATGTGGTCACGCTCGATCGTTCACCAGGGCTCGCTCAGTTTCCTGAGGTCGACACGCATACCCTCAGTCCTACTCGCCGCAAGGTCATCCAGCTTACCCAAGCAGAGTTTGCCGCTCAGCCCGCTGGTACGAAATATAGCCAAGGAGCGCACGAGGCATGGTGCGCCGACTTCGTCAGCTGGACGATGCAGCAAGCCGGTGCGCCGCTCAAGAACCCACACACTGGTAGCTGGCGCATTCCAGGCACCTTCACACTGCGTGAGTATTACGAGTCAGCAGGCCGTTTCAAGCCAGCCGATAGCGGCTACCAGCCCCGCCCTGGCGACGTAGCAATCTACCGCGCTTCGCCCGTCTTTGGCGACCATACGCACATTATCCTGCGCAATGATAATGGCATGCTCACCACTGTTGGCGGCAATGAGAATAACAAGATACGTGTTTTTGCCAATCGACAGCGCAATTATACTGGTCTACTCGGCTACGGCGTCATAGAGTGACCATCAATGGGATGAACACAGAGGTTTACAGCGCTCAGTGGTATAATAAAGACACTCATGAAACATCGCCTTTCTTCACTACGTCACACCTCACTTACCGCCATGAGCGGCATTGGTCAGGTGCTGCGCCAGCCACGCTATGCGGCAGGGGCGCTAGTTGGTGCGCTTAGCTTTGCCTGGCTGATTTTTCTCTTAACTAACGGTGGATTCTATGGCGCGCTGCTCATGTCTCGTCTGCCGCTTATCGATAAACTTGGCGTCATTGGGACGATGTTCACGGAGATTACTCGGCAGGCGGCGACATCGCTGACGGGTGCACTGCTTGTGCTTGTCTCAGTGCTACAAGGGATATCGCTCACGCTTATTATCTTCACTGCCCGGCACAACAAGCGCAACCAGCAAACCACGCAGCAGCTTAGCCTCAGCGGTATTGCTTCCGTCGCTGCGGCAATTGGCCTGGGCTGCGTACCCTGTGGCACATCGCTCATTCTCCCTATCGTGGCAGTGTTTTTTTCGGGAGCAGCCGCCGCTTCGGCCGCGACAGTTGCCAGCACCATTGTGCTTGTTATTGCCCTTGGGCTCAGCCTCTTTTCGCTCTATCAATCGGGCCAGATTGCCGCCATTTACATAACATTAGCTCAGCAGGAGGAGCATCATGCAGTCAAAACAAACAGGGGTTAGCTTGATCCATATCATGCTTGGGATTGTCGTTATCACAATCATCAGCCTCTTCGCCTACAATCTCATCAACCGCCCACCCAACAAGCACATTGGCAAAGGTGAGCCCTGGCAGAGCGCGATGTCGCAGGGCAGCCACACTGCGCCCAATGTCTTTGTCGACTACACCGACTACTTCTGCTCATTTTGTGCGCAGGTTGAGGCCGCCACGAACACTGCAGACTTCCAGCAGTACATCAAGTCGGGCAAACTGCGCTACGAGCACCGGATTGTTGCCGTTCTCAAAGATATCGTGCCTAACACCGAGCGTGGTGCCGAGGCAGCATTTTGCGCGGCCGATCAGCATAAATATTGGGAATACACGCACCACATTGTGCCCCGCATCAAGGCAGATTACTTCGACAAAGGCATTGGTGTCAAAGGCGTTGCCGTGCCCAAAGAAATTCCACTCCTCCCGGTTAGCTATTTCGAAACATCGGCCGAAGCGATTGGACTCAACGTCGAGACCTTCCGCGACTGCGTCACAAACGAGAAACACAAAGACGACATAGCCACAAACACCAGCCGCGCTCTCAAGCTCGGCGTCACTGGCCTCCCCTACATGGTCGTTAACGACTACACCACCAGCGGCTTTGGCGGCGGCGAGCACGGGCTCAGGACATTACTCAAGGCGGGCGGGGTGCACTAGCCCCTACCGCCGGCGCAAGAAATAATACCCCGTTGCCATGGCGGCAACCACACTCACAGCGGTAATCTTCCAAAACATCGTCGGGTCGTCCGCCCCGGGCACAGGCACATTCATACCATAGAGCCCAGCGATCATCGTCGGGATAGTCAGGGCCACCGTGATCACCGTTAGTAAGCGAATCGTCTCGTTCAGGCGCGTGTCCATCACAGCGCGGTAGCTATCACGCACATTAGTGATGGTGCGCAGAAGCGATTTACAACGCGCAATCACCTGCTCCAAGTCAATCGAGATATCCTCCACATCATCCTTATCATCCTCTTTGAGGCGGAGACTGCGGTTTGCCATCAAGCGCTCAATCGCCCAGTTCATTGGCACTAGTGCATTGAGGTAGTCGTTGAGCTTGCGTTCATACTCGGTCAGCGTCACGATATCGCGCGCCCGCAGCGTATGGAGGTCGTCTGTTGCTGCTCGCATCTGCCGGTTGATCGTTGCCACTCGCCGCTGGTACTGCAGCGACACCGCCTCGATCATTGCCACCACGAGCTCAATCCGCCGTGCCGTATTCATCCGCGTTTTGTCAACAAAAGGCTGCCAGAGCCGGCCCAGGCTATCACGCGAGAGCGTCACCACGTAGTTTTTGTGAATACCAAATAATATCGGTGTCGTAAAGTCGTTAAAGTCATCATCCGTATCAGGCAAGCGGGCAATCAAATACGTCCACTCATCCTCAAACTCAACACGTGGCACCTCGTGCGGGTCCAGCGCATCTTTGATGATGTTTTCGTCCATACCAAGCGCCAGAAGCTTGTCGATCTCTTCATTACTAGGCTTCTCACAGCGCAGCCACGAGCCAACCCGCAGCGCATCACGCGGCGTAATCGTCTGATCTGCCTCACTCGAACGAAGATATTGCAACATACTAGTGATAAGTATACGATGAAGCGGTGATAATTGCAAATAATACGACAGATTTGCTTCTGCGTTTTGCACCGTTCACTATTTTATAGCGACGTATGGCGACGACTATTCACTGACAAACAGCTGCTCAAGCACCGCATCAACCATAAACTTCATCGTCTTTGGTGCGATACCCTCCAGTGCGTCGATTGCCGCCATTGCCGTAAAGAGCTCGCTAATTGTCTGGTCGGTCGCGCCTGGCCGTAGTCTGCCATCGCGCCGCCACTGCTGCACCTGCTCGGCAAAGAACTCACCACGCATTACCAGGCTATTACCTGCTCCTGCTTGTTTCACATCATCGTGGTAGGCTTGGCGCACCTGCTCGCCAGGCACATCACTCTGCCACTCGGCGAGGATTTTATTACGCCGCATGGCTTGCGTCGTGGCACGTAGATAGGCTGCAAAAGCCGCCCGCGGCTGCGACCAATCAATCCGCCCGACGATCCGGTTCTTCGTCTTCTCGTCCTCCGCACAATACACCGCAAGGAAGAGCTCCAGCTTAGACGGATAGAGCAAATACACACCACCCACCGCAATGCCCGCCACCTGAGCAATCTCCACGATCGATGCCGCCTTGTAGCCATCCTGGGCAAAGACCCGCCGTGCTGCCTGAATTAGTTTCGCCTGACTGATTGCCATATCGCTCCGACCTCCGCTCGCGCTATCCTGAACGATAACGCCTCTTTACTTTCTACTCATATTCTATTATAGCAGGTTTGGAAACGGCTGCGCAGCGAGACTGGTAATGCAGTGTATAACAACCAGCTCTCTCGCATTAGCCTATAGTAAAAACATAGGTACAGCCATGCCATATCCATACGAGGACAATCTGGTGTAGTAACCTTTCTCTCGCTGCTCTGCTATACATCGAGAAAAATCTGTTGCCTCCTTCATCAGGCTTTTGACATCAACGAAAGAGACCAACTCGCAGAAAATACTCAATCAATCCTTATATTGCCCCAAAGGAGGGATGGCTAATATAACAGTATATACAACAATCAGCGATCTACCGTCTTGTATAACGCTCATGCTTTTGGTACACTGATAGCTAATATAACCATAAGGGGGATTTTTATGATTGCAACTCAAACTGGCCAGGGCAAAAAGCGAATTGGCCTTATCTCAACGGGGATTGTGGGTGCGCTGCTGGTCGCCTTTACCTTTACGCCAACCTTTGCAGGCTTTGCGGCAAGCATCCAAAACACCATCAACAGTGCCTCAACCGGTACACTCACCATGAAGGAAACATCGGGCACCTACACCTGCAATAGCACAGATGGCGCTGGTGCGACGACGAACTCTGCTACCTGCTCTACTATTAACAAATATGGTGGTACAAGCACACCACTCGTTGCTGGTGGGCCAGCCCAAACAACCAACATCACCCTGCAAAACACCGGAAGCGTGGCCGCAACATCCTTTAGCCTCAACCCTGGCACATGTAGCCAATCGTCGGTCGCTGGTGCTTCAATGGCGGGCTCGGCAACAGACTTGTGTAGCAAAGTCAAGGTAGCTATCAAATCAGGCAGCAGCACGCTCTTTACGGGCACTGCCGCACAATTGCAAGCAGGCGGTGCTATCGACCTACTCGCCAAGCTCAGCAAAGCAACCATCAACGCAGGAGAGAGTGTACCGATCACCTTCGAGGTGTCGCTCGACGCCAGTGCTGGCCCAACCTACCAAGGTCTGCAGGTCTCGCAACCACTGACGTGGACATTTGGCGCGTAATTCCTCTGGAGTAGGACGATACGCATGCCGCGGCAACGAATTATTATCATCACTATCCTAAGCCTCTGTCTTGGAGGCTTCGTTGCCGTGATGATGGCGCTCGGCATGCGTATCTTTTTTGTCACAACGCCAAGCATGGCGACTGCCGCACCAGTTGGCTCGCTCGTTGTCACCCAGCAAGCTAGCAACTATCACCCCGGCGATATCATCACCTTCCGGCGCCACGGCCGGACGTATACTCATCGGATACAGTCTATCACCAACCAGCGTATCCTCACCAAGGGCGACCTCAACCACGCGGCTGATCCGCTCCCCATCGAGTACAGTGCCATCATCGGCAAAGCGATTTTCATCAACCCTTGGCTTGGCTGGGTATGGCTGATGGCGCCATGGGTGGTAATCGGCTGGCTCATCATCCATCTAGCCACCCGCCGAGCTCGCCCAACGTGGCGCTGGTATTATCGGATTATTGGCATGACACTAGTGCTCTGTGCTGTGTCGCTGTGGTTTCATCCGTGGATCAATTTTAGTGTGCTCAGCGTTCTCCCTTCAGACAAAGGTGCCCTTATGCACATCGTCAATACTGGCGTCTTCCCAATCGACGCAGTTGGTACAGTGCTCTACCCCGGCCAAGATGCCACCATTACCGTCTCGGTACAAAATAGCCACGGGCAGTATTTCTTCACACCAACGATTCATTACACAGTATGGGTTATCCTATGCATTCTGCTCATTTGCCTTATCCCCTTTGGGCTGATGCTCTATGGCCTTCGCCAGCTATCTCGGCCTGTCGCAGCCGATAGCTCACCGCAACCATTGCCCATCACTTCTGTCATCGTCGCAGCAATTATTACCCTGGTAGGGATATGCTTCATTATCTTTCATAACTTTTATCTAACGAGCGGGGCGTTTTCCGGTACGATCAACAACAATACTAATACCACCCGCCCAGTGCTCTACAACTGCACTGATGCCACCAAGCTCACTGCCCCCTCGCAGGCGCTCTTCATCTACGGCATGACATTCTTCGATACTGGCACTACCGAGCGCGACCTATCTGGTAATAACAATAAGGGTACCTGGCTCACGCGCACGGCCGCTGCTCATGGTTCACAATCATACGCCTGCCGCCGCGACCGTGTGCGCAGCACCCTCTTTAAAGATACCTGTCTCGCCTACCCCACACCGGTTGATAACCCCAACCCTTTTACCCTCTCTGTCTGGTTTAATACCAATCAATACGGGCTCAATAATGGGCGCATCGCCGGCTTTGCCAGTACACCAGACAATGGTGCCGACCCAAGCTTAGACCGCGTCCTCTTTCTCGATAAGCAAGGGCGCATTGCCTTTGCAGTGTGGCCTAATGCCACGCGCTCAATCTTCTCACCAGCTGGCAAAAACTACGCCGATGGCAAGTGGCACCACGTCGCTGCCTCACTCTCACCACAAGGTATGCGGCTCTATGCCGATGGTGCACTGGTTGCTCACGACCCAAGCGTCACGCAGGCCCAAAACTTCCGCGGCTACTGGAAGTTTGGCTGTGGGCGCTTTAGCGAGTGGCGTAATGGCGATGGCACACCTATCAACAGCACAAACACTTTCTTCACTGGTATGATGCAGTTTGGGGCTGTCCACACCACCGCGCTGAATGATGCCCAGGTGCAAGAAATCTACCTTGCTGGCACAAAATAGCGCACGCAGCGCAACAACATATCTTTAGCTATTACATCGTTTTGCTCTGATTGCAAGCATCAAGTGCCTGATATATACTATACGCATGAAATATATGCGTAGCGCACTCACTAACCTCTCTGCTCTTCTCCGCCATCTATGGCTACCGCTTGTAGGGATTATTCTACTCATCGTGGTAGGCATTGGCATGAGCACTGTCCTGCACGCAATGCGACCCGAGCCACTCTGGACGAATGCAACGAAGGAGCTATCACAACGAGTCAAGAGCGAGACCACGCAGTCGCTTGACATTACCCTAAGCCGCGGTGAATTTATCAACATTGATGGGCCAGGCGGCATCGTCATCGGCACTATCACCGACCACGCCGCTCGCCAGCGTCTGCTCGCTAGCCAGCCGTTTCGCGATTGTACGTTTGGCTGCACAGCGTGGATGGCATATTCGCGGCTTGGGCGCACACTGCCTCTTGAACCTTCAGAACACGTGTCTGGCCACGCGCGTACTCTGCTGAGCTCAGCCACTACGCCAGATAGCTCGTGTATTATTCGTTTCCATTATCTTGGACAACCACTCCCAGACAAACACGGCTCACCCAACCTAGACATCATCTGCCTCTCACAAAGGACAGGTGCGTTTGTGTATGAGTTTCGGGCGGCGTAGCTGTGTATATCACTATACAGTGATATGATTCAGAGTCTAGAAATTTTGTTACTTGATACCTTTAAATTACTTTATCGCCTTAGTCTTGTTACTTCCAAGAACGCCGTTCTTTTTTATCTTCCTGTGTGAGAAATTCGAGAAGATCATCAAGCCGCTTCTGTTCCTCCGGGGTCTCCAGCACACAACGCATTCTCTCATCCTAAGATTGGCGAGCAATAAAGAGCGCATACACTTAGGCATACAGATGCGAACACCTGCAGAGATGTTGCAGAGGTGATGAGGTGTGTACGCATATATTGACTATCCATTATTTTTATGGTAAATATACAGTATGAGTGAGAAGATAGCACCCACCTTAATTATCGATGGTGATCCCATTCAACAAATCAACACCGTTGATTACCTTAAAAAGAAATATATTCCCACCAGCGAAACAGCCGCAAAGCGCGATTTCCGTAATGAACGACTCATCCGTAAGCTTGGTAGTCTTACAACAGGTGATTTACTCTTGTTATCACCAGAGCTGTCTGGTATTACCACCACGGTGAATAACCAAAATTTACACGACTGCAGTCTCAACCGAGTGCCCGGCCTGGAACGCGGCCGCCAGCATAGCCGCACCAAGGTTGCTTTTGGCCAGCTCCACATGGCACAGTTAGAAGCTGGCACCACTACCGAACTTGTAGCTGTTAAGTACATACACCCCATTACAGCTAGTCGCGAGTTCTTAGCAGCCAAGGCCGTAAATGAGCGCTTCGGTGAGCACAAAGTCTATACACCGCTTGGCTTTATTCGTGCAGAGAATACCGCCGGGGGAGCACAGCGCGTTGGCGTGTTAAGCCGTTACGAACATAACATCAACACACTAGATAACTACCTATGGAACCCCAACACCCCAGCAGAAACTCGCCGGGCTATGTACCAGGTAGCGGGCCGCGCTATGGCAGAGCTCCACAACCATGGCTTTATTCATGGCGACGCCCAGGCCAAGAATTTTGCGCTTGATTCGCGTGGCGCCATCCGCCACCTAGATACCGAAACGTATACCGATACCCGCTACAGCCACGATGCTACCATCGACCGCCTAGGCGATGTAAGCAATATGTTTGATCGCGAAACGTTAACACTTGCTCCATCTCTAGCGGATATTGATGCATTCGTTGATGGCTACCTGCAAACACAAGCAGCCGGCCCAAGCACACACGATAACCTAGACCAGCTGGATATAGAAGACACTATCGCACTGGCGCGCGGCGATGATATTGCTGATTTTATATAACAACCACCCTGGTAACAACAAAACCTCCCCTACATGCAGGGAGGTTTTTATCATAGATAGCGAACACAACTTGCTATTCCTAGATAGCAAATAGGTCATTCAACGCCTCGCTCACCGTTGGGTGAGTAAAGATCTGGTCGCGCAGCGTGGTGTAGGGCAAGCCAGCATCCATTACGGTTTTGATAGTATTAATCACCTCTGGTGCCTGCTGACAAAAGAGCGTTGCGCCAAGAATGCGGCCTGTCGATGGCTGGACCACTGCTTTGAGTAACCCCGTTGTTTTATTATCAACATGCATGCGCGGCACCGCCATAGCTGGCAGCTCTTTAACCTTCACATCATCGCCATGCTGGGCGCGAGCTGCTGCTTCGGTCAGGCCAACACGCGCCAGTGGTGTCTGCATAAATATCACATGAGGCAATACTGCACGCTGCGCCCGCGTATAGCTACCATCACCAAGGAGCTGGCTCTTTACAATGCGAAAGTCGTCGAGCGACACATAGGTATACTGCGGCCCACCATTGACATCGCCGAGCGCCCAAATGTGCGGCTGAGTGGTCTGCAATTGGTCATTAACGATAATCGCACCGCGCTCGTCAGTCTCCACACCAGCGGCGGCGAGGCCAAGCTGGCTTGTATTGGGCTGGCGACCAGCCGCCACGAGCACGGCATCATATACTTGCTCATCACCGCCACTTATCACAGCAACGCCCTGGTCTGTATCGCGCACCTGCTGTATGTCTGATGCAGACACACGTGTTATACCCTGCTCCTCCAGAGCCTGGGCAACTGCTTGAGCAACAGATGGCTCTTCGTGCGGAAGCAGCTGCGCCCGGCGATGATAGAGCGTAACCTCCACGCCAAGAGCTGCGTAGGTCGAGGCGAACTCGAGACCAATTGGCCCAGCGCCAATCACCGCTAGCCGCCGTGGCTTCAGCTGCTGGTTAAGCACTTCTGTACTGGTATAGACATGGGCCGATTGCTCAAGGCCAGCAATCGCTGGCATCACTGGCACTGCACCGGTATTAATGAACAACCGTTCTGCCTGCAGCTCAATACGTTGCTCACCCGCCTGGACACTCACCGTGTGCGCATCAACAAACGACGCAACGCCATCAATAACCATCACGCCCGGGTTATCCGCGAGCATATGGTAGTTCTTGTTATTAAGCTTGGTCACAACCGCTGTCTTGCGCGCAAACGCTTCGTCGATAGACCGGCCAGCTGCCGCCGCACTCACGAGCGTCTTGGTTGGAATGCACGCAATATTAATACACGTCCCACCATACATCTGCGGCGATTGCTCCACCAGCGCTACCCGCTGGCCCACCCCAGCGAGTGCTACCGCCAGCGTCTTGCCCGCCTTACCAAAACCAATAATCAGTGCATCGAATTGTGTTTGCATTCTACTTCTCCTTCGTCAACATTATCGCATAGATTACACCTAATGTAAATGAATTACAATAATGATTCGCTCTTCTCTCCATACTAATGAAGAGCAGAATGAGTATACCGCCCGCTTTCGACATGCTTTGCGCTCAAGCACGCAAAACTCAGCGCCGCCGCGCGAGCACTGGCTGCACCCGATCAATCCGGTTCGTCCAGACATACCCGCCAAACTGTGGCGGTATCTGCGTCACACTTTCCTCTGTATCAAACCCAGCTGACCACTGTCCATCGCCTTCGACCAACATTACTCGCGTGTTTACCGCCGCCATCCGGTCAACAAACTTACCTGGCCAGCCCCACAGTAGTGGTGCATAGCGCCGCGGAATGTGCAGCTCCATATTGTGCAGCTCGTGCGGCACATAACCCGTCCAGCCAACCGCCAAGTAACGCAGCAATCCGGCCTTCATCATTGTCTTGGAACAGAGACGCAGCGTCGCGCTTTGTTGGCGCAGCCAGGCAATGCCATCATCGTTGCCGTAGACCGTCATCTGATTGAAGCGTTCAGGGGTCATTGCTCGGAGCTTTCCCCACAACACTTCGTATGTCTGGTGGTTGCCATCCTTAACATGCAAAAGAAGATCTTTGTGCGGAAAGGCCGTCAGCACCTCATCAAGCGTAGGCATCAAGCCAACCCCTTTGCCGCGGAATGGAAAGGTTTTGCCACCATCCGCTGTGTAGCCATAACCAATGTCAAGCTGCTTGAGCTCAGTCATAGTGTAGTTGCCAATCTCGCCCTTGGCCTCTGTGCGATATTCTAGTGTTGCATCATGGAAAACCGCTAATTGCTGATCTTTCGTGAGCTTGAGGTCAAGCTCCACCACATCCGCACCATGATCGAAGGCGGCGCGCATTGACGGGATTGTATTCTCAAGATAGGGGTGCTCGGGTTTATCCATAATGGCTGCAGTGTTGGTGTCGTTGCCAACCTTGCTGTAGTCAAAGGTCTGTGCCAAACCTCGGTGAGCGAGTATCCGTGGGTGCTGCGTTGGCACAAAGAGACTCGTATTATTGAGCCACAGCCCTATAATAATCACTACAATTACTGCCAAACCCCGCCAGTGCCGCTGACTCCACTGAGTTACTGCGTGTGCTATTTTCCGAAATTTATAAGGCATTACTCCTCCTTATCTCTGGTATTTTCTCACTTATTATATCTTCACTCCACACGCCGAGCAAATAACTCCTCTATGCCGCGCAAGAAAATCTCCGCCGTCTTTGGCCCGACGCCGTAGAATTTTTGCAAGCGTTTGGTGCACTCGGCTTCGCTCCGGCTACTCTCTATCAGTAGCATCAGCGAGCCATCATACTGGTCGATCAGCTGCTGCGCGCACAGCCGCAGGGCTGTCGCTGTTTTCTCGTCGTAGCGTGTGTATTTGCCCTCGTCCAGTAGCCGCACGAGGCGCCTCCGTTCCACTGCAAGCAGTGCCCACGGCGTGTCAAGCTGGCGCTCCACCAAGAGGCGCCACGTCTGCACCGCCACCGGTGATTGAATCGGCTTGCCCAGCAAATACACCAATAGAAACCAGCGAAAGAGATCTAGCTCATCATGCGCAATATTGAGCGCGAAGTCATCGGGATGGTGTGAGCGAGCAGAGCGAGCCATATTCTATATCATCCTCTATGTTGGAGGTTATGTCAAACGAGACGAGTTACACCATAGGCTCTGCATAATTTATCAGTAAGCACAACCAATAAACAATTGCATTTCATGCAACACATTGCTAGAATATACATAGAACATTTAGCTAACATCGATGGTCTATGGGGGTACATCATGTTTCGGAAACTCGTATCAAACTTATCGCTCAGCCCGGCGATCGTCGGCCAGCTGGGTTTCTACGCGAAGCGCTTACGCAAGGAAGAAGCAACGCGTCGCTTGGGACTGATATTTACCGCGCTGGCGCTCGTTGTGCAGTCCTTTACACTGCTTGCACCACCAGAATCAGCTAACGCCGCCGACCCAAGCGATATGATCTACGGTGGAATTAGCAATGGCTCGCAGCTGATGGCGCACTACGACGCCAACACCAACAACATCCGCGACCTCTACAGTACCATCGGCATTACTCGTGCCGAGCTGCAGCAAGCGACAACTCGCCTGGAGACCCGGCGCAGCACCGAGAGCACCTACTCGTGGGGGATGACACCGCACTTTAGTGCCGCTCAGGGCGAAGGCGTGTACTCTGTGAAGGCAGCGCAAGGTGGAATGCGCAACTTCTACTACCGACCACACCACTTGTGGGGGAATTTCACCTACCGGGCATTCGTTGGCCACTCAGCAAAATTTGGCTGGTTTGCCATTATGCTCAACTGTGGTAACCTCATTACCCAGACAGTGCCACCAGCACCTGTCTGCCCACCCGGCCAGGTCGGTACCTATCCAAACTGCAGTACGCCGCCATCCGTCATCAAGCCAACACCAGTGGCAAGCTGTAGCGGCCTCGCCATCAACAAAAACGACACCACCTACCAATTCACCGCTGCGGCATCTGCCCAGCATGGCGCTACCATCACTGGCTATGTCTTCCAAGTCTACCGCGATGGCAAGCTCGCCAAAACACTCGAGAGTAGCACACCCACCGTTAGCTACAGCGAGAAAACGCCTGGCTCGTACCGCGTCGTTCTCACCGTCAAAACCTCTCTGGGCGACCGCACAGGCGAAGCCTGCGCCAAGACCTTCGTCATCGCCGCACCCGCCCGCTGCCCGGTCAATCCTACCCTGCTCAAAGATGATGCTCGCTGCCAGCCTTGCCCAGGCAACAACACCCTCTGGTTAGAGGACAAGACTTGTACTGCCAAATTCGTCCAGACCAAGAGTGGCCACAACCTCACCCAAAACAGCGCTGAGACGACCACCGTCACCGCCAAAGCCCACGACCGTATTACCTACAAGCTTAGCGTCACCAATAAAGGCCTCAATGCCGAGAAATTCACCTTTAGCGACAACCTCGGTGATGTCCTTCAATACGCTACAGTTGTCGACGCTGGTGGCGGTACTCTTGGCAGAGATACCAATCAAAGCGCCAGCATCGATGCAACCATCCTCAGCTGGCCAGCTGTAGAGATCAAACCAGGTGAGAGCCAAGAGCGGCAGTTTACCGTCCAACTCAAAGACCAGATTCCTTCGATGGGCACTGGTACCAGCAACGCAACCTCCTACGATTGTCGCATCGATAACACCTTTGGCAACACACTCAGTACGAAGGTAGATTGCCCCGCTGAGAAGCGCGTCGTCGAGCAAGTGGTAACCGAGCTGCCCCACACTGGTAGCAGCGAGAATATCATCTTTGCTGGCATCGTCCTTGCAGTCGTGGTCTTCTTCTACGCCCGCTCACGCCAACTCAGCACCGAGATCCGCCTCGTGCGCCGCAACTTTAACGCCGGAACAATCTAACCAAGGAGAAACCAATGGCAGAACGATTTACCACCAAGCGCCAACCTGAGCGCCGCACCGAGCAAACCATCGAGCAATCACGCGCCGAGCAGCTAACCGCCCTACGCCAATCTGGCGAGCATCGCCAGTTAGAACACCCCAGCCTCCAGGGCGAAACGCGTCAGCGACACGAAACCCTTAGGGTCGCTCGCCACGAAGCCGAGCAAGTCTACGAGCAAGCTGCTGAGCAAGAACGAGCCACTGCCGAAGCTGAGCGCCGCCAGCACGAAACCCGCGAACAACAGCGCGCCGAGCGCCAACGCCAAACCAGCCCGGCCGCTCAGCAAGAACGCTTCGACAAAACCATGACAGCCGTCCAATCTCAGCTCTCGCCCTCGAGCCGCGCCTTTAGCAAAGTCATCCACAACCCAGCCATCGAGAAAGCAAGCGAAGTCACCGGCAACACCGTTGCCCGGCCCAACGCCCTCCTATCTGGCGCCGTTGCCGCCTTCGTGCTCACTCTAGCCATCTACCTCATCGCCCGCTTCAACGGCTATCCACTCTCCGGCGCCGAATCCATCGCTGCCTTCGCTCTCGGCTGGCTCTGTGGCCTCGCCTTCGACTTTGTGCGCATAATGATGCTCGGTCGGCGCAATGTGTAGCTTACTTCTGTAGAGCTCTGCTCGCTCATCCACATGATTCAACCGCTTGGGACTTGTGCTTCGCATATGAATAGTGCTCTATTGATCAAATGTCAATATTCTAAGGGAGGTCGCTCGGGCTGGAGAGAAGTACTTGAACGACGGTTGTTACGTTGTCATGAACGAACGATATCACTGTCAGAGTCGCTAACGAATAGCTCAAATATCTAAGGAGTATCTTTGACAAAAGAACTATCGATAATAATCCTCCCAATCTACATCAAAGAGCCAGTGTTTCGTGACATTGTGAAATTCTATATCATCTCCATACGGACGGTCAGGTGTTGGCGTAAAAACATACTCTTTTAATTTCGTTTGAACAAACTCAAAGACGACATCATAGTCAAGCGTATTCATAATCAGGGGCTTTGCCTCATTATCGTCCTCAAAGTACCACCTGCCACGTAGATCATCAACGAACGAGGGTGAACAAACGGTGATCACGTAACGATCACCTTCTATAAGATACGGGTCGCCGATTTCGACATATTTTTGTAGAGTGAACCCAACTCCAAGTTCAATACACCAGGGGCATGTGTCGTCAGCACCGAATGTTGTCGTCGCAGATGTGAGCTTGTTTCGGCAGGTTATGTTATCAGAATCCAGTTCCCAATCGTCGCCGACATACCGTCGCCCCTGAAACAACTTTTGTAAAACATAATGAGTTTTCATAGACTGAGTATAATACGAACAATAACGAACGTCAAAATATTATGCTTGCCTCTTGTGTTCTCTATCACCTGTATTAAGCGTTTATCAATGCAGCTTAATCGACACTTCCTGTGGCTCACCACTCAGGTCACCATGTGTGTTGAGAGTGCCTTGGCGGCGCAGAGCTTCGCGCTCTAGCTCTTCTGGTGATGGCATAGTTGGCTCGGGAGCGGGCGATGGTGTGACTGGTGGAGTAGGCTGAGCACGCGCCTCGGTCTGCTGGCCACCAAGGATATTGGGCCGCGCAGCATGACGTGCTCTATCCAGCGCATCTTGCACCGCTGGTAACGGTGGTGGAGTAGGCTGAGCAGCCAACGATGGAGATGACGCGCTTGGATTTGGCATAGTGCGAGGAGCGCTAGCTGGCTGTGGTCGTGGTGCTTGAGAGGATGAAGAAGCTGGCGGCGTAGCTGGCTGGGCACGCAACGGCTGAGCTGAGGAAGCTGGTGTGGTTTGTGGCCGTGGTGGTTGAGCAGCTGGGTTACCGGGCCGTGAGGTTGGTGCGCTTGATGGTGCTGCCGCCGATTGCGGTTTCTTTGCATTCATCTGTTTACGCTTGGCAAGCCATTCATCGAGGAAGGACGACCCACCGCCAGCTCCAGCTGCACCCCCTGGGCGCCCTGCTCCGGCTGCTGGCTGGCTGGGCTGCTGCACACTAATGCGGGCAGCTATATCGCGCTCAACTTGGTCGCGCGGCCGGCCGTACTTCGCGGCCGAGAGTTTCTTGAGAGCACCGCTCAATTGCTGGTTTGGCTCGCCCATTGGCGGAATCCACGCCATGCTAAATGGTGCCGATGGTGTGCCATTAATCTGCGCCACACAGACGGACTCGAAGTTTGGCAGTTTGGTCAAGTCCTCAGCAGTAAAAACAGGCGTGTAGCGCTTAACCATAATCTCTGCATCAGTCGTACCAATTCGGCCGGTAATGGTTGTACCAACGTTACCAAGGATCGCCTCGCGCAGTTCTTCCTTGAGCTGCGTCATAAACTGGTTGGCCAAGACCAAGCTCAAGCGATACTTACGCGCCTCACTGAGGATTGTCTCGAAGCTATCGGTGGCAAAGTTCTGGAACTCATCAACATAGAGTGTGAAGTCCTTGCGCTCGTGCTCAGGGATATTGGCCCGAGCCATCGCAGCCGCCTGGAACTTCATGACGAAGATAATACCAAGCAACTTCGAGTTGAGATCACCCATCTTACCTTTAGAGAGGTTGACGAGCAAAATCTTGTTGTTATTCATAATCTCGGGGAAGTTAAAGCCACTCTTGGTCTGGCCAATGATGTTGCGCATCGCATCGTTGCTAATAAATGGACCAAACTTGGAGATCACCCAGCTAATCAAGTCACCGGCTTCATTAGAGCGCTGCGAGGCTGGGAACTCCTTCGTCCAAAAGTCGAGCACCTGCCGGTCCGTCACGTATTTGAGCTTAGCATTACGAAATTGCTCATCCACCAGCAGCTTTGGCACGTCGACAAACGTCCCGCCTGCAGGATCAGCCATCAGCAGCAACGCACAGTTACGGAAGATGTGCTCGAGGCGTGGCCCAACGATACCGGTGTGGCCTGGGTCATACAAGCCATACAGCATGTTGATCGCCTCCTGCACCAAGAAGTCCTTTTGGTCGGGGTGATCGAACTCAAACATATTAAGACCAATCGGGTTGCTCATATCACCTGGGTCGAAGTAGACAATATCCTCTACCCGATCACGTGGTACTTTAGCAAGCAACGCCTCAGCCAGGTCACCGTGCGGATCAACCAAAGCAAAACCCCGCCCCGCCAGCATATCCTGGTAGGCTAAGTTCTCTTGCAAGACCGACTTACCTACACCCGTCTGACCAATGATGTGGATGTGACGCCGACGGTCTTTATCTGCCAGGCGAATCGGCTTACGTACGCCGCGGAACTCATTGTAACCGAGCAGCAGCCCCGTCTCCATCACCTCTGTCGGGCCGTCAACTTGCTTGCTCATCTGGCGCTTGACTTGCGAGGTAGGAATGCTATTTTGGTCTGGCAAATGGAAGAGGGTTGCAAGCTCTACTGAGTTGAGAATATCGCGATTATTTGCTTGCGGGAAAAATCGGAAGATAAAGGCCGTCGCCAGCTCATCGACGTTCTTGGTCAGGTTAAACTTAAAGCCATTAAAGCTCGGCGAATCAAACAGTGCAAACGCCGCTACAATATTCTTGAGCAACACCTGTGAGCGCGCCGCCGTGTTGGACGACACCACCACACGAATCATCACCTCATAACCGGGGTAGCGAATCTTCTCTTGGATAGCATCAACCTTAGCCTGCTCCACCGCACTGAGCGGCTTCTCGGCTTGGAATTCCTTCTTGTCGCTTGCCTCGGGCGGCTTCCATAGTGCCTGCATAACATCGCGCGCCGAGAGGCCACTGCCACCACCACTCTTTTTCTCACCCTTGTTCTTGACGATCTGCTCGGCAGCCGAGATAGAGCGCTTTGTCCACTTCTCATACGCTGGGCGGATCAAAAATTGGATTCCCACCCCATCCTCGCGCCCAGCCGAGGACACTGCATTAAGCAGCGCCCGCGACGCATCGCGCTTAGACTCCATATAGGTGGAAATCGGGTAAATAAATTCTTTGCGCAGAGTAAACTCACCACCAATCGTCCCACTCGCCTTGCCCACCTTACTAAACACCGAGTGCTCCGACACCTCCTCTAGCCGCGCCGATGGGTAAGCTGCAGCAATTGCCTGGCGCACTGTGTCCGTCAGTACTGTTGGCACCACTGCATAGTAATACACCAGCCCCTCACGTGCTACAATCTCAAACGACACATGGCGCTGCCCATAGATCCGGCTCATAAAGCCCTTGGTGCTAGTACTCGCAATGATGTTGTACATCACTTGGGCCTGCGATAGCACCTCTTCTGTGAGGTCACGCTTGTCGCGCCCACCACCGTCGATATCATCACTAGCGGGCGGCAAGTGGATGAGAATCGGCACCATCTTGAGACCGCGCTCGTAGTTCTTGGCCTCGCGCATGCTATTGCGGTAGACGATGAAGGCAACAAACAAGATGATCAGAATAAGGCCAGCCGAGCCAAAAACAATAATGAAAGTGGTGACGGTATTCATCTAGTTCTCCGTTGCGCCAATTTTGCGCCCATAGCGTTTGTAGATATAGTCGCGCTGCAGAGCACTGACCTGCTGCTCGCGCTGATAGGGGTCGTCTTGAGTGTCCTTAATGATCTGCTTGAGCTTGATAACCCAATCTTTCTCGATCAGATCTTCGTCTGCAGCAGTTGCAGGAGCAGCCGTGACGGTTGTATCCGGGTCGGGCTGTGGCGCAGCAATAACCGTGGTAGGCAGAGCTGGCAGCGTGAGGCTCTGCGAGACCATCGGCATCATTTCATGCGTGTCAGCGGGCTGTTGCTCGCTCCGACGCTCGGGCATGAGCGCAGGAAGCCGCTCATGCGCCTGAGGCGCTGGCGAACGGTAGATATTCTGGTTGTTTGCCCGAGGCTGCTCAGGAAAACTATTGAATCGCGGCTGTTGTGGTCCCATATTCTGCCTAAATTATACCATAGGCTGCGCTGGTGCAATAGGTGTGAGCATAATCATCATATCTATGGCGCTTATGCTCATTATTTTGCTATACTAGCGGTATGGAGCATCAATCTCCCTCACCAGCATCGCGTTTGCAGCGACACCAACAGCGCTGCACGCAAGCGCGGCGGCGCATGGTTATCTTGCTTGCGCTACTTACCTGTGCATTATGCGGCCTCGTTATTACCCTTATTATCGTCCATGTGGTGCGGCCTGCTGCACCGCAGCCTTCCCCACCAGCCGCGCGCACAACCGACAAAACAGATGAAAAATACTCCTTCGTCGATTCGCACTACCAAGGTATCCGCTCGAAGCTGGTAAGCCGCACTTCTAACAAAGAAAAGGTCTCGCTCGAATATCCACTGACGGGCAATCACGCAATCGATACCACCATCGCCAGCGCCATCGACCAGCTCGATCATGAGTTTCACCAAAGCGTCGCGGCCGGCCGCACCTTCCATCGGCCAATGACCGAGGCAATCAGCTACCAAATTACCCACAATACCAATGCTGCCCTATCTGTTATTATTCAGGCTAACCAAGACACCCACGGTGCTCACCCCGCTAGCTTTACCCGATTTTGGACATTCAACAAGCAGACGGGCGCGGCTATCACCCTGCGCGATCTCGTTGGCGGTAATACTGTACACCTCCGTACCGTCATTGACGCTGCGCAGCGCTCCGTTGCGGCAACAATTACCGAGCGCCAGCAGCCAGCCGTCGATCTTGGCGAAATGGTCACAGAGGACGCACTCACCAACTTCGTTATCACTAATGACAATACGCTTGCCTGGCCCTTTAGCCAAGCTGCACTCGTGCCGTCATCGTATGGCACAATGACGATCTCTCTCCCCTTCACCAGTATCCTCGCCGCACTGCAAACCACCCAGGCGCGGCAAATTGCCACCATTCCTGCCCTGCCCAAGCCGCAGCCCAAGCCAATTGCTACCCCTGCACCAGCCGCACCAGCACCTTCTGGATCTTGCGCCCAAGCCTGCATCGCCCTCACCTTCGACGATGGGCCTGGACCATATACCAATGAGCTGCTTGATACCCTGGACCAGTATGGTGCAAAAGGCACATTCTTCATGATTGGCAGCAAAGTTGCAGCCCGCGCTGACGTCGCGCGCCGCATCCACACCAGTGGCCACCAGCTGGGTAATCACTCGTGGAGCCATCCGGTGCTGCCGCAGTATAGCGCCGAAGCAATCGGCAGCGAACTCGACCGCACCAACAGTGCTATTACTCAAGCAACAGGCACCGCGCCCACCATCATGCGCCCACCATATGGCGCAGTGAATAGCGTCGTCCTCGAGCAGCTACGCCAGCGCGGTATGGCCTCTATCTTGTGGTCGGTCGATACGCGCGACTGGGCCGATCGCAATAGCACGATCGTCTGCAACCGTGCTGTTGCTGGTGCGCGACCAGGCGCTATCATCCTCATGCACGACATCCACCCCACCTCTGTCAATGCCGTGCCCTGCATCCTCAGCACACTCAAGCAGCAAGGCTATCGCTTCGTCACCGTGCAAGCGCTACTGGGCAAGACTACGCCTGGTGTGAATTATCCGTAGGGATACATGAGCCTGAGTATTAATATTTTTTGAGCTTCTTACTCTTCCTTTTTCAGATTTCTATAAGTTGGCATTGCGCGAGAGAGTTATTACACTGTCATGACATACTCGTTGGAATTAGTAGTGATGTCATCGCTTTATCTAATGAGGTAATACGAGGCAATTGCCTACAGAAGGAGATAGACATTTGGGAATTTACGTTCCAGTGTTTTACAACGTCTCACTTTTCTCGTGTGCATTATGTGTACAAGAGTCCTTAGCGATATACTAATTGCAAAAGCTGTATATTGTCATTTGTTGGGTGCTCTACGCCCATATTGTTTTATAGAGCCGCGCTATCAATATCAAACACCTTATGCTTCGACGTCGCACCACGCACCAGCTTCACGCCCGACTGTGCTACGCCAAAATATTTGGCTAGCAGCTTAATGGCTGCCGCGTTCGCCCGGCCCTCAATCGCTGGCGCCTTGGTGTAGATGACATACGTGCCGTCGCTACCCACCACGACTTCTTCACGGTGGCGGGAGTTGGGTTTGATCGTGGCGGGGATTTTCATGGAGCTTAGCCCTCTGCTTCTCTTATTCTATAAATGTATCGATAAATAAGCATACCTTTGTCTTCAAGCGCTCAATAAGAGCCCGGCGTCCACTAAGCCGTGGCTTATTCTTCAGGGCCGCCACATACTCATCACTCCGCGGTAATCGCCCAGTATAGTTATAATTATCAATCAGCCGGCGTAGTCGCGCCAGATCAAAGCCCTCCGCCGCAGCTAATTGCTCCAGCATATGCTGCTCTTGTTCACCCCAAAAACGCTGGAACTCCCCCTCAACACTATCACTATCAGCAATATGCGGCAGCCAGCTGGTAATGAATTTATCAATCAGCTCACGCTTGCTACGCAGCTTTTCATTACCATTAATGAGCTCTGCTATCTGCTTACGCAATTGGCTCTTTTCTTGCTCACCAGCCTCTGCCATTTTAGCTACAAGCCCTATAATATAATCAACGGTAATCTCATCGCGGCGGATTAATTCTAGTTCAAAATCCACCTCATCCAGAATACTCACCTTTTCTTTACTACTGCGGCGCTCAAAGTATATATCTAAGTACTTGCTCTTAAAGTCCTCAAAGAGCTGCTCACTCATATCAACATCACTATCGGCAAAATCAGCAAACGATAGTAGCACATTACGCGTGCGCATAACCTCACGAAAGAGCTCCACAAATTGCCGCCTTTCAGCCTCACCGAGTAGTGTATCGACGCTGCGCGGTTCTGGGGTAAAAGCCAGCAACCTTGCTACTTTTTGGTTAAAGTCCTGCACATACCATTCATATGGTTTTAGGAAGATCGTCTCCATGGCTTGCTTGTTACTGAATAGCTGCACTGCCTTATCCGTCGCAGTTTTTAGATTACGAAAAACCACAATATTACCCTGGGATTTGCGCTCATTCAGAATACGGTTTGTGCGACTATATGCCTGCAAAAGACCATGGTATTTTAGATTTTTATCTACATAAAGCGTATTAAGCGTCTTGCTATCAAACCCGGTCAGGAACATATTTACCACTAGCAAAATATCAATTTCGCGATTTTTTACACGCCGAGCAATATCCTTGTAGTACCCATAAAAACTCTTGCTATCACGCGTGGTGTAGTTGGTGCCAAACCGCGCATTATACTCACCCATAGCGCTCTCCAAAAAATCGCGTGCAGACTGGTTGACGGGGCCAGCGAACTCTAGCACGTCTTCGTCTAGTAAGCTATCGGCATTTGAGTCTTCTTCATTCGCCTGGTAGCTAAAAATCGTTGCAATAGTGAGCTTGGTGTTTTTGCGCTGAAAGGCATCGTAGTACATACGCAGTAAATCGGTAGAACTAACGCACATCATAGCAGTAAAATCGCGCCCATGCGTTTTGCGGTCATGGTTCGCTAGTATGTAATCCACGATATTATCTACCCGAGCCTGATTTTCCATCGCTTCTTTGATGTCGATTGCCTCAACATCAATATCCGCCTGTGTATCAGCTCCCTCGCGTCGTGTGAATCGCCCCACATACTCCACGCTAAACTTTAGGACATTGCCATCGTTAATCGCATCGGTAATGACATATTCATGCAGGCGCTCACCAAAGAGATCCTTCGTAGTACGCTTACCAAACCCACCGTTACTAGTGGCGTTATCGGTAAAAATTGGCGTCCCTGTAAAACCAAATAGCTGGTAATTAGTAAAGTAACTGGTAATATTCTTGTGCGTTTGGCCAAATTGCGAGCGGTGGCACTCATCAAAGATAAATACGAATCGCTTATTTTTTACCGTCTGCATTGCCTGTGCATGGCGTTGGCGTGTCACAGCCTTATCTAGCTTCTGGATAGTCGTCACAATCAGTTTGGTGTTAGGGTCGGCGAGTTGCTGCACCAACGTAGCGGTGCTGTCGGTACCATCCACGCTACCATCCTTAAAGGCATTAAACTCCTTAATCGTCTGGTAGTCTAAGTCACTGCGGTCTACCACAAACATCACTTTGTCGACGTCTGGATTTTCCGTCATTAGCTGCGCCGCTTTAAAGCTAGTCAGTGTTTTGCCGCTCCCTGTCGTGTGCCAAATATAGCCACCACCAACGCCCTTTGCTACCTTATCTATAATCTTCTCTACCGCATAGTATTGGTATGGCCGCAGCACCATCAATGTCTTGGTCGACTCATTCAGTACAATATATTTAGCAATCATCTGCGACAGATGGCACCGCTCCAAAAAGATATCCGCAAACTGCCCTAGCTCGCTTATGCGCACATTCTGCTCATCCGTCCAGTAGTAGGTAAACTCATAGCTTGCTTTCTTATCACCGCTATTACTTACCGTATTGGCATAATATTTCGTATCCACACCGTTGCTTATGACAAACAGCTGCACATACTGGAATAGTCCATAACCCGCGCTATAGCTATAGCGGCGGTAGCGATTGATCTGGTTAAACGCCTCGCGCAGCTCTATCCCGCGGCGCTTAAGCTCTATCTGTACTAATGGCAGGCCATTAATTAGTATAGTCACGTCATAGCGCGTTTCGTAGGTGCCGGTATCAGTAATTTGCTGCGCCACCTGGTATTCGTTTTGGCACCACTGGCTTGTATTAAAAAACTCTAAATATACACTACTGCCATCCTCACGCACAAGGTGCATTTTATCGCGCAGCGTCTTCGCCCGCTCAAACACCGTGCCACGGCCCAAGTGGTTTAGCACACTTTTAAATTCCGTATCCGTAAGCGGTACGCCACCGAGCTTGGCAGCATTATGCGTTTCTAACTGCCGCCGTAGATTAGCCAGCATCGCCGCCTCGTCAGGCACATCAACCTTACTATACCCACCAGCTACTAGCTGGGCGACGAGATCGTTTTCAAGGGTTCGTTCGGATTGGTGGGTCATGCTATTGTGATTATAGCACTGAAAAATGCCTTAAGCACTCTTTATTTCTACTAAAGCCAGTGATATACTTAAGCTATTAGTTTACATTTCTTTATTTAAAGAGGGGATACAGATGGACAAGGCCAGGATGTTAGATATTGAAAAAGCTGCATCTAACATCTTAAAAAATAATGAAATAGTCAAGCCTTTTGTTAATGTTTTTCAAATAGCTCGTGACGCAGGCTTATCTATAGAGTACCGCAAAATGCCTCAGGGGGATAAAGATGTCTCGGGATTCCTTGATTCATCTACAGGCACTATCTACGTAAACGTAGAGAATTCAATAGCTCGTCGAACCTTCACAATCGCTCACGAGCTTGGCCACTTTTTTCTTAAGCATCAACCAGATGAGTATGGCCTCCTTAGAAGAAATAACACCTATACAGGCATTAAAGAGCAAAAAGAGAAAGAGGCAGACTATTTTGCTGCGAACCTGCTGATGCCAGAAGAAATGATTAAAAATGAGATAAGGTTATACCCCTTCCTACAATCATCCCCAGAGCTACTAGCTAGTAAGTTCGGTGTATCTACTGTGGCAATGGAATATCGCTTATTAAACCTAAATCTCTTGTCAAGATGAGCAGTAATATAGAAAAGCCAAATGACGTAGCTGCTATTCTTCAACGTATAGGCGATGTACCAGACCAAATAAAAGATGATTCTGTAATAGAGGTAACTACAGAACAAAAAGTCATAAAGAAAAGCCTCGATACGGATGTAAAAATATCTGAATTAAGGAATATTATTGAGTTAAGACAACTATGGGGCAAGTGTCTTTTGTTGATTATATCGGTAATACTTATTGGCAATATGGGTATTGTATATCTCACGGGCCTTGGGATACTAACATTTACTGGTAACACTCTTCCTACTTTTGTGGCAAGCAACCTGGCCGAGATTTTTGCGCTTTGCATAATTGTTGTTAAATTCTTATTTAATACTAAAACCGGAAAATAACCTACACAAACATCCTTTGCAATAATCCTTTTTTAAATTGTTTTGTTTTATCCAGCTGCTGGCGAGTGAGGGCAATTTTTTCATCTAGCGCAGAGAGAAATGTAGTAATTTTTTGCTGCTCTTCAAATATAGGCACCTTCAATTTTGCCTTTGAAAAATCCCTGTAGTACACATGTGGAATAGTGCTGCCAGTGATATACTTAGAGAAATCTATACCCTGAAGCACATAGTGTAGATAGCCTGCATCTATGCCTTGCCTTGACAATAAAACAGTCAATGTACTTAACACCGAAGTCTCACCTTCACACCAAAGAAGGCGACCAGCTCCTGCACCGTCCTTAACAACAGCAGTATACGGCTGTTCATGTTGAAATGATTTTACATAGCCCGCAATACCAGAAGCACCATAGACCGCATAGCCTTCAAAGCTATCAGATAGCTGGCCAGCAGTAATTGTAGAAGGCTTATTTACAGTTATCTCCCCGAGCCGCTTCTCTTGCCACGCTGGGAAGTGTGAACCGTCTGGGCGAGTGAAGCGAAGCTGCTGGCTAAACAGCTGCTGCATGACACCGTGCTTGTACGTCTCTAGCTGCTGCACCTTGCGCTCTAGCAGCGCCACCCGCTTGTCCACCGTAGCAAGGAATGCAGCAATTTTTTGCTGTTCTTCTAGTGGTGGGACTAATAGACACATATCTGATACATTGCTCTTTGAAAGACCAAGTACAGAGACTCCTGTTGCGACTCGAACCATCTGCCTATGTACGCTCTCTGTCTTGAACAGGTATCCCATAAACCCATTCGCATAATTACTGTATGGACTCAAAGCAAGTGTATGCAAACCGGCAACTATTTTTACTTCATTATTGTCTACTCCTGATATCTCAACAGTTTTACCGATATCATTATAATCCTCAGAAGCATCTGCCACCACTAAGTCACCATCATACAAAAAATCACCGACATTATCACCGACACTGCTCCTTATGTAGCTTATGTCATCTCGGGTGCTATCAAGAACAGTAGGAAACTTAGTATGGATATCACCATAATGAATATTCTTAACTACACCGTGAATATCTAACTGAGCTCGAGAAAGTGAATTTGTTCTCTTAAATAGGAATATCTCCCCTAACCGCTTCTCTCGCCACTCACCCGCAAACTCCGGGAACCGCAGCTGGGGCGCCCGCTTTATAGCGTTCATCACTCCACGCCCTCAATCCCCAGTTCCTGGCAAAAGGCAGCGATGGTTTTATCTACCTCGGCCAGCTGAGTATTAATTTGGCGAATGTCATGCGCGGTGGCGGTAAGGTCGATTGGTACCTCTTCTTCAAAGGTGTCTACGTAGCGCGGGATGTTAAGGTTGTAGTCATTCTCGGCTAGCTCTGTTGGCTCAGCGATGTGGCTGTATTTATCCACCTCTGCCCAGTTAGCGTACGTATCTATAATCTTATTAATATTATCTGCGCCTAATTGGTTTTGGTTCTTGCCCTTAATAAATTCACGGCTGGCATCAATAAATAGTACGCCGGTGTGTGTGCGGCACTTTTTAAATACCAAAATACAAGCCGGAATACTGGTGCCGTAGAACAAATTTGCCGGCAGACCAATCACTGCATCAAGCAAATTCCGCTCGATAATGTGCTGGCGAATTATACCTTCTGCCGCGCCGCGGAATAGCGCCCCATGCGGCATAACAACCGCCATGGTGCCATTATCCGCCAGGTGGTGCAACATGTGGGTAATAAAGGCATAGTCTGCCTTGCTACTTGGCGCCAATCTACCCCATGGGCTAAAGCGTTCATCATTCGCATGCAGTGGGTTTTTGTCACCCGCCCACTTGGCACTAAAGGGTGGGTTGGCCACCACTGCCTCAAAGCGCTGACTCAGATGCTGTGGATGCTCAAGCGTATCATCGTTCTTGATATCAAACGCATCAAAGTGAATATCGTGCAAAATCATATTCATGCGGGCTAGGTTGTAGGTGGTACCGTTCATTTCCTGGCCAAAATATTCACTCACCTGGGCATGCCGCCCAATTCGTAGAAGCAGTGAGCCCGAGCCGCAAGTTGGGTCATACACACTCCGAATACGCGTTTTGCCCAGCGTCACGATGCGCGCAAGAACTTCGCTTACCTCTTGTGGCGTGTAGAATTCACCAGCCTTCTTGCCTGCACCACTAGCGAACTGGCTAATAAGATATTCGTAGGCGTCACCCAAAATATCGATTTGGCTATTACCTAGCTGGAAGTCAATAGTGCCGAGGTGGCGAAGCACTTTAGCAATTAGCTCAGCACGCTCGCCCACAGTTTTACCAAGCTTGGTAGAGTTAAGATCTAGCTCAGAAAACAGATGGTCAAAATCGTCCTGGCTACTGGTGCCGACAGTACTCTGCTCTATATGGTTCAAAATAGCCTGCAAATCTTCGATAAAATCGCTCAGCTCAGTGCGCTCTGCCATTCGCGTAAAAAGCTCACTTGGCAGCAAGAAATACCCCAAGCTATCGAGCGCTGCACTACGGATTTCATGAATAAAATCAGCATCCGTATCGTTGAGCTGGCAGTACGTTGTGCCCTCGCTCTCTAGCAATCCATCCGCATAGAGCTCAAGCTTTTCAGATAGATATTTATAGAAAATAAAGCCAAGAATATAGTCACGGAACTCATCGGCATTCATCTTACCACGCAGATCATTCGCAATATTCCATAGTGACGTTTGTAGTTGGTGTTTTTGGTCTTCAGACATTCATTTCCCCTTTGGTAATATGTTCGTATTATACACCGAAAACTTTGGTTTCCTACAGCTTGCTGCGTTCTTGTTCTTTACGATTGTCCCCTGTTGTCATGCCACTCATTATACTGCAAGCGCCCCTAATTAACGAGGTTGGTTTGAACGCTATATTGTCGTCGGTTGTTCCCCCACCCCACAGTCTGCTACAATAAAACCATGTCCGAGCTGCGCGGAGTGATTTATGTTATGACCAGTGCCATTGATGGCTTGGTCAAAATTGGCAAGACCAGCGCCGACCGCTTCGAGGCACGCATGCAATACCTCGAGTCCAACGGCTATTCTAATATCACTGGGCTGCAGCGGCTGGTTGCCATTGAGGTAGATAATTACCACAAGAAGGAGCAGCTTCTACACGAAGTCTTTAGCAAGCACCGCATTGGCCGGAGTGAGTTCTTTGCGCTCGATGAATATCTTATCCAGCGGCTGCTGCTCGCCCTTGATGGCACGCAAATTTACCCCAAGCCAGCTCAATCCACCAGCAAAGCCGACTCGTTCGAAGCCGTTACCACCGCGCACCAGCAAGACCAGCGCTTTAGCTTTTACAAAAAGGGTATCGACAAGGGCGCGAGCATCCACTTCATCAAAGACCCAACCATCACCGCCGTTGTCGCTGGCCCACGCGAAGCATCCTACGGCGGCAAAACCTGGCGCCTGTCTGCCCTCACCCGCCTGATCTACACCCAGCGCGGCGAAGTCAACAACTCCGGCGCATACCGCGGCGCTGACCACTGGATGTACGGTGGCGTGAAGCTAACGAAGCTGGTGGATAAGATACAGAGCCAATGACACACTCTCGTTAGTTTAGGTATCGATCTTTACTGAATCACACTCAATCCAGGCTACATGGCACTTCATTAGATAGCCTCGTCAATCGGGTTGACAATCGAAAAGAATAATCAAGCAGATCTCTCTATTGACAGACTAGTTATTGTTTTCATATACTATGAATGAATATAAAAATTTATTCATTCATAGTATTACAACGAAGGAGGTTACGAGCATTGGACAAGAAGCAAACATTAAAAACCGCCGCCTATGATGTCTTCTCAAAAAAGGGTTATAAAGAGGCCGGGATCTCAGAAATCGCTAAACAAGCTGGTGTAGCAGTTGGTTCTTTTTACAACTACTACGACGGCAAGGAAGCTATCTTTCTGGATGTGTACGTTGAGGAGAATGACCGCATTCGCCAAGCAATGATGGATGACATCGATTGGCAGCAAGATTTGGTTGAACTTGTGAGGCAGATTTTTGAGCAGTCACGTAGCCTGGTTTCGTCCAATAAAATCCTGGCAGAATGGCATAACCCAGCCATCTCTCGCACGCTGCGCAGCCACTATTCTTCAGGCAAGGGCAAATCCACCAATACCTTTCATCAGTTTTTAGTCGAAACGTTTACTAATCGTATGGTGGCAGAAGGATATTCAGAGGAGAAGATTCAGAATATTTTACAGGTTTATAATTTGTTTTACTACATGGATATACATATCACGGAAAGCGATTTTCCGGGTATCGGTAGGACGCTAGAAGTACTTGCCACTACCTTTGCGAGAGGTGTTTTACATAATGAAAAGGAGTAACAAAATGGTTATCATCGTTATAGCTATTCTTGCGGCGACAGGTCTTATCGTTTGGGGTGTCATCGCCTACTTAGGAAGAAGCCAAACGTTATCGGTCACATCTATCGAAAACCCTGGCGGCGATCTCCATATCATTCGCCTGGTAAAACCTGCCAATATGACATGGAAGGCAGGCTCTTATGCCAAGATCACGCTCCCTAGTACGGCATCTGGTGGTGAAAAGAATGATCATAAGGGCGAACAGACAAGTCGTTGGCTCAGCATCGCCTCTAGCCCCAAGGACAATGAAATCGTTATCCTAACCCACAATAGTGGTAGCCCTTATAAAAAAGCTTTGACGAGCCTACCAGCAGGTAGTCAGGTCAAGATGAGTTGGCTGGAATCTTCTTTGTCAGTTACAGACGGCAACGAGCCGCTGGTTTGCTTCGCCTCTGATGTCGGTATCTCAGCAATGCGACCAATTGTCAGGCAGTGGGCTGGCAAGCGCCCTATCGTTCTCTACCATTTAGACAAGGGAGTAACGGTGTTTGACAAGGAGCTCTCGGAATTAGCAAATAAGACAGCTAATGTCACCTATGAAACCAATGCCAGTCTTTCCCTGAGTCAAGAACGCTTTAAAAAGTCGATAGATACGTACGGCAAGAAAGCTCAGTATCTCTTAGCTGGACAGCCTGATGATGTAAAAGCGATGAAGAAATTCCTTCAAGACAACAAGATGTATGATAACATCAAATCAAGCACTTTTCGGGGGTTAAAGTAGTGACTGTTATGCGCGTCGCACATAGCGCGCTAGTAGCATCCCACTAGCAAGCAACACCGCTGTCACAAGAACAAATTGCCAGAGCGATATGCCGGTGTCGGCTAAGAGGCCGTGGAATTGGCTTGGCTTGCCTGGCTGAGTGGGCTGGTTGGATTTATTTGGATCGAGCGGATTTGTCGCCAGTGCTGCGCGGCACTCCGACCAAATCGCTTCTGGATAGCTGGCTGCCAACACATACCACGCCGTCGATGCCACCGAGTTTGCATTGGTTAGTTCATTTGGCAGATCTGCCTTGGAGGCGTACTGCCATGCACCATTGGGCCGCTGCGCCGGGTAAGTATCTGTCAAGATTGCCCGCGCCGTGGCCGTGTCTCCAGCGATAGTATGCGCCTGCGCTACGCCATACGTCCCTTCAAACCATACGGTTGGCACGTAATTACCTGTCAAATACGGTGTATAGCCTTTTGCCGCACCATCGGTTGTTTTGTAGCTGGCAGTATGAGCGAGTGCTTGCTTAGCTTTGTCGTATTCGCCAATCGCATTAAGGAAAATTGAGCCCCAGCTTGTTGTATCAAGCGCCTTGCTGCTGTCGTTATATCCTTGGTTAAACCGCCCTTCGGGTGTATTCCATAGTTTTGCCACCGTTGCTTTGGCAAGTTCATCCGCCTTCTGGGCATACTGCTTATCGCCCAGCACGCGAGCTGCTCGCTCGTACACATGCCACATGTCGGTGTTATGCTCGGTAGCATGCCACGCGATATCCTTCTTGACGCCATTGTCGATCCGTACTCCGCCACGGAACAATCCAGCAGCATCACCAGTCGTCGTCTTCATCGTCTCAAGCCAGCGGAAGGTATCAAGAATCATCTGGCGCACCCCTTGCTGATCACCATACTTTTCCATATAGCGAATAAGCGCATACTGCACGAAGGCAATGCCACCAGTATAATAAATCGGCTGCTGGATCCCTGTATAATCAAGCTGGTGTACACTCGCCGGGAAGGCCCCCTTCTGCTCACCGGCCTTGACTTGGATTGCGCTTAGGCCATGCACGAGTTTATCTGCCATTGCCCGATCGTCCGCACCAATCGCCACAAGTAGCGCCAGCGACTGATCATACACATAGCTGTACGACTCACGTGGCGTACCATAGCCGTCTTGGCCCGGTGCATACTCATACGAGCGAATGAGCCCCACCAGCTCTGGCTTGAAATACTCAGCAATGATGGTTTTAGTTGCCGTGTCATAGAGGCGAATTAATTTATGCCCCTTACCTACTGCATCGAAACTAAAAGTATTATCTGCCTGGGCTGGCTGCGTAGCTTGGAGGTATTCTTTATCAGATACCGCGTAGAGCTGCACCTCCAGATTCTTATATGTAATAGGTCGCGGCCAGCTCTCGCCAATTTGCTGCCCCGTCACTGTGTCGTATAGCCGGAAGTGCCACGACCCCGCAAACGCCGGATTAACGGGTGAGAGGTCAAGCGTCCATGTACCATCAGGCTGCACTGCTGCGGGTATAGCAGCTGGCTGCTCATATTCAGCATCACTGTAGAGATACGCCCGCACTTCACGTGGATTAGCCCCAGTTGGTGCTGTTCCTTTTACTGTGCCGCGGTAACCTTCGGCAGCTTGTGTAGTATTAGGGACTGTGAGCGGCGTCGCACTTTCAGTTTGTCGTGAGTGTGCAAGCGTGAAGCGCCCGCTCACCTTTGCTTGATAGTCAAAGCCATAGGCTTGTGCTGGTGTAATAGTACTGCCATCACCCTGGTTGCGCTTTGGCTCCATCATCTGTTTGAGCCATGCCATCGCCCGCGCTGTTGGCGCAGAATCAGTCGCCAGTGACCGGCGCACCGCTCGAAATAGCTGATCATTTGTACCACACAGCGATGTATTTGCCCGTGCTGACGGAGCTATCGCGAGCCCATAGAGTGCACCGCACAGCAGCACGACGCTCAATCCCCATCGTTTCATTATTCCCCCTCCAAAATACTCTTATGCTTATATTTATAGCACACTTTGGCCATATCGCATATATGTCATAGCCATTTTATCCATAATTATGAGCCACCAACGCTATACACTATACTTTGGCCAGATCAAAAGTGCTCGTGTATCACCATCAACCTCACCTGTGATATATCAAACAATTATTTTTCCGCTTTAAACTCACTTCAACTCATTACTCCCTAAAGTATCAATTTGCCTAATAAGCAATCTTGTATTAGGCTAGAAGGAGGCAGGGTTGGCACCTTGCATACCAATATCGTTAAAGCCGCACGAGGAGTACTCCATGGCACAAAATTTTACGATTAGCGGTAACAAACTCAAAGGCTACCAGGCAGTCGCCGACGGCACTGGCCGCGTCCACTTTGTGGGCGCCACCCAGGAGGAAGTCATCGACCAAACCAGGCACTACATGCGCCAACACGGTGGTGGCGAGCTCAGGATCCAGCGTGCCGACGGTAGCGCCCAGTATCGCGATGCCGATACCGTCCCACCCAAGAAGGATCCCTTCCCGCCGCAAGGATAGCACTCAAATGCACAATACCTCTGCCAAGAGCAGAGGTATTGTTATATCAGGAGAAAATACTAATTACTTGAGGAGCGTATCAGGCACACCAAGCATCCGTGCTAGCGCATACTGGAGCAAGAAGCTCAAGGATGCCATGCCTGCACAAAACACTGCAACGATCCGTACCACATGCTGTGACAGTGGTGCCGCACCCGGCCAGATCATTAGGACAATCACCGGTACGACACAAGCCAATGCCTTAATACCTGCCGCAATGCGCGCGTTGAGGATGATGCGCTGCTTCTTGCTCACTGGCTGGTGGTTTTTTGTCGCTAGGGGTGCAACTGCTTTCGTTGTCTTTTTTACTACGCGCTCGCCTGTTTTGGCAATATTGCGCGGCAGCATGACCAGCATATAGAGGCCGCATCCAATCATACCGATGGTGATGATCGCCACGAGTGCAATCGCTACTGGCTGCGGCAAATCTGCTCCCGAGGGCATACCCTGTGGAAGTGTGATCTCTGGCTGATCATGCGGCTCTGGTATGACCCAAAGCGCCTTATCTCGCGTGATATATGGGTAGAGTAGCTGCATTGCACACCACACCCATAGCAGCAAACAAAAGAGATACCCCATCGACGCGCAGAAATGCGTCACCAAAAGCGCAAGCCGCCGCGGCTGTGGCTGCTTGGGCTGCTCCTTCGACTTTGCTGGCTGAGAAGACTGCGCTACCATAACTACTGGTCATTATACACGACAGCACAAACTGATGCTATGGTGTGCAATTTTACCACTGTTCTTTTAATTAACCGACAATGATCGCTGGCAACCCATTTGTTACTATAGTTATAAAATTCATCCTTAGTAAAGCAGGTGAAAAAACGACTTAGATCAATCGGTCCTTTGATGAGCGGGAGGAATAGTACGAAAATCATCAATCACACTTTGTGCAGTTGCAAAGTCTGAAAATTCATGCGGATCCATTGCTGCTATCTCAGCTGGGGTAACTGTATCGGGGTGCCGCGTTCTGTATTCTGTGGCAGGGTAACCATATTTAAGGATTCTAGCTGCAAAAACGAGCACGTCATACTCACTCATCCCAGTCTTCTCTTCACGGTGCTCTTGTTCGCACTAAATATTGTGTACCTATCAAAAATAATCTGACTACACGAGCCAGATCAAAATTACTTACAAAAATATGGTCGGGGTGACTGGACTCAAACCAGCGACCTCGCGGTCCCAAACCGCGCGCGCTATCAACTGCGCCACACCCCGATACGTTTTATATCACACGGGCGACCACTCTTTGCTAGCAAGGCATGGTCGGGGTGACTGGATTTGAACCAGCGACCTCACCGTCCCGAACGGTGCGCGCTACCAAGCTGCGCCACACCCCGCGATACAAGACTTTGCCATCATACCACACAATATGGCGGCTTGTCTACTGTCTTGCTATCAAGACCAATATACTCACCCCACAAACACAAGGTCGCCCTGCGATATTTATCTAAGAAACTATAGTAAACAATCACCAACCAGCATATAGCTGGCGCATCACGGAAACGTAGACTGCTGATACTACTACGCTTTGGGTGGTACAATATCTGCCTTGAGTACATCGCACGCAGTAGGATATACTGTATCGGACTCAAACGTGTAAACAAGCAACTGGCCAAAGGGCATCTCCACTGTACCCATATCTTCCTCCGGAATTCGGTCAAGATACTTCATAAGCGCGCGAATCGTGTTGCCATGCGCCACAATCAATACAGTCTCGCCCGCCTGGAGTCGCGGCAAGATCTCTGACTCAAAATACGGGATCGAGCGCTCATATACATCTTTGAGTGTTTCACCACCGGGTACAGGATAATCCCAGCCGCGCCGAATACCGTTAAAGGCCTTCTCACCAATCTCTTCTTTGACTTCCCACTTGTTCTTGCCAGTTAGGTCACCGTAGTCACGCTCGTTAAGCTCAGACGCGTGTACCACCGCAGCATCACTTGAGCGGATTGGGTTGTCCGCACCTTCCATCAACGCATCAAGTGTTTCATGCGTCCGTTTGAGCGCCGAGGTATATACCGCATCGATGGTGCGACCACGCAAGAACTCGCCGAGTTGACGTGTATCGCTCTTACCCTTTTCAGTGAGGCTTATATCCGTCCAGCCTGTCCATTTACCTTGTAGATTCCATTCGCTTTCGCCGTGTCGGCTGATGATAAGTGTTCCTGTCATGTCTCCATTATACGGCACTATTGGCGCGAGTGCTATACACCTACCTACTAAGAGAGTAATGCAAGAACTGTGTAATCGCTCAAGATTCAAAAAGCCCCCGGAAGGGGGCTGCGACAACGGGGTTTTCATTTTCGTTTTTTGGGTATATCGGGTACTTACAGTGAGTAGTTATTTAGCGAACGAAATCGCCTTGGTATACTGATCCGTCGGTACGAGACAACAGCCAGTAGCGATATGCTGCTCCCTCTGGTGCTGCCTCAAGACTGACACAGCCAGTCTCGCCAGCGCCAAGGATTCGGCCATAACTGGGACCATTACCTTGGGTTGGCGCAACCGTAAAGGCTGTCGTGCCAGGTGTGCCATCGGGGTAGTTTGCATCAGAAACGCAAAACAGTTTCGTCCCATCGTAGTATTGGACAACGGACGTACCGTTGTCATTGGCGGTCGGCCCGAAACTCTCTGCCGACGCTGGTGCTGTATTAAACAGCAAAGATCCCGCCGCCATTGAGCCAACTGCCAATACGCTAAGGATACCTACTTTTTTGAATGTCATGGGAATAGCCCTCCTTACTGTGTAGGTGCGAAACGAAGAACACAGGGTTGCTGCAACCCTCCGCTTCATTAACCGTTGCCGTAATTATATTGTACCATGTGTGTCAGCAAATACAATGCTTGAATCTACAAAATGACCTTTTGTCAATATCCTTGTCTGGCATGAAAATTTTCGCAGTTGATTCATGCTATTTCAACGGTAATGGCGATCGCCTTCCATTCGATGGTATACTAGAAGATATGAACAACTACTCTATCCACACCATAAAAGCACGACAAATTTTAGACAGCCGCGGCAACCCCACCGTCGAAGCGGACGTCATCCTTGCTGATGGCACGCTGGGCCGAGCGGCCGTCCCGAGCGGGGCAAGTACTGGTGCGGGCGAAGCACTGGAGCTACGCGATGGTGGCAATCAGTGGACTGGCAAAGGAGTAAGCCAGGCAGTTGCCCATGTTAACGACGTTATCGCTCCTGCACTGGTGGGTCACGATGCGAGCGACCAGCAAGCGATTGATAATGCAATGCTTGCTCTTGATGGAACAGATAACAAGTCTAAGCTCGGTGCTAATGCCATCCTCAGTGTTAGCCTGGCTACTGCCAAGGCTGTTGCTAATGCCAAGCAGCAACCACTCTGGCGCTACATTGCCGAGCAAACTGACAGCACACCAAGTCTTCCCCTGCCAATGATGAATGTTCTCAACGGTGGTGCGCACGCCGCCTTTGCGACCGATATCCAAGAGTTTATGATCATCTGCAAAGGTGCGACGACCTTTGCAGATACGCTCCGCATGGGCACCGAAATCTTCCACGCTCTTGCTAAAGTCCTCAAAGCACACGATTACCCCACTACTGTTGGCGACGAAGGTGGCTATGCACCACGCGTCCGCCAGGGTAACCGCGAGCCGCTCGCCTTGCTGAGCGAAGCGATCACCAATGCTGGCTACACCGTTGGCACAGACGTCGTCTTTGCAATGGATGCTGCCTCAAGCGAGTTCTATCATGATGGCCGCTATGAGCTAAAGTGCGAAGGCAAGAGCCTGACCAGTAGCGAGATGATTGACTGGCTCGCTGCCCTTGTCGACGAATTCCCAATTGTGAGCATCGAGGATGGCCTGGCCGAGGGCGACTGGGAGGGCTGGCAGCAGCTCCGCCAGCGCCTCGGCGACCGCGTCCAGCTGGTAGGCGATGACCTACTCGTCACTAATACAAGCCTCATCCAGCAAGCGATCGACCAAGATGCCGCCAATGCACTCCTTGTCAAACCCAACCAAATCGGCTCTCTCAGCGAGACAATCCAAGCTGTGCAGCTTGCCCAAAACGCTGGCTGGCGCACTGTGATGAGTCACCGCTCTGGCGAGACTGAGGATACCACAATCAGCCACTTGGCAGTTGGCCTGGGCTGTGGGCAGATCAAGACCGGCTCGCTCTCGCGCACCGACCGCGTAGCGAAGTACAACGAGCTACTCCGCATTGCCGAAGCAGACGAGAGTCTCACTCTCGCGCATCCATTCAAGCAGTAGCCTACTCCACTACTTTTTGCTACCCACCCTTGCTTGGGGTGGGTGGCTTTTTTAGAATGCATCTCCAGGATCATCTTTTCAGTATCTGGTTATTCACTCATTGCTCATTGCTTCAGATCGCTACAAGAGACAACACCACACACTTGACCCACTGCCAGATTATAATTAGCTTCCATACTACATCAAGTAGATCTGTGGGTGAAGACATCTGAGAAATTTAGCACTTAGCTTTAGATATCTTTATCCATCCATCCCACTCTCTAGTAGGATTACACACTATGCTCGTTGATACTATGATGGTCATGCTATTGGCGTGCTGCTGCTCGTGCCGTATAATAGACAGAGATGAGGAGTTATTATGCTAGCAATGAATAAAGCAAAGCGGCAGCCATCTGCGCCGCGTCGTTCGCGTATGCGCATGCCACGCATTTCGATACCAAACTGGATATTCGGTACTATCGCAGTCCTCTTTTTGTTAGTGGGAGGGTATCTACTCCTGCTCACTACTTCACCGATCATTGCACCGCACTTCACCAAGCCAATCACTGTAGCGACACTTGCTAAGCCTGAGGCCAAGGATAATCGTATTATCATCCCTAAGATTGGCGTTAATATCCCGTACGGCACCAATGGAAAACTCGCCCTCGACCGTGGTGCGTGGTGGCGCTACCCCGACCATGGCAACCCCGAGAAGGGTGGCAACTTCGTCGTGGCAGCCCACCGCTTTAGCATCCAGCCTACACCTGGCGGTACAGTAGAAAAATCACCATTCTTTCATATCGACAAGCTCGCCCTGGGCGACCAAATTCTCGCCGACTACCAAGGCAAACGCTACAACTACAAAATCACCAAAAAGTTTGACGTCAAGCCAACCAGTGTTGAGATCGAAGCTCCAACAGAAGACGCCCGCCTCACACTCTACAGCTGCGACTTAGGCGGTGCCAAGACTGGCCGAGTCGTCATTGTTGCCGAGAAGCAGGGTGAGGCGGCATCGTAGCGTCGGTGTTTTGCACGCTACAAGATCATTCTTAGATAAAGCAAATTCATATATCGCTCGCACGATAACCTCCCCTATTAATGATCTTATTCGGGCGGCAACTCTTTTTGCCTTTGCAGTCGTCTTGGTCTTATATGCTATCCTGCATTTTGCAGACTCCAAAAGTCATTTCTCCTCTCTTCTTCCTTCTTGGCCGCTTGTCACAGAGTAAAAGATTTGTATTATATCCTACTCTATCCTATATCCACTATAGAATGGGGGCGTCTCGTCCACACCAGCCCTTTTGTGGTGTTGAGTTTATAGACTTAAGGCTATCACTTTTTTGCATCTACTCACACTCCTGCCATTCATACAAGAAGCGCATAAAACACCTACTAAGCTGATGGTCAAGCCTGGAGCTGAAGGATGATTAACTCTCAGGCGATTTAAAAGATGCATATCTCATTGCCATCACAACGTCACGAAATGGGGATATACTTGAGCTCATGTGCGCATTCACGCTTCGAACTACACACCCACACGGCAAAAAACCGGCCAATTTACTTGACCGGGTTTTGTCTGTAATGAGTTGAGTCATTAGACTCTATTTGGCGAACTCGATCGCTCGTGTCTCGCGGATTACGTTAACCTTGATTGTACCAGGATACTGCATAGTACTCTCAATCTTGGTAGCGATATCGCGCGCGAGCTTGATGGCACTGAGGTCATCCACCACCTCTGGCCGGACGATGACACGTACTTCGCGGCCAGCACTAATTGCATAAGCTTTGTCGATGCCGCGGAAGCTGGTGGCAACATTCTCGAGGTCGCGCATGCGCTCGACGAAGTTCTCAGCGCTCATATTGCGCGCACCAGGCCGTGCAGCACTAGCCGCATCACACACTCGCACAACAATTGCCTCAGGTGTTGTAGCTTCAATATCATCGTGATGAGCCTCAATGGCGTGGCAAATTGCCTCACTCAAACCTGCCTTGCGGGCCAGCTCCGCCCCAATATGGTGGTGCTTGCCTTCCATCTTGTGCGTCACCGCCTTGCCCATGTCGTGGAGTAGCGTGGCGATCTTGACGGTACGTACATCTGCCCCAATCTCTGCTGCGATTAGCCCGGCAATCTGGGCCATCTCAGTGCTGTGCTTCAAGACGTTTTGGCCATAGCTCGTCCGGAATTTCAGCTCACCCACAAGGTGGAGCAGCTCCTTTGGAATACCGGCTACGCCAATCTCACGCGCCGCATCTTCACCAGCCCGCACGACTTCTTTGTCAATCTGCTTATTTGCCTTGGCCACAACCTCTTCGATGCGACCAGGGTGGATCCGCCCGTCCTTCATTAACATCTCGAGGCTCAGGCGTGCCACTTGGCGACGCACTGGATCAAAGCTACTGAGGACAATCATCCCTGGCGTGTCGTCTACCAAGATGTCAACACCGGTGGCTCGCTGCAGAGCCTGGATATTGCGCCCTTCTTTGCCAATGATACGACCCTTCATATCGTCGTCGGGCAGCTTAATGGCAGTGACTGTGCGCTCGGCTGTTACTTCGCTACTCATGCGCTCCATCGCTGTCACGAGGATCATCTGGGCCTTCTCCTCGGCATCGTCCATCGCTTCGCGCTGTAATTTATCCACCAGGCCAGTCAAGTCTTGGCGGATATCACGCTCAGTCATGTGCATCAGCTTACTGGCGGCATCTTGCTTGGTGAGACCAGCGATTTTCTCGAGCTTGGCCTGCTGCCGGCCCCGAATCTCGCGGATCTCATTCTTCAGCTCGTCGACCTCTGTCTCACTCTTGCGGAGCTTCTCACTGCGGCGGTCGAGCTCGTCGAGTTTGCGATCGAGGCTTGCCTCGCGCTCGAGCAAGCGATTCTCTGTCTTTTGCATGGCGCGGCGGCGCTCGTTCTCGATCCGTAGCGCCTCGTCCTTGGCCTTGAGGACGATATCGCCCGCTTGCTGCTTGGCCTGAGCCAATTCTTTGTCAATTGTCCGCTGACCATTGGTAGTTTGCTGACGATCGTAGGCGTACTTGCCACCAAAACCAAGCGCCACGCCAATCGCCGCGAATAGTACTTCTATCATGGTATTCCTTTCTCCGGATATGTGTTGTTCTTATTACATCAGACTTGCGTCAGCCCACACCGGTATTATCAAACATTAAAACTATCTACAGACTAGTATATTGTATCGCGTTTTGGCCAATTTGCGCAACTGGCAATATAAAGGTCTATCTATTTACAGAGGTAACGATTTATTACCCTTATGCTTCATACTAGCTACTTCTTTGGCTGGGTAATGTGTGCAGCTGCACCGTACTGAGGTAAGACAATGCTATCATCCTCGCCATGTGCTAGCCGCTTAAGGCAGGCAGCGCGCCAATCATCACCCATTGCGCCAACGATCGGGATATGCTGCTCGTGCGCAAGTGTATTAAGTACCGTTAGGCCAATCCGCAGCCCCGTAAAGCTCCCCGGCCCAGACCGGGCCCCAATGCCAGTGACATCCGCTAGTGTCTTGCCATGCTCGGCCAGGCGATCACGCAGATACGCTAGCATATCACGTGCCAGGGTGCGACCAGCTGGCCACTCATAGCTCGTCTGAGTACCAGTGTCATCTACCAGTGTTAGCTCCACCACCATCCCTGCGCTATTCCACAAAATAATCACGCCGATACCTCCTGGAGAAGCTGGGTTGACACGGTGCCACCAGCCTCAATATCCAGCTGGCGAGCTGTTTCGCTCTGTGCAGTAATCGTGATCGTTAGGTGATCGGGTGGAACGACCTCTGCCACAGCCTGAGCCCACTCGATGATAGTCACTGTGCGAGGCTCAACAATCGCCTCAGCCAATTCAAGCTGCATCACCCCTGCATCGCCTAAACGATAAAAATCATAATGCGCAAGCTGGATATCATCGCGCCCATGATACAACCGACTAATCGTAAAGGTTGGGCTCTGGATATCATCGGTAATGGCGAGGCCATGCGCGACCCCCTTAACAAGCGTCGTCTTGCCTGCGCCAATATCTCCCACCAGCACAATCACCTCACCACCGCGTAACGCCTGGCCGAGGCGCTGCCCAAGTTGTAATGTATCAGCAAGTGATTGACAGATAACACGCATACTGGCTCTAGTATAGCACAGCCTTACCTCCGTTGATACGAATATCGCTCTATCCTCTAGTCAGCATAAGCATAATGAGCTACAATAAGCGTAAGTACTATGCATATATCTGATTCTACTATCGTCAAACTTCTCGAGCGCAGTGGCGCTGCGACCAGCCAGCAGCTCCAACCACTGGTGAGTGAGGCTGCGTCGTCTAATTTGCGGCTGCAAGATATTGTCTTGCAAAATAACCTCATCGACGAACGTGCTCTCACCAAGCTCTACGCTACCTACGCTGACATCCCTTACATCGAGCCCGATCCGCGTGATATCCCCTCCGACATCCTCATGCGCATCCCTGAGCGAATCGCGCGCCAGTATAATGCCGTCATCTTCAAGATCGACCCTGATGGGCTCATTCACCTCGCGATGGATGACCCAGACGATGTGCAAGCCGTCAACTTCATCGAGAAGGAGATCGGCACCAATACTCGCATCTACATTGCACCGCGCAGCAATATCTTGGAGTGTCTTGAGGGATACCGCGGCGATGTGACGCAGGAGCTCAAGGAAGTGATCGACATCCAGCGTGAGGATGATGGCTCCAACCAAAAAGTGACCGAAGCAGAGGTAGCAGAAGACTCACCAATTGCCCAGACCGTTAACCTGCTACTAGAGTATGCCATCCGCAGCAACGCCAGCGATATTCACATCGAGCCCCGCGAGCAATTCGTGCAGGTGCGCTACCGGATTGATGGTGTCCTTAAAGAAGTGAACCGGCTGCCTAAGAATGTGCTCGGTGCGCTCATCAGCCGCATTAAGATCCTCTCCAACCTCAAGATAGACGAACGCCGCGTGCCACAAGACGGCCGCTTTAAGATCAAAGTCGCAGGCAAGCAATATGCCCTGCGCGTCAGCACGCTACCCATCGCTGATGGTGAGAAGGTGGTGATGCGTATCCTCGACGAATCCAACCAAGCAGTGACACTCGAGCAGCTCGGCTACTGGGGGCATTCACTAGCCGTTATTAATCAAGCACTAACCGAGCCCAATGGGATGATCCTCGTAACGGGGCCAACGGGGAGTGGCAAGTCTACCTCGCTCTTCTCTGTCCTTTCGATGCTTAACACACCCGAGGTCAATATCTCAACCATTGAAGATCCGGTGGAGTATAAGATCCCCGGCGTCAACCAAACCCAAACCAATAGCAAAGCTGGCATGACTTTCGCCAGTGGTTTGCGCGCTCTGCTGCGCCAAGACCCAAACATTATCATGGTAGGTGAGATCCGCGACGGCGAGACGGCCAACCTTGGCGTCCAAGCTGCCCTAACCGGTCACTTGGTATTTAGTACACTCCACACCAATAACGCCGCCACTTGTTTGCCGCGCCTACTCGATATGGGGATCGAACCCTTCCTTATCGCCAGTACCGTTAAGGCCGTGGTAGGCCAGCGCCTGGTGCGCCGTCTCTGTATGAACTGTCGCCAGAGTTATGAACCCAACCAAACAGAGGTAGCAGAAATCGTCCGCCTCTTCCACCTTGCGCCGGGCCAAAATTTCTATTACATCCACCAGCTTGAGGCCCAGGCGATCGTCCAAAAGGTCGGTGGTGAGACACCCTGGGGCACGACCGACACGACCATCGCCGCCCTCTGGCAGCCCAACCCAAATGGCTGCGATGAGTGTAATCACACCGGCTTCAAGGGCCGGGTGGGTATCTACGAAGTCCTCGGCACTTCGCGCGAAATCCAAAAGATGATTATCGGCGGCAATACCAGCAACGAAATTCAAGACCAAGCCGTCGCCGAGGGGATGACCACTATGCTCACCGATGGATTAATAAAAGCAATCCGCGGCAACACCACTGTAGAAGAAGTGCTCCGCGTCACAAAGGAATAACATGCCACAATTTCGCTACATCGCCATCACCAACAAAAACGACTCCATCAACGGGACAATCGACGCCCCCGACCGTGCCAGTGCCCTATCTAGCCTAAGCCGCCAAGGCCTGCGACCGATTAGTGCTGAGGAGGTCAAGCCAAAGCGCACCAGCTTCACCCTTTTTGGTGGTAATAAGGTCAAGAGTGAAGATTTGGTGATGTTTACCCGCCAGCTCAGTGCCATGGTGTCGGCTGGTGTGCCGCTGCTGCGCACCATGGGTTCGCTGCACGACCATACCAGCAGCAAAGCCCTCCAAATAGTGACAGGTGACCTGCTACGCGATGTTGAGGGCGGTATGGCACTCGCCGACGCACTCGAAAAGCACCCAGAGACCTTTAATACCGTTTTTATTAACATGGTACGCGCGGGCGAGGCGGCTGGTATCCTTGATGACATCCTCAAGCGCCTCGCCATGCAACAAGAAAAAAACGCCAGTATGCGCAAGAAGATCAAAAGCGCCATGACATACCCTACCGTACTCATTGTTATCACTATTGCCGCCTTTTTTGGCTTGATGGTCTTTGTTATTCCGCAAATCGGCAGCATTGTGCGCGGCCTCGGTGGGCCAGACGCCAAGCTACCCGCCATTACCGAGTTTATGCTCGGGCTGAGTGCATTTATCATCCAGTATGGGATCTTTATCATTGCTGCGCTCGGTGCAGGGATATACTTCTTCCGCCGCTATATCAAGACACCAGCAGGCAAGCTCTGGCTCCACACCATCATTCTCAAGATACCAAAAATCAATGATATCATTACCAAGATCGCCGTTGCTCGCTTTGCCCGCACGTTTTCGGCGTTGATGGGGTCGGGGGTAGCAGTGCTCGAATCACTCCGCGTGACTGCCCGGGCAGTGGGCAACAAAGTCTACGAAAATGCCCTCAATGATGCTGCTGAGCAAGTCAAAAATGGGCGCAACCTCTCGAGCATCATCGAGAAGAACCCCCTCTTCCCACCCATCGTGGCGCAAATGCTTTCCGTTGGCGAAGAGACCGGCCAGACCGACACCGTGCTTGTAAAGGTGGCAGATTATTATGAAGAGGAAGTGGACGTCGCGATTGATGGCATCAGCTCCATTATCGAGCCTGTTATGATCGTCATCATGGGCGGCATGGTCGGGCTCATTGCCGCCTCGGTGATGTTGCCAATCTCGAATATGGCAAATCAGATTAAGTAAGGCTGGATTCCCTATTCTCCGTCAGCGTTTCAACCACGCATCAGCTCTTTATCCGATAGCGTGATCTGCCACTGGCCAGCGACCTGTCTTTTTTTGCCATTATCACACCACGAACAACAGTCTACCGATCCATGACAATCCTCCTTAAAACGCTAGCGTTTATCATATCGCTTATGCTATAATGACGGAAACGAACGTATCATGGCAAAGTTATTTTATCGCGACAAACCAATCATCGGTCTCGACATTAGTCAGACAGGCATCAAAATCATGTCGATCGACCCCAAGCGCTGGCTCGTGCTAGGCTATGGTTCGCTCGACCTCGACCCCAAGGAAGTCCAAACGTCCCTCGACAACCCTGATGACTCCTACCTGGCCGAGCGCCTCAGCTCGCTCATCAACGAACATCTCATTGGTAACCTTGGCAGCGATCACGTAGTGATTGGTGTGCCAACCAGCCGCACCTACTCGCGCACCTTCATGATCCCAGCCAAAGAAGCAGCGCACCTCGATGGCGCTATCCAGGTGGAGGTCGATCAGTACATCCCCTTGCCGCTCGATTCGCTCTATGTTGATTATGAAGTGATCGAGCACACCAAAGAGCAGCTCAACGTTGTGATGTCAGCCGTGCCTAAGCAGCTGGTCGACGCTTGTTTGCAAGCAGCCGAAGCGGTGGGACTCGTGCCAGTAGTTGTTGAGCCTAATATCAACGCTATTGCACGCGTGCTCGACAGCGCTGATGCTGGCAACCTTCTCACACTCGTCGTCGATATTGGCCCAGCGAGTACCGATATCGCTGTGCTGGATAAAAGCGCCGTCCGCCTCACTGGTGGAGTGGCAATTGGCGGTAATACCTTCACTATCGACATCTCGAAGCATCTCAACATCACACTCGAGAATGCCCACCAGCTCAAAGTGCTTAATGGCCTCTCTCCTGGGCCGCGCCAAGCTGGCATCACCGAGGCACTCAAACCAAGCCTCAAGCGCATCAGCACCGAAATTCGCAAGGTGATCCGCTATTATAACGACCGGATTGGCGATGAACGTAAGATCGAGCAGATCGTCATCGTCGGTGGTGGTAGCAATGTGCCGGGTATGGGTGACTTCTTCACCAACGACCTCGTCATGCCAGTGCGCGTCGTCAATCCATGGCAAAAGCTCGACTTTGGCAAACTCCAGCAGCCCCAAAAGCAGTTTCGGCCACGGTATATCAGTGTTGCAGGCTTGGCCAGCCTTAGTAGTGGGGAGATTTGGAAATGATTAATCTATTGCCACCAGCGTATAAAAAACAACTCGCTGCGAGCCGCACCAACACCTTACTGCGCCGCTATGTCGTGCTGCTGTTTGTCTTGGTCTTTGTTGTTTTGGCTGAGATTGGCGGCGTGTATTTCTTCATCGCAACCGAGCGGGGCCGCAACCAAGCTGCCGTGGAGCGCAACCACAACAAAACTGCCGAGTACGCTACCGTCAAGCGCGAAGCCACTGAATTCAAAGCCAACCTCACTACTGCCAAAGCCATCCTCGACCAACAAGTATCGTACACCCGCCTCATCAAGCTCATTGCCGACCGCCTCCCGCCCAACGTTATCATTGAGCAGCTCAACATCGATCCAACCACCTTTGGCACCCCCACCACGCTGAGTATTCGTGCCAAAGGCTACAACGATGCTATTGCTCTGCGCAACCGCCTCAACGACTCCGCCATATTTTCCAGTGTCAGCTTCCAATCCATCACCCTGCAAGAAAAAGACGCTGGTAGCTACCCCTACACCTCAACCTACAGTGTCACATTCAAGAAAGGAATCGGCCAATAATGAGTAAAAAATTTACCCTAACGGCGACAAATCTCCGCATCATCCTTGCGGTGTCGCTCGTGGTCATTACTGCAATTGGAGCTGGTGGCTTTGCCCTGGCCTACAACTGGCTTGATGGCTTTGCGGCCGATGCCAGCACTGTCGCCTCGCACGCTGCTGCCAGTGAGTCTGAGCTGCAAGAGCTTTCCCAAACCGAAAAGATGCTCAAAACGCAACATCATGCCGTCGAGCGCGCCTCCAAGATCGCTGCCGAGAGCAAAAGCTACCAATATCAAGATCAGATCATCAACGACCTCAACGACTTTGCCCGCAAGGCCGGCATCACCATCTCAGATATCACCTTTGCTGACGACAACGCCAAGGGTGGCTCATCGAGTAGTTCGTCAAGCAGTTCATCGAGTAGCAACAAGACAGGCACATCCCTTCCTGCGATTGCCGGACTCAAAGCCACCACCGCCTCTGTTACCGTCAAGAACCCCGTCGAGTATCGCAAGCTCCTTACCTTCATGTACTTGGTGGAGCAAAGCCTGACGAAGATGCGCATCGCCAATGTTGACCTCTCGCGCAGCACCGCTCAAGGCCAGGCACCCGATAGTATCACTAGCAACACATTAACCATCGAGGTATATCTCCGATCATGAACAGCGATCTCTCACTCGCCGCGCTTGGGCGCGCCAGTAGCAAATTTCTCCACCGCTACCACATTATTCTCTTCGTCATTATCGCCTTTGGCGGCCTAGCGGTTACTACCTTCTTGCTCAATACCACCATCTCCAAAGCGTCAGAGGCTGCACCACCCCAGCCTGCCAATGGCATCGACCAAACCACCATCAAAAAAATCGAGCAACTCAAAACCGCCAGCGAGTCAGACCAAAGCGCCAGCCAACTGCCGATTAGCTCGCGTAACCCATTTGTCGAGTAACATTTTGCGCAGCCGCAGTGGAGCTTTTTGCGGCGCAATGCTATACTACACATATGATACTGCTCGGATCTGCACTCGCCAACTATCCTGTCATGAGCTTACAAATGGGCGGTAAAGTTGGCAGCCTCGCGCAGCCGCTTGTCGATCCAGCCACTCTAGCCATCGTTGCCTACACTGTGGATGGCTCATTCGCTAACGACACAACCATGCTGCTCCGCCTCGCTGATGTGCGTGAGATGAGTGAACTCGGCATGATCATCGACTCTGTCGACGAACTCATCACCCCCACCGACGTCATCAAGATCCAGCGCCTCTACGAGCTCAAGTTTCACCTTTTGGGCATGCCTGTCCAAGACAAGCGCGGGCGGCGCCTGGGCAAGATTAGCGACTATACGATCGAGACGGGTAATTTTGTCATCCAGCAGCTCATCGTCCGGCGCTCGTGGCTCCACCGCCTCAATGATGCTGAGCTAGTTATCCATCGGTCACAAATTATCGAGATCAATAACGACGCTATCATCGTCCAATCGCAGGCTGAGACCAAAAAACCCGAGCAAAAGGCCACCCAACCAGCTATGAGTAGTGGCGAATACGTCAACCCCTTCCGTAAGCCATCGCAAGCCCGAGAGTCAATCAAGAGCGACGAGCGTCGCTAACATATCAGTATTCATCACCCGCCAACGCGGCTCGGATGTCATCATAGGCAAAACCCTGGCGCAAGAGATACGCGATAAGCTTTTGCTCGTCTGGGTAGCGGGGGCGTTTTTTGGCAATCACCTTAGCTAGCTCGTCTTCATCAGTCCGCCTCGACTGCGCTAATGCTTGGTGTATCACCTCCGGTGCAACGCCCTTAGCACGTAGCTCTGCCTCCAGCTTGCGGCGCGACACACCCTTACTCTGGTGGCGATTCTCCACCCACCACTGGGCAAATGCCTCATCATCGATATGACCACGCTGCTCAAGGCGCGCAAACACCCGTTGCACAACCGCTAGGGAAGCACCAGGCTTCTCAACCAGCGTGCCAGTTTTGCGTTGTTTATATTTGCGTGGCAGTGTTTTGCGCTGGAGATAGTCGCGGATTTCGCGGGCACTGTGCGGCCGCATCAGGGTGTGTTCGAGCGCCCGCGCGTAGAGCTTACCAAACTCCCCCTCGCGGTGCAGTTCAGCCAGCTCGGCTTCAGTCAGTACCCGCCCCACCTTCACACCACAATCCACTACCTGCGCCACATCAAGGCTAAAATCGTACTTACCATCGATGAATACATTCACCCGATCAGCATTCCGCACCTGCGCTGTGAGCGCAGTGATGGTGTAGGTTTTTTCTGTCGGCATGTATGTATTATATGCAAATTTATTTAGTCATGCCACCCAGCTTTCTCTCTAGAAATGAGCTGTGCCACCCCCACTACTGAAATGCTTTGAGATAGATATTATATGCTTCATCAATGAAGACAGCTTTATTGGTACGAAAAGTTGATTGATCGCTATTTATTTCTTCAACTCTCTCGCCATCAGAAACAAACTCTATTTTCTCTACTGGTACCATATCCCCAATCATAACAGTTGGCCGGCGTGTCTGCTCATCTCGAGCGGGGGATACATCAACAACATAAAACGTATTCTCTTGGTCATACCCTCCATTAGCAAGCAGTTTATTAGCATTATCGTAGGCAAGAAAAGCTCTCATACTATTAATTGGTTCGTATACTGTGTATACACCCGCTGGACTAACCTTTCTTAGCTTAAAATCAGATATATCTTTGTACCAAAAATTCTTGCACTCATCAAAGAACATACAAATGACGTCATCTCGCGTGAACGCTGGAGTCTTATCAGAGTTCTCTCGCAGTTTATCATCCCACGCTCTCACTCCAAGGCCACTAATTGGGTTATACCACGCATATACACCTTCATCAAAATAACTAGTGATGATATCGCTACTCTCTGTGACAATCACCTCGCGAACCGCATCACCCAAGCACCCCAGCATGATCCCCTTGCCAGTTCTATCAACAATCTCTGCATTATTACCCATAGACGGCTCCTCATAGTCCATCCGTGGGCAGACCAGCAGCAGCTTGTCGCCAATCGGCTGAACGTAGCGAAAATTAATAAAACGCCGGCCAAGGTCAAGGTGTGTTACCTGTTTAACCGCCTCTTTCTCCCAATCAATGACAAATTTAAGAACCGAAAAGACACTATCTACCTTGATTTCTGTAAAACAAGCCCACCCATCTCTCCTTGGAATATTACTCGAGAGCAAAACATAGAGATGATTATCATAGCCAAGCTGCATGCTACATATTTCTGTCGTCTTGTGTCCGTACTCTTTGAGTATCTCGCGCAGATTCGCTACGCGCGTTATATCAATCTGCGTCGTGGGAAGTGCATCTAGCACCCTACTTTCGTCTTTTAAGTCATCATTTTCAGTCATTTCTTCTCCTCTCTTAAACAAATCTCTACCAGCTCTGGAAACGCTCGTGTCTGCATTGCACTGAAGGTGAAGTGGCCATGGTCGACAAATCGATGGTAGCGTAGCTGGGGTAGCTCACGGCGGAGTTTTGCCGTGGAGCTTTGTAGATGTGGGTAGTCGTCGGTAGAGTAGAGCACATCAATGCCGTGCACTGCTTTGCGGTCTATCTGGCGGTCGAGCGCAAAGCGAAAGAAATCTCCTGCCTCTCCCTCAACATCCAGCCACGGTGCCACCAGTACGACCCGGCCAACACGGTAATTTCCCTCACTCAGCCAACGAAGCAAAAAGCCACCACCACAGCTATGGCCCACTAGCAGCGTACGCTCATCCACTGGCAGATGGGTAAATTCTTGGCACCACACCTCATAGCGTGGCTCGTATGGGCGAGGCATCTCGGGTGTTTGCGTCAGTATCCCACGTATCAAGAGTTGTTGCTGAAGCCAAGGCAGCCAGTGTGAGTTGCTTGTACTATCAACCGTAGGGTTATGATATTTATTAAAGCTTCGCCGCCCATGGAGGATGATTGCACGAGTAACCGGAGTGTCGTTTCTGTAGTGGTTTTCGATATCCATGCTTTATTTTTACTCCTCTGGTGTAGACTCTAGACTCGTTGCCTTGGTCTTTGGTCTCTACCCCTATTTTATGACTCGCGCGATATTCGTCCTAGTTCTTCCATTAACAGTGCAAAATAGAGTGGCCGATGCGGCACAAGCATCACATCTTCTGGCTGCTCGATCATCTGACGGAATGTGTCATACGGCACCCAGCGCAGTGCCGCCGCTTCACCATCAACCATATCGAGTGGCTCATCGTGATATTCATAAGTGTAAATAAAGTGAAACTCGCTATACGCTGATTTGCGCTTTGGCAAACTTCCAATAAACTTCACTCGAGACACATCAAGCGTTATACCAATCTCTTCTTGAGCCTCACGCAGCGCCGCATCGAGCGGTGTTTCGCCAAGGCTCACGTGCCCTGCTGCCGAAATATCCCAATAGCCTGGCCAGTTTTTGACCTGATCAGCCCGGCGCTGGAGCAGCACATCACACCCACCATCACTGTTACGCCGCCACAACCAAACATGCGCTGCCGCGACAATAGTATCCTTGGTCACATCTTTGCGGGCAAGGCCTTCGCCCTGTTTTGGCACTCCATTTGGGCGATAACTCTGCCATAGATCATTATGCATCACTTACTCCTGTGTGTTGTTCTTTATATCAGTTACTACTTTTGATGCGTTGCGCTCGTTATTATCATTAGTGAGTAAGTTGGGTTATGTCTATAAATTTAACAGTCGTTTCTATTCAACATTCATAAACATATATACTCGCTGAGCACAGCCCGACTCATCACGCCAAACAATGTTAACGCCACGTTTGATACGCTGCTGGCCAGATTGATCAAAAATTGACCAACGTAGCAATAGCGCGTCACCACAGACAATGCGCTGATCGTAGACAAATCTTAATTGACTCAAGGCCCCGTATAGCTGATCGACATGAGCAATAATGGCTGCTACACCTTCAATCGTCTGAGCAGGATCAGACACACATAATTGACCATCGGGTGCCCAGATTTTGCGAATGTATTCATGTCGGGTGGCTTGGTCAGGCTCTACCCATGATTGCAGATATTTGTCTGTAAATTCCTGTGCTCGTTTCTTGTCATCCATTAACTATTCTTCCGCCGCCTTCACTGCCTCACGAACTTTACTATCAATTTCAGCCAAAGTATCGGCGTGCTCTTTGAGATACTCTTTGGTCTTGTCGCGGCCTTGGCCAATTGTCTCGCCGCCGTATTTGAAGAAAGCACCAGACTTATCAACAATGCCATGCTGCACCGCTAGGTCGAGAATATCCCCTGTCTTGGAGATACCTTCGTTGTACATGATATCAAACTCAGCAACGCGGAAGGGCGGCGCTATCTTGTTCTTTACCACCTTTACCTTCGTGCGGTTACCGCGAATGTCATCACCCACTTTGATCTGCCCAATCCGGCGGATATCCACCCGCTGCGAGGCATAGAACTTTAGCGCATTACCACCTGTTGTCGTCTCAGGATTGCCAAACATCACGCCAATCTTCATGCGGATCTGGTTGATGAAAATAACGGTTGCTTTACTCTTGTTGATAATCCCGGTGAGCTTGCGTAGTGCTTGGCTCATCAAGCGAGCCTGGAGACCCATGTGTGAATCACCCATGTCACCGTCAATTTCTGCTTGCGGCGTCAACGCTGCCACCGAGTCTACGACAATAAGGTCAACAGCGTTCGACCGCACCAGCGTCTCCGTAATCTCCAACGCTTGCTCACCATTATCTGGCTGCGATACCAAAAGGTTGTCTGTATCGACGCCAAGCTTCTTGGCATAGCTAGGGTCGAGCGCATGCTCGGCATCAACAAAGGCTGCTGTGCCACCCTGTTTTTGAATTTCGGCAATGGCATGTAGCGTCAGCGTCGTCTTACCGCTACTCTCTGGCCCATAAATCTCGATAATGCGCCCCTTGGGGTAGCCACCGCCCAGCGCAAGATCGAGGCTCAGTGAGCCAGACGGAATCACTGCTACATCTGCTTGGTGGAATTCACCAAGCTTCATAATGGCACCATCGCCAAATTGTTTTGTAATCTGATCCATCGCGAGGCCAAGCGCTTTGAGCTTGCCGTCGTCTGTGGTTTGTGTCGTATTCGATTGTTTGGTCATACGTCCCCTCTCCTTCAAGAATTTATTATACCAGAATCTCTTGCCGTTGTCCGTGCAGAGATTGATTTGTATTGATGAAGCCTCAATATCACCGATTTATTTATTGTATATAGCCTCTAGCTTCCACGACTCTACCGGTATGGAGCGTTAAACAGCAACGGGCCTTTTGAAGACATTTTTCGTGGTAGACATGCTATAATAACACCATGAAGGCACGTAAAGGATTTACCGTTATTGAGCTCATCGTTGTGATCGCTCTGCTTGCAACAGGCAGCTGGCTCTTCTTTAGCGAGAAAATCGCGACCGAAGCGACACAGCGTGACAACCAGCGCAAAACTGCCATTAACGCAATGTACTATAGCCTGGAAGAAGTATATTTTGAAAAAAATAACCACTACCCCAACACGATCGATAGCAAGACACTGCGCTCGGTTGACCCATCGCTCTTTACCGATCCAAATGGCCACAAGCTTGGCAGCGCCCAGTCTAGCTACCACTACAGTGGCACTGACTGCACCACCGACAACCAGTGCAAAGGCTACAAACTCACCGCCAACTTAGAGCGTGAGGCAGACTACACCAAGACCAACCGCAATAATACCTAAGTCTCTATTGGATAGATATGCAAAAACACCGAGCCTTATCTGCTCGGTGTTTTTTATCATCAACGCTGCTCACATTAGTCATTTGCCACTGGCCGGCCGTTCTTAAAGTCCTCCACCGCATTATTGAGCGTCGCAATTTCTTGCTTGGGGTTGGCTACGAATGAGAAGCGATAGGTTGTTTCGTCGCCCTCCGTACTGAGGCGAATTGAGCCATAATTAAACATCGCTTGGAGAACACCACGCTGGTTGTAGCTGGCATCTTCGATATTCATCAGGCTGACCGTTTGCTCAGTGTGTGAAAAAATACTCGTCTGGATCTCCTGGATAACACTCTCATTTGTTAGATAAAACATATTGCGTGTATAAACCCAGACCGACACATAGCCGCCAAGGATAAAGGCCAAGATGAGCGCCATACACAGCAACATAAATGACCCAGAAGCAGACGTTGGTAAATGGAGGAGGTCAAAAATATAGTCGTAATTAAACATCAGTGCCAAGACGATGCTCGTCATCAAGGTAGACATAACAATCGCCGGCAGCATACCAATCGGGTGGCGACGCACCACACTAATGATGTATTCTTGCTCACTCAGGTTGAGGTTCGGGAAGGCCATGACTGATTCATCATGGCGGCGACGCACTTCTGATGACATCCGTGGCAGGTTCGCTTCTGGGCGCGGCGCATGGTAGTGGGGAGCGCCCTCTTTGCCACTCACATCGTAGAGTGTGCTGCTCGCCCGTGGGGCTGTGGGTGGCTCGGCGTAGAGTGGGTTACCATCGACATCATAGGCGACGGGCCGTGGTGGATCATTGCGTTGCAATCGTTGTGAATTCATGGGTATATTGTAGCATATCTTGGGCTCATCACCTCATGCCTCTTACTCCATTGCGCGGCCAAGATGCTGTCGTGCCCGTGGTGTCACCCGCCGGCCTCGCGGCGTTCGCTCTATAAAACCAATCTGCAAGAGATATGGCTCATAAAAGTCTTCGATCGTCGTTGCCTCATCACCTGTCAGAGCAGCAATTGTCGTCAGGCCAACTGGGCTATCGCCATAGGTATCGAGCATCGAGAGTAGCAAGTTACGATCGGCTGGGTCGAGGCCAAGCTCGTCAACTTCTAGCAGGGTTAGCGCCTGTGTTGTCGTTGCTACATCAATAATACCATCGCCGTTTACGTCCGCGTAGTCACGCACCCGCTTAAGCAAGCGATTTGCAATCCGCGGGGTGAGGCGCGCCCTCGTGGAGAGTAATCGCGACGCCTCTGGCTTGATGCGCGTCTCGAGGATAGTCGCTGCCCGCGTGATAATCTGCGCAATCTCCTCTGGAGTGTAAAACTCCAAACGATAGATATGCCCAAATCGGTCGCGCAGTGGCGCTGCAAGGCTCCCCGTCCGCGTTGTGGCACCAATCACTGTAAAGCGTGGTAGATCGAGCCGCACACTGCGTGCCGCTGGCCCTTTGCCAATAACAATATCGAGCTTAAAATCCTCCATCGCCGAGTATAAAATCTCTTCCACAGCTCGCCCCAAGCGGTGGATCTCATCGATAAACAACACGTCGCCATCGTTGAGGTTGGTCAAGATCGATGCTAAGTCGCCTGCTTTCTCGATCGCCGGTCCACTGGTGACTCGCAAGCCAGCTCCCATCTCGTTGGCAATCACCGCCGCCATCGTCGTCTTGCCAAGGCCAGGTGGGCCATAGAGCAAAACATGGTCGATTGGCTCGCCACGCTTCTTCGCCGCCGCAATTGCCAATTGCAAATTCTTCTTCAGTCGTTCCTGCCCCACATACTCCGCAAAGCGCTGTGGTCGCAGCGTCACTTCAATGTGCTGCTCCTCGCTATCATCCGCGTGACTACTGGTATCAACAATTCGTTCTATCGCCATAGATTTATTATAGCATTGGTAGTGGGGATAGATTGCATAGCAACCTCATCATATGGTTTACTATACTCATGCATACTGTCATACTTGTCATCACGACCCTATCATCCATTGCAACGATCATCGCTGCACTTATTGCACTCGTCAAGCCTGGTATGATGAGCCGCTCTACTACCATCACTCATGGCGAGCGATTCTACGCAGCAATGTACGCTTCTCGAGCACTGCCACTGGGGTTACTTACGGTAGTTGCTCCATTTACGTTTAATGGTTCTGCGCTGCAACTTGTCTTTGCTGCAGCAAGCTTAGCGCAAATTGGCGATGTTGTTATTGGGCTCAAAAAGCAGGAGTGGGGTATGGTAATTGCACCGGCTATATTAGCTACCATATACCTTGCAGCAGCGTGGCTCCTTGCTTAAGATAAGTTCTCTTGCACTGCAAGAACAATTTTGCCAAACAGCTCATCGCTCACATGGTGCTCACCACTCTCTAGATGCCGTGGCCACTTTGGGTCAGGAAAATCCTCCCCCTCAAAGTGTGCACCGTTAAGATAGCGTGGATGGAGATGCCAGTGTACATGTGTTGGTTGACCAGCTTTAACTGCATTATTCATAAGGCACTCCCAATTACATACATCAGCACCAAAAGCCTCTTTAACTGCCTGTTCAATCTGACAAATCACCTGATACAACTCCGCCCAGTCTACCTTATCTAGATCCGACAATGTTTCTTTATGCTGGCGCAGGGTGATAAATGATTTGCCCAAATAGCATTGGTTTCTATCAAGAACCACATTCCACCGGCTGGTTTGTAAGACCACCGCCGGGTCATCAGTTGTTTGCTCTGCCACAAATGGGCAAATGTCACAGTTTTTCATTTTTATCACCTCCTTCTCTTACTCTATTGTAGAGGAGAAAATGCTGCTTGTCATTACTGATTATTCTGTTGCTCAAGCCATGGGTTATCCATTTCCATAATGCGCTTAAGGTGAGATTCAAGGGTATCCAATCGTTTTTGGATTTCATCCTCAGCAATGCCAAGTGATTGAAAGTCATTCCTTAATGACTTCATATATTTTGGCAAGAAATCTGCCTCAAACTGCTGGAAGTTCTCCCACGACATATCCGGATGCTCCTCATGATGGAACGCCTCGGCACCATGCCAGAATGTCTCCCAATCAGCTGTCATATAGGCCATGTCAGCGTGATGGAGTAGCTTCGCCTCAGGCGTATCACGTTGCTGGAGTGCGGGCACCATAATTGTACCCTTGATAGCTCGATCGAGAAAAGCCTTATCGCTATCGTCTAGTTCAATCCCGTTATCCTCTATGTCTTTTAGTAGGAGTGCACTTGCATATTCTTCTTTTGTCGGATATTCTTGAGCTGCCTTTTCATCAAAACCAGCATCATGCCAGGCTGCTGCTAATACAAGCAAGGATTCTTGCCATGGGTCGATCACCCGCTGATAGCCATCACCAGGCAAAAGCTCCACAAGCTCGCTAACTGCTTGCATTACATCTTTCATGTGTCCAGGGCGGTGGTAAGGTAGCTGGGGGTAGCGCTTACAGGCACGATCTGCCGACTTACAAAAAGCATCGTTATAATTCTCTGGGTCTTTCTTCGTCTTAAGCTCAGGAGTAGACCCAAGGTAGTGGTTTTTATTACACATAATTTCACCATTATACAAGCCATTCTATCTATTGTCAACAGAGGGGGCTAGTCCTCAATAGATTCACAATAGTACTCAACCAAGCTTGAAACGTAGGCAAAATATAATCTAAACTCTCGCCCATGCTTATTACAATCGACGAACTTGTTTGCCAGTTGGCTTGCCAACTCCACGCAGATGCGGTACTGTTGTAGCTGCAACAATGCCAGCCGCTATACCGCCTGCGAAGCGCGTCCGCCTTGGATTGCCACGTGCCGTTATAATAGCAAAAGCCGCCGTAGTAATATTAGCGGCTCGTTTGTAGCGCCCACCCTTGGTCACCTCACCAGTTTTTGCCAGGTGGTAGGCATTGGCTGCGCCAGTTGCTGCCTGCCCAAGGGCAACAGCGGCAATCCCCGCTCGCGCCTCAGGGTAGCGCTTGCCGAGCTCATACATTACACGCACCACAGCAGCTGTATCCACCACGCCGTCAGTCACACGGCGCAGTGGCGTATCATCAAGAATTTGCCCATCAGCAACATCAGCCACCATAAAAGCTGCAAGCGCAGGCCCAATCGGCATACCATCTCGTGCCTGCCGTGCAATATATTCTACGCCACCATAGCGCAGGGCCGTTAGCCCCACACTCGCCATTTCTCTTAGGCGAGATATATGCTGCACATCAGGCTTCTCCGAATTTTTCTGCTCAGGATTTCTCACACTATGTGCTAGTATCTCATATTTTTTGCATTGTTGCTACTGCATGCAATATTATTTTGCAGTATGAGCTACTGGCTCTGGCATACGCACAAATTGTTCCATATGCTGCTGCAGTGCCGCGCAATACTGGCCAATAACAGATGGAGCAATACCTAGTAACAAACCATCTGTCTGCATCTCTGCTAAACATATTGCAAAGAAGCGCTGCTGCCTCTGCAAAAACTCTACCCATGGGGTATCTGGCTGCTCCTCTACTCGATAAGCCATCGTGCCCCGCCAAAATGTCTGCCAATCCACAAAGAGAAACCCGATGTCGGCCAAATGAAGCAACTTAGCCTCAAGAGTATCACGTTGCAGTGGTGGCACAACGATCGTACCAAGTATTGCTCGCTCCACAAAGGCATAGGCCTCGCTATCTAGCTCAAGCCCTTCTCTTTGGCTGTCTTGTACAAACAATGCAACCGAGTATGCCTCTTTGCACCAGTATTCTTTGGCTGCAAGATGGTCGTAACCAGCATCATGCCAGGCCGCTGCTATAACGAGAAGTTCATGCTGCTGAGTCGAAAATGTATATCGAGGTACAAGGCGTATCAGTTCTTTTGTCATTTGCACCACATCATCCATATGTTGCGTGTTATGGTATGGTAGTGATGGATAAGCCTGACGAGCCCGCTGCACTGTAGCCAACAACAAAGGGGTGTTATTCATAATAATCACTATCGTATTCCACTGTTGTCAGTATGTCAAGTTACTGATATTATGCCAAATCCTCAGCAACTATTACACTTCTCACTATTTTCTCGATAAAGTATGATTCCCTTGCATAATAACGAGGTTTGGTTCTAGCACTCAGAGATTGGTATCTTAAGAAAGACGATTGATTCCCCAAGAGGAATTACAAAGGAAATATTAGCCCAAGCAAGTAACGTTTTACTTGTTTAACACAAGAAATACCTCTTCATCACCAAGAGTTTTGGCAATTTACAACACTATCCTCTGTTGATATCAATGCGGCTTATTGCTTCAAAGCCATTGTCACTCGCTGCGCCGTCGGTAAGCTCGTATCAATATGAGCAAGTGCTTTGGTGGCATCTGCCAACGTATAGCCCAGCGCGACCAACGCTTCGAGTGCTTCGTCGTTTGTATCAAGCTCCGCCTGCACAGGCGCGTCGTGAGCAGCATAGTACGTTGGCACGCCCACCTTATCTCGCAGGTCTACCACCACACGCTCAGCAGTCTTTTTGCCCACCCCACTGGCTTTTTGGATAAAGGCCGCATCGGCGTTGGCTAAGGCATTACGCACCTGCTCAGCCTCACCAAGGCTGAGGATAGCCAGTGCCGCCTTGGGACCTACGCCTTGCACTGTGATGAGCAACTCAAACAGTTTCTTGGCTGCCCGCGACGAAAAGCCAAACAGCTCCTGAGCTTGCTCTCGAATGTGGTGATATGTATAGAGCTTGACTGCCTCACCAAGCTGCATCGCATCATAATCATGTGCTGCGACCGCTATTTCGTAGCCAACCCCCTGCACATCAATGATGACACTACCCGCAAACTTCTCATCAACTTGGCCAGCAATATGAGCAATCACGCGTTGTCTATCCTCACAATCTCATCTAGAAATAGTTGTAGTTATTATTATTGCCACCACCGGTATTGTTCTGACCACTCTGTCCAGAATTGCCATCACCACTGGTACCACCCGTACCAGAGTTACCCCCGCTGGTCCCTCCAGTATTTCCATTGTTGTTACCTGTATTATTGCGACGGCGAGTACCACCAGTTATATTACCCGAGTTGTTGTCACTATCATCATCGTCCGTACTACCAGAACTACCACTGCTGCTTGACCGACAGCTCGCGATATTCTTCGAGTAGCGGCTACTGTCAAAGTCTTTTTCGTCGATGGTAATAATGCGTTTTTGCTCAACGTCACAGACACGGATTTGCTGTTTCGTTGTGGAGCAGTCTGAACTGTTCTTCGAGTACTTTGTGCTGTCGAAGTCATCTTCGTAGATAGACTCCATCTTTTTGTCACTGAGATTACAAACTTGGATCTTGGTACGCACAACATTACATTGCTTGGTTGGCAATGCGCCAGTCAGGAAGTATTCCTTGTACGTCCCCTTGGCATTCTCAGTAGTAGCCAGGCCACCGTCGCTCGTACAGACTGAGCGCTGCACAACACCACTTGGTACAGGGAATTGGGTATTCGACTGGCCTGCTAAGAGTTTCGTCATTGTATTGCGCCAGATTGGCCCTGCCATGTCTGAGCCACCATTTTTCATTGGTGTATTGTCATTATTGCCAACCCAGACGCCAACGGCATACTCTGGGTTATAGCCAATTGTCCAAGCATCTTTGTTGTCATTCGTCGTTCCTGTCTTGACGGCCGCGGTATGGCCAGGCACCGTGAGGGTTGAGCCAAATACGCTCGCTCGTGCCGAATTATCGGACAAAATGTTTGAGATCAAGTAGGCCCCGCCTTCGCTAATTGCCCGCTTGCTCGTTGCGTTGGGCCAGCTAACTTTCTTGTTGTATTTGTCGTTAACCTGCTCAATGAGCCCCAGTTCAAATTGCTGCCCTTGGTTGCCAAATGCTGCATAGGCATTAGTCATTTGCGTTAGTGACGCCTCACCGGAGCCAAGTGCGAGAGACAAACCATTCTTCTCACCTGTTGCTTGAGTAATCGATGAGATACCAAGATTGTTAGCCGTTTGAACCGACTTACTAATACCAAACTTCTTCATGATCTCCACGCTCGGGATATTCAGCGACCAGCTAATTGCTCGACGCGTCGTCACACTCCCGTGCCAACGTTTGTCGGCATTGAGCGGCTGGTAGCCACCGCCAAAGTCAGTTGGCTTATCTTGGAAAATTGTCGCTGGTGTAATAACCCCCTCAGCTAGTGCCCCTGCATAGTAGATCGGCTTGAAGCTACTGCCTGGCTGGCGCGGTGTTGTGGCCATATTGACATTACCCCACTGCGGGTTGTTGTAGTCGGCACTGCCCACCAGTGCGCGCACTCGGCCTGTCTTGACGTCTATCACAACACCACTTGCATTCGTCCCGCCACGGTTGTTGAGGTATGGAATCTGCTTGGAGACGTTATCGATCAGCATCTGCTGCGTATCCATATTGAGCGTCGTCTTTACCTGGTAGCCCGAGCGCATTAACTTATCATACGCATTTTTATCTTCGGCACTGTATAGTTTCTGTTTGAGTTGGTTTATAACCATCTGTGCAAAGTGTGGCGCAATCGACTTAACGGTATTTGCCGTCGATGCATACGAGAGCTGCTGCGCATATGCTGCGTCTTTTTGCTCATTAGTGATGGCACCCACGTCAACCATACGTCCAAGCACTGTCTTTTGGCGCTGCTTAGCCTTCTCTGGGCTGCCACTGATTGGCGAGTAAGCAGTTGGTGCTGGCAGCACACCAACGAGCATAGCACTCTCGGCCAACGTAAGGTCCTTTGGTGCTTTACCAAAGTAAATCTTGGCCGCCTCCTCGATGCCGAACGAGTCTTCGCCATAGTACACGGAGTTGAGATACATCTCGAGGATTTGATCCTTGGTATAATTCTGCTCGATCGCGAGCGCCACAAACAGCTCCTGATATTTACGCATAAAGGTCTGCTCGCTTGTGAGGACGGTGTTCTTGGCGAGTTGCTGCGTAATGGTTGAGCCACCACCATGGCGCTGGAAGGCTGCCCGGAAGATACCGATTAGACTGAACCCAGGGTGTTTATAGAAGTCTTTATCCTCACTAGCCAGTAACGCATTTTTCATACTGTCAGAGATATCAGCCAGCTTCACCATATTGCGGTGCTGGGCTCGCCCCACACTATAGAGTGGCTTGTTGTTGACATCATTGAGGACAATACCAGTGTTGTTACGATTCATCAGCCGCTCTTGGTCAGAGATGTCACGTGCATAGTATAAGTATGTCAAAATTGGTACAATTAGCAAAAACAGCAAAAATGGCGTCAGGATTACCATCGCCTTCTTCTTTTTGCTCATATTCCAAAACCACAAGAAATGTTTATGCTCGCGTCTTCGGCGCGGTGGCTTCGACTGGCGAACCTCTCCAAAGTTGGCATATCTGCCCATCCGGGCTGGTTGTTGTCTTCCTCGAGGTAGTTGCATAATTTAATTATACCATCGTTCTGGCGCAATGTACCGAAAACACTGATCTTAGCGATTTTATCTTTTTCATCTCTGATATTACACACACTTAAGCCTTTTACGACCTATCTCTGACTTCATGAGGCATACATATTACTAAGCACCAGGCTAGCTAGCTCTGCCGTATCATGAACGCTGCCATAATCGCTGCCGCGAGGGCATCTGCACAGTCATCTGGCTTGGGTACCGTCTGAAGGCCTAGTTGGAGCCGCACCATTTCTTGCACTTGCTTTTTATCGGCTTTGCCATAGCCAGTGATTGTTTGTTTGATTTGGAGCGGCGTATATTCCTCAATCCGCAGCCCTGCCCGCTGGCCAGTCAGCAGCGCTACGCCACGCGCCTCAGCTACGCTCATGGCAGTGGTAATATTGCGGGCAAAAAAGAGCTTCTCGATTGCCATCATTGTTGGCTGTGTCTCTGCAATAATACTCGTGAGGCCATCGAATATCTCACCAAGGCGCTCTGGTATTGGCGTGTGTGCTGGCGTCGTAATGACACCGGCCGTGACGAGTTGCGTTGCACCACCATGAGCGTCAATAACGCCAAAGCCAAGGATGCCAGTGCCCGGGTCTATACCAATGATTCGCATGATGCTAGTATAGCTGAATCTGTGAGCTTCTGCTATATACCACTGGTATAACTAATGAGACTCTAGCCTTTGCGCACCATCCGGCGTAGCCACTGGCCAATCTCACTACGCCACTCCCAGCCAGCATAGCCCACCGCCACAACGGCCACCCCACCAATCATCCACCAGATGATCTCTGTCTGCCTATTATTACTACTCGGCTCAACAGCGTAGCCTGCAGCTGGTGCTTTGTTGTTTTTACTCGTTGACTTACGGCAGCGATTGGTCGATGGATTGCGCTCCCAGCCTGGCTTGCATGGCATCAGCTGGCGACTATTTGTTGCACCAAGCTTTTTGCAGTGGCCAGTCGCTGGGTTGCGATAGTACCCTGCTTTACATACAGCAACTGGTGTCTTGCCGCCAACGAGCGCTCGGCAGCGCCCTGTGGCAGGATTGCGATACTGCCCCGCCTTGCACGCAGCCAATTGCTGGCCAGTGGCAGATATTGCACGGCAACGGCCTGTTTCAGGGTTACGCTCTTGGCCTGGCTTGCAGATCGTCAGCTTTTGGGTGCGAGAGGTAGTACGCGCTGCCTTTGCATTACCGGCCGTCTGTTTTGATCGCTTCTCACCGTTGTTGATCTTTCGACAACGATTTGTTGCTGGGTTGCGTTCTTGGCCAGCGGGGCACGATTTGCCCGATGGTTGCGATGGCTGCTGAGGTGAGGCTGGCGTATCAGTGATGATATTATCGGCTTGGTCGGGGCTTGGCGTTGTCCATTGCCACGTGCCAGTTTGCGAATTGTATGCCCAAGACCTGCCCTGGTGCGCAGCCTGCCCTGCACCGCTATATGCATCAATACGCGGCGAAAAACTCACCAAGCCATGCTGATCCTCAAACCACAGTGTACCACTACGCAATATTGCAAGCTCCGCACCATTTGCCTGAGCACGAATCGTCAGCACCTGGCCTGGTGCAATATCCCCCGCAAGAGATGAGGTGTTTCGCACCGTGCTATTGCTACCGGGCGTACCACTACGCAAACGATAGGCAGCAAGGTCGATTGGCTGGTCGCCAGTATTCTTGACTTTGACATATTTTTGACAATTGCCTGGTGCTGCGTCGCAGCTGTGTGGATGAGGCAAAACCTCAAGAATTTGCAATGATGGCTCACCTGGCGTCTCGTACGGCGCAGTTACCTCAGCTTCGCCAGCTCGTGCTCGAAAGTCCTTAGCAAATACCCCGGTTCGTGCCGCTGCCGTCCAGCGGGCACGCTCCCAGACGAGTGCACCTGCAAGCTCATCTACGGCTACGCTTGCTTTGTCAATAGTCGCACCAGATTGTTCCAGCGCCACATCATACCGCGTGACTTGCTCACCATCTGGTACACTCGGGCAGCCCTGGAGCTGCGCGCCATCCGCCGGGGCTACTGCTGGATGATAGTAGCGCACCGAGGACTGGGGCGGTGCATAACCCTGTAGATTAACGCGGCACGTGTAGTCGGTGTGGTTTGTACCAACACTAACGATAAGTGCTACATCGCTGAGCGGCGCAAACTGGCGCGCAGTGTTATGCAACTCAACTGCACTCACCGTGCGCCGGTCTGTTGTGTGGAGTGCTCCGATCATCAGTGCATCATATTCAGGATGGGCAGCAAGGTGTACTACAGGCTGTACGGCTGTCGGTTCACCGCTAGCCACATTATTACGCGCCACTACAGGCCTAAATAAAAAATCGCCGATAGCGGCGACTGGGGTGGCGAAATAAGCAGTGGAAGAATCAACACCAAGCGCAGAAGCTCCAGCTATTCCTGGTATCATCATGGTAACGGCAAGCCCATATGCAACGATTCGCCGGGCATAATTCCGCATAGTTTGCATTTTGTTTTTCCTCCTCGCCACGATTATGCGCAAAGCATCTCTCTTGGTCAAGCACAAGCACATTGTTTTGTTAATTGCGCAAACTAATACGGTGGTCGGATTTTGTTCTCTACCGCACAATAATAGCGAGAAATAGGAATTAAGATTTTATAATGCGGATCTTTAGGCTTTCAAACAGATACAACAAAAAACAGGCCATCTCGCCTGCTAATTGATCAATGGAGGGCCCAGTGAGGCTCGAACTCACGACACCCTGCTTAAAAGGCAGGTGCTCTAACCTGCTGAGCTATGGGCCCGTAGACTCTGCGAGTATAGCACTGGTCGTGGTAGGCTGTCAAGCGGAGCACACACTGGATTCATCATCAGTCTTCCAAAATTCTACTATCTATAGCAAAATTCACCTTTCTCCTCTGTAAGAGACTCTACCTTGCCACCTCACTCGGTAAATGTATACATATTCTCTTGCTGAACGCAAAAGATTCAATAATTTCACCACGAGAAAGCAAATACATAAAAATTCTAGCCTCCTTGATAAAGGAGGCTCTACAGAAAGCAGGGCAAGCAACATAAAATTGACAGAAAAGCCGCGATTCAGATGAAATAAATTGACGCATCAGCAATGCAATGGTTTAATGATAACCAATGACGTGGTGGCAACGGCGAATTCACCCAACGTGGCAGCTCACACTGTGCTGCGGTGGCATTGTTGGTGGAGTGGCACTAGCCCAGTGGTGGCCGTACGCTGCGTGGTGGTGGCTTGTTGTAGCTGGCGGCGGCATTGCCTGTGCACTGCATCAAAGCCGGCGGTGGTGCCTTATTATTATATTGATTGCTGGGCTTATGGTCGGCCTAGTGCGTGGTGGGAGCAATCAGCAGCAACAACGCTCCTACGCGGCATCGTTTGGGCACGTAGCGATAATCACTGGGCAGGTGCAGGATGACCCTGATACAAATCAACGCAACCAACTCGTCGTGAGGCTGAATGCTATCCGCCTCAATGGCCGCTCGCTACCTGGCACAGTATGGGTGAGTCTGCACGGCAACCCTGCAATCCATCGCAGCGACTGGCTGGTTGTGCGAGGCAAGCTCAAGCCTGGCTTTGGTAACTTTGCTGCTGTCATGCAGCGTGCTCATGTGGAACGCATTGTCCAGCCGCAACCTGGTGATGTTGCTCTGCAAGTGCGCGATTGGTTTGCCGAGCATATTCGCCACGCAATTCACGAGCCAGCAGCCAGCCTTGGTAGTGGCTATGTCCTTGGCCAAAAGCGCGCCCTACCACATGATATCCAAGAAGCAATGCGCGCTACTGGCCTCACCCACATCGTTGTGGCAAGTGGGTATAACCTCACGATCCTCGTCCGCCTCGCTCGGCGCTTGTTTGCCAAGGTGTCGCGCTATCTTGCGGTACTTACCAGTGCAAGTCTCGTCCTTGGCTTTGTCGCCATCACTGGCCTAAGCCCAAGTATGACACGCGCTGGCTTGGTAGCTGGGCTCAGCATTTGGGCTTGGGCGTATGGTCGTGCGTTTCACCCCATTACACTGCTAGCAGTAGCAAGTGCTGCTACCGTACTATGGAACCCAAGCTATGTCTGGGGAGATATTGGCTGGCAGCTAAGCTTTGCATCCTTCGCTGGAGTGATGATTCTCGCACCGCTGTTGCAGCGCTATTTCTTTGGCCCAGCAGAGCCATCGATTGGCCGCCAAGTCTTGGGCGAGACAGTCTCCGCGCAGCTTGCTACATTACCGATTAGCCTCGCAGCATTTGGGCAATTATCGCTCGTGGCACTGCCAGCCAATCTACTCATTGTGCCATGGGTGCCACTGGCGATGCTTCTCACGTGCATTGCTGGGGTTGGGGCGCTTGTGTGGCCATCGGCGGCGACAGTGTTTGGCGCACCAGCACAATGGCTGCTCGATGCAATGCTGTGGGTTGTCCAGCAATGTGCCGCCTTCCCCTGGGCGCAGCTCGATTTCGCGTTGCCATGGTGGGGTGTGACGCTATGGTATAGCGGGCTCATTGGCCTCTGCTGGTGGCTCTGGCGAGCAACTGGCTACTCACTACGCGACACCTCGCTCGTAGAATAATAATCACCCAATATGCTACAATGAGTTGAAAGATAGAACAATCAAGGAGAACCTATGTCTGGACACAGTAAATGGGCCACGACCCATCGCCAAAAGGCCGTGGTTGATGCAAAGCGCGGCGCAGCCTTTACCAAGCTTGGCAATATGATTGCCATTGCAGCCCGTGGTGGCACCGACCCAACAACCAACTCAAGCCTCGCATTGGCCATCGAGAAGGCTCGGGCAGCCAACATGCCCAACGCCAATATCCAGCGGGCAATTGATCGCATCAATGATAAAAATGCTGCCGCACTCGAAGAGGCAGTCTATGAGGGCTACGGCCCAGGTGGTGTTGGTATCATTATCGAGACAGCGACCGACAACAAGAATCGCACCTACCCAGAGGTACGCACCGCTCTCACCAAGAATGGTGGCACTATGGCAGATAGCGGCAGTGTGATGTTTCAGTTTGCGCGCAAAGGTGTAATCCGTGTAGCAACCAGCGGCGAAGAAGCGCTCCTCACTGTGCTTGATGCTGGGGCTGAGGATGCAACAGAAGAAGATGGTGGCCTCACCGTCTATACCGACAAAAAGGAACTTGCCAAAGTCCGCGAAGCTTTGCTCGCAGCTGGCATGACTGTTGAAGACGCAGAGCTCCAGTATGTGCCCAATAATACCGTTGCTATCGAGGACGACGAAACCGCGCGCAAGCTTACCAAAATTATCGACGCACTTGAAGCACTCGATGATGTGACAAACGTTGCAACGAACGCTGCGTAATACCCACTAGAGTTACACGCGAATCACAACACTAAAACGACCCTCTATCATGAGGGTCGTTTTGCTAAGCACATCAACGTATATTTATTGGTAAAACCAAGCTCATCGAGTAACACGCGCAAGAGGAATATCTACCACTTTCACTTTTTCTTGTGTGGTTTTGCGCCCTTTGCGCGAGCCACGAGCGTGTCAACAAGGGCACATGCAAACCCCGTCGTTACAACCGCCGCATGAGACCCATCCAGCGCTGCTACGACCGTCTTGCTTGTCTCATCAACTGGTGGTACAAGACTACTCAGCGCGCCAAACAACACATACACTGCCACAACACCAAAAACAAGCGAGCCACCAATGCGCCACCAGCGCTGACTCACCACCGAGCCGCAACACACCAGCACCACAGCTGGTAGCACCGTCAGCACAATCGTCACCGCTGCAAGCAAAGCAGATCGGTCAATGCCTATGCCAACCCCAGCAACATACGGCATGACATCTGCCGCCCATAGCTGCGTCACTACCATACCGACCGCCAGTCCCATGACTGGCAGCCCAAAATGCCGCTTGGCTATATATACCAAACCAGCCAAAACCACAGCCGTACCAGCAAGCAATCCAAGCAACATCATGCCACCATTATACCATGACACCAATTCAACATAAGCGTTATGAGAAAAGCAAATACGTTTGAATGGTTATGCCCCAACACGATCCTTCTTGTGCTGCCGCTTGGCATTGCGCTCAATATATTCAATGATCGGTTTGGCTACATTGCGCCGCGTAATTTTCTCTATCCCAAATCCTGGGCTCGCATTGACCTCAAGCACTAGCGGCCCACGACTCGAGCGCATAAAGTCAACACCCGCCACCGTCAAGCCCATCGCCTTAGCTGCCCGCAAACACATGCGACGCTCGGCATCCGTCAAGCGGATCGGCGTCCCCTCACCCCCTTTATGGAGATTAGAGCGAAAGTCATCATCTAGGCTCTGGCGCTTCATACTCGCCACTACACGACTCCCCACCACAAAGGCGCGGATATCCACTCCAGCCGATTCACGAATAAATTCTTGCAAAAGGATATTTGTCCCATCCTCATTGGTGAGGTACAGCGCCTGGAGTACCGACTTTGCCGCTTTCTTCGTCTCCGCCAACACCACACCATTGCCATGAGTACCACGAGCGAGCTTGATAATGACTGGTGTGCCACCAAGTTCGTTAAGGAGATCGTCTATATCGGCTGAGTTGCGGCTAAACACCGTCTTGGGAATAGCTACTCCACCTCGGGCTAGCAGCTGTGTCGAACGCAGTTTATCACGTGCCCGGGTAATCGCAATCGAGCGATTAACAAAAAGCGTGCGTGGATACGCCATCTCTAGTTGGCGTGCCACCGCTGTGCCATAGCGAGTCATATTACTCGCAATACGGGGAATTATTGCATCGTACCGATCAAGTGCTTCACCACCATACATCACCGTTGGGTTCTTCTCATCAATCGTCACATAACATTTGCGGTACTTGATTACCTTCACACTATGCCCACGTCCCTCCGCCTCTTCTTTGAGGCGAAGCGTTGAGTAATTCACATTGCCATTACTGAGTATTGCGATTTTCACTCCATACCTCGTACTATTACTTTATCGATTTTGCTTGTTATACGCTCTCTGTCCCTATTGTAGTCCATTTTGGCGTAGTTCTTGACGATTACTGCTTTCGGCCTTTTTATCAATATCGCCCTCTGCAACATGAACGATGAATTTATTACGCAAAATATTTCTTCCAATCAGCATCGGGTAGATCTGCCCCGATCTGTCTGCTAATGTAACCTTTGCTTTCACTCGTCTTCCTGCCAAACTCACATTAATGACAACTTGATACCGTAATTCCTCATAACCATTTGAGCTTCGGACAGAACGCATGGAATACTCAGAAAAATGCAATTCCTCACCAGTATACATTGGAGAGCCTTCACCAAACAGTTTGCAGTAGAGACCTGTCTTATCAACTCGAATATCGCTTGCCCATATAGACGAGACTGTTGCCCCTGTGTCTATCCGAGCTTTAAATTTTTCACTAATAAAATCAGGCAAAGCAACCTTTTCAACTCGGCCAATCATAACTATCTTTTTGCCGATAGGATGTGCCGTTTTTTCAATAGCATGAAATAGTTTTCGTGCAACATTCCGAGATTTCCCTTCAGTTGGAAATTGGTGTATTCGTATTCCTGGAGATGCCTTCACTCTTACAACGTAGCTATCCCTTCCATCACCACTAATGTTATTGGTTATAATATCAACACCAGCAATACCAAGAAAACATGCTGATGCCGCTTGAATTGCTATGGTTTTTAGTTCATCAGACACGTAGCTGGTGACATCAACTGCTTCACCCCCCCTACTTAGATCCAATGTATCTAAAACTTCAACAACATAACCTTTCTTGGGAACTTGTTGCAAAAAATGAACACCTTTGTGTCTCAATACATCTTCAATATCTATTCTTGCTACTAAACTAGTGTGTCCGTTGTCGTGCTTTGGATAATTATTATTTTTTTTACTTATCAAGGTTTGTATTGTTGATATTCCATCTCCAACAACACATGGTGATCTACGGTGTGCCACCGCGATGACTTTTTTATTTAACACCAAGAAGTGATATTCTCGCCCAAAAACCATTTGCTGAACAATCATGTCGGGTTGTCTACCGTTGTTCTGATATACGTGGCGTATCGCGCGAAGCAAACTTTCTTCATCTCTAGCGCTAATAGAAATACTATTGCTACGGTTTACTGCAGCAGGTTTAACTACAAGACACTCATGAGACTCTAGCATTTTTCGAAGTGTATCATCAATTACCACATTTTCGAGTCTATTTATTTTCAATGGATATGTATCTGGTATTTGTATATGCGCTTGGTGTAATATGTTATTCGTCCAGATCCTGTCCTCATTCACCTGGACTGCATATGAAGGGTTTAGTGCAGTATTAAGATTATAAAAGTAAAGCTCTTTGCCGTCCTTCTCACAACGCACCACATGTGATGTTACTAAACGACCTGGAACTGTTGTGACCTGGTACCCTTTTCGGAGTGCTTCCTTCATTAGTAATCGAGAGGTAATGCCATACCGTGACAGGTCTGCTTTTTTTATGCTATTATTGCTTTCTTGCCCCATATTCATAGTAATGTATTTCATTTAATTCGAACTATTTTCAATTATATCAATAATATTTCTTGATTCTCTCATAAGCACACCCTCCTCATCCATAACACGAAAATTAGTAAATATAGATGCTAATCGAGACCCTTGCGCAATAGACCTCTCGCTCCTTGTATAATCCTGTACAAAAACCTGTTTTGCAGAAGAAGACCTATCGAATGACATTATATCGTCTATGATTTGCATCTTTTCATTATATAACCCCGACCGAGGGCTGTCAGCGACACCTGTCTCACTGTCTCGTTGATGGAGAACCATCAGCGCGCAATCATTATAGTCATTACTGTATGAGCTGTCTTCAATAGTATAATCAGAATTCGTTAGCTCTAAGATATGAAGAAGATAGAAGGGGATATGCTTTTTTGCATTATAGCTCATCGTAAGAAGCGGCGTTGCACCCGTAATGCGTGCATTAACTTCGATGGTATACACTGCATCATCCGTTACCAAAGAATCAACACCAAAAATACCACGATACCCTCTGTCGTATAATTCCTGGCCTATGACGCGCGCATTTTTCGTTAGTTGACTACTCTGCCACGTGTGTTGATCATCTGCTAATATTTCAATACCGCAAAACTTCTCAGTACCAGGAATGCTTGTATCTGATAAATTCGGGTCTGCAATAATCTGTCGCTGCACTGGCCCTATAAAGACGCCGTAGCGCGTTACAACGCCCTGCACCGACCAATCACGTCCATCAGCAATGTAGTCTGATACAACTACTTCACCAACCAAACCATTGCTATTCTGCATTGTGTTTATTGCGGAACAAAATGAGTCGAAGCTATCGACAATAAACGACCCCTTCCCTCCACCAAGTGCAGCATCTTGCAAAACAATCTTACTGCGTCCATCACAGAGATTAGAAAAATATTCCTCATCCGATAACATTTCTCGCCATGGGTATATTTTATGTGATGGAATGTTGCAAAGACGCTCTGCAAAAATACGCCGAAACCACGATTTATTCTCAAACTTCTGAGCCAACGCGTACATATCGTTGCTAGGCAAAAATTGCAAACTGCTTTGTTTCAATCGCTCAGGAATTACAAAAGGTTTATACGTAAAAATATGATACTCGGGCAAATGAGTTATTATCATATCTTGGAATATCGGGTCTTGCAAAAGAGCCTGTGTAGTTAATTCATCCACATAAGGTTTCTCACACTGATCGCGCACATAAGCGAGACTATTCACGTGCTGTACATTCTGGCTGCGCATATTCCAGCCAGCTAGTGAAGCAATTTTGTAATTATCAAACCACTGTTCAGGGCCAATTCTTGCCCATGGCTGTATACTAACACCCGCTATCTTTAAGTTTTTATCATATTGAATTTTCATTGCTTATTATTTAACCTAAGTGCTATGTGATTCAAGTATGACTCTCTGGTGTTTCTTGGAGGTATTAATTTTGCCAGCCAGCAATAAGCTCAGCTGCAAGTCATCACCACAAATTTTCTCTAGATACTCCCATACTTCTTTTGAGCCATTGTAATAGCAGAGATCCTTAAATAGCGGCAGGTCATCAGTGCCTCGGTAGATACGCATTGTTGTATTTGCTGCCCATTGCTTGGCTTTGTTAATCTCTGCTTGTGTTGGTTCTTGATCAGGTTTAAGGCTCTCGAGAAGTTTGAGACGCCACTTTACGTCATAAGCACCTTTGAAATCCTTGTCGTCAAAATAGGCAAGTCCGGCAGTAATATAGTGATCTATACCAGCTTCTTGGTATTCTCCTTTAAGGGCGTGCTCCATTGCTTTCCCAAGCCCTTCTTGCGTATCGTTAAAACCAGCTAAGCCCTGTGCTAGCGGCTCAAGGTTTGTCGAACCACCAGTCATTCGTGTTAAGACATGCACACCTATTTCGTGAACAACTAGCCGTTTTACTTCATTAACAGACATGGCTTCTCGGTCTTGAGGTATTCTGATGTGTCTTGTATCTGGGTCAACATTAATTGATTTCGCCTCTGTTACCTCAATATTCCAACCTGTGTCTTTCTCGACGCTTCTTGTCACAATATCACCCAAGTCTGTTACAGCTTGTGCGCCTCGAGTGTCGCCTGTCTGGCCAGCTTCTCCGACCTCCTTGGGTAACGCAAGAAATTCCTCAGCCAAGATATTCCGAAAAATATCTCGAAGGTGTGTCGGCTGAATTTTTACAACCGTCTCATTTTGCGACTCTATTTGAAGTTCTGATTTGTGTGCTTCTATATAGCTATCAACATGTCGAAGCATATTATCATACAGCCCATGAACAACTTCGTTCATCCATTGCATTGTCTCAACAGATGGACGAAATCGATCTTGCGTACGTGTATCATCTTGTACATTTTCTGGAAGAAGATTCCGAAGATCCTGGAAAATTGCTTCAGCATTTTGGCTGCGTTTTTTATGAAAGATATTGGCAATTTTTTCGCCGAGCAATGACTCATATGTCGCCTTATCTGGCTCACCATAGAGCGCAATATTTGTCTCCATAAAACGCTGTGCTGCTACTTCTTTTGCTGTTGGATCTGTTGCTGCTTTATAATCCCTCATTGCCACTATCAAGGTTGCCTCTTGCTTGCGAGCCTCAATTGCCTGAAGATAGACTGTTCTCTCTGGCTCTGACATAGACTCGGCCATAGATATCAAAGTTTCTGTGGTATCTTGCATGGCTGTATAATCTTCGTCAGAATAACCTGCAATGATTGGATACTCTTGCTGAAAAGAGGCGGTATTACCCGTAATAAGCTTATCTATTGCCTCTTCCTTGCTTTCTTGATCTGGAACAAGTGATTCAATAACTTTCGGTGATCGCTCGACAAGCTCCTGGTACTTTCCTCGGAACACTTCAGGATCTATATTCTGACTAGGCCGAGATTCTTTCATCTGGCTATTATGTAATGAAAGTGATCTATTACTCGGGGTATAGCTTGTTACCATTGTGAGACTATTTTAGCAATAAACCATCACATCAATCAAGATGCTTTCTCCTACATTTGTAAAGCACTGGGAGATAAAACCAAGTTATACCACCAAGGCTAGGGTAATTTAGCAGGGCTAATCTTGTACTTTATTATCATATAACAGCAGAGAGCAGTCAAAATACCTAAATAGCACACGACAATATTTTATTATATAGAGGCAAGGTTTGCCACCTCGTGGAATATATAGCTATTACTTATTAATCGCAGCTATACCTCCCAGTAAGTAGGTTAGAATTAACTCCTATGAGGAGTTAATTCTACACCAGTACCTACCAGAGTTACAGCCCAAATATCCCCTTCCGCCCAAGCGTGTCATTAAACTCGCGGAGGATTTCCTTCTGGCGGCGGTTTAGTTTGGTTGGGGTGTCGACCACTACCGTAACGATATGAGGCCCACGCTTATCGCTTCGCATATGTGGCACGCCATGGCCAGATAGTTTGAAGTCTGTACCCGATTGCGTACCAGCTGGCACCTTCATCGTAATCGTCCCGTCGACTGTCTTGACGTCGAGTTCAGCACCAAGCGCTGCATCTGCCATACCAATGTGCTCCTCACTCAGGATTACATCACCTTCGCGGCTAAACGTCTTGTGTGGATTGACCCGTACCTGTACATAAAGATCGCCCTTGCTGCCACCACCGACAGCTTCGCCACGACCACGGAGGCGAATTGTCGAGCCGTTATCGATACCAGCGGGGATCTTGACTGTAATCGTCTGCTCGCGGCGCTGCACACCACTCCCCTGGCAGACTGTACAAGCCTTCTCAGGAATCTGACCCCGGCCTTGACACGTCTCACACGTTACCGCCTGCTGAATGGGGCCAAACATTGTATTCATTGTCCGTACGCGCTGGCCAGTGCCTTTACAATCTGGACAACTCTTAAGGCTTGAGCCTGGCTCGACGGTACTACCGTGGCAATGCTCGCATTCGTCGTCAAGCGTTAGTGCAAGAGCAACTTCTTTGCCAAAGATCGCTTCTTCAAACTCGAGCGTCACACTCGTCTCGACATCACGACCACGCGATGGACCTTGGCTTGCACTGCCGCCAGCAGCGCCACCAAAGAACTGGCCAAAGATATCTCCCAGGCCACCATCACCAAAGTCGAAGTGGATATTCTGCCCTTGGCCAAAGTCGCCAAAACCAGCAAACGGGTTGCCACCGCCGCCACTAGCAGCGCCACCAACGCCCGCATGGCCAAATTGGTCATACCGCTGGCGCTTTTGCTTGTCCTTCAGGACCTCATACGCTTCATTAATTTCTTTGAATTTCTCTTCATTCCCACCCGCTTTATCTGGGTGGTACTTCACTGCCAATTTGCGGAATGCCCGCTTGATGTCATCATCGCTGGCGCTTTTGGCAACACCAAGCACCTCATAATAATCTCGCTTCGCCATATCTGTCTTAGTATAGCCAATTAGCACTCTAATTGCAAGAGTGCTAACAGGTCATTCTTTATGTTTCGGCGATGATCGATATATAGTTGTGTTTCGTAACGATAAGGTGGTCGAGCAGCTGGATACCAAGCAGCTTACCCGCCTCGGCCAGACGCTGCGTCGTCTCCCGGTCGGCCTGGCTTGCGATGAGCTGCCCACTGGGGTGATTATGCGCCACAATGATCCCTGCCGCTCGGTCGGCAATTGCATCCGTAAAGACTTCTCGTGGGTGCACCAAGCTGGCAGTTAGAGTACCAATGGTAATTGTGCGTTTGGCGATTAAGCGATGCGCTCCATCAAGCGTCAGGCAGACAAAATGCTCCTGCCGTTTGTCGCGAATATCGGTAAGTTGCTCTGCTGCTTTGCTTGGCTCATCAATGATAGGCTGGTCACTTTTGAGCAGATAGCGCCGTGCAAGCTCAAAATTCGCGAGAATCACTGTCACCTTAGCCGCACCAAGACCAGTTATCTTGGAGAGTTCGTCATGAGTCAGGTCACCTCCATGCGTGCGCAAGGCTTTAAGTACACAGCGCGCAATTTTGCCAACGTCAGCTTGCGCATTACCACTGCCGATAATTGCCATAAGGAGCTCGAGGTCACTCAGGCGAGCTGCTCCATCTCGCGCAAGTTTCTCTCGCGGGCGGTCACTTGGTCGTCTGTCGCGCATTCGCATTGGCATCTCTCCCTTCATGCTATACCTTTTATAGTATACCAGAACATTGTGCAAACACTAATTAGGTATTTTAGTTGTGTGTCGTAGATGCGATTCCTGCTCTCAAGATACAAACTGGAATCGTTCCAGGTCCTATCGCCTGTTTTACAACCAAGCTACTGCCTTGCCATCAAATGTGTGCACCATATGGCCAGTTTTATTATCAATAATGTGCGTTTTGGTGGAGCTATCAGCAGTGCTTTTTTGCTCAATGGCGGTGTACTGATCGTTTGGCGATACAGTGATGTTCGTTGTGTACGCCGGTGGTGTCGTTCGGTGAATCACTTGTTTGGCTGGGTAGGTGAGTATTGTCTGGTGCTGCAATATGTGCCGTTGATTAACACTCGTTATCTCCATACTATAGCCGCTGCGAGTGTGTAAGAATGCAGCTAATGATATGACATCGTTTCCTTGTTGGTGAGTAATGGGTGATTTTTTGCTATTTTCTAGGTTGAATGCAAAATACCCTTCCCCCGTTTTCATCATGATAATATTCTTGCCATCATATGATACATCGCCAAGCACTGCTGCCTGGCCAAGCGGTTGCATAGCGTGCTCGCCAGTCGGGTCAACAAGCAGTACGTCGTCACCCCGAGTTCGCACCACAACTGCTGCGCCACGTGATACTGGGCGCCAATCATACACTAGTAAAGGCTGCCTGTTAAGGCCAAGTATAGTGTGGTGGCGCTGCGCCGCAATATCATGCACGATGAGATTGTTAGTCTTGTCTTTGCTATCCGCCTTTGCAAAGAGATACCCCACCGTTCCATTATCTATCACTCGCAGGCGAGACACCACACCTTTACCGGGCAAAGGCAGTGGCGATACAACACCAGTTTTTGCATCAACCTGATGCAGTTCACTAATCTTCGCATCATTCATTGTGTGAACAACGATACGAGAGCCTACTACTGCATAGTCGATAATTCGCGTCGCTTGGTAAAGTATCTTCTCATGCTTTGTTGCCAGATTCATCTGCACAATAGCATCCGTCGCTTGTGCGACGTAGAACTCTGCTTTTGTATCTGCAGCATCGCGGCGCTTGAGATAATAGAGCTGTGCTGGTGGCGTATGAAAGTGATAACTGGCTGCTGCGAGCTGCTGTGTATAGGCGCTGGTTACCTGATCGATCGCCACGTGATACTGCGAGTTACTTCGCAAACGATGCCGAAATTGAATCGTCACAGTTGCGTTGTTTGTTGTAACAGTAAAGTCTACGCGCGGCGAGATTCGTATTGCACGAGCTTCAACCGGCTTGACCGGCTGATTGAATTCCAGTTGGAGCGTCTGGTAGCCTGTGCTTGGGTCATCTGCGAGCACCGCGTGGCGTACGCGCGGGCCTTGTAAATAGCTGAGTGCTATGAGTGTACTCAGTATAATTAATAATCCAATCATGGCGAATAAAAATCGCTTCCGCTGGCATATCCAGCGCCAGCCTCTAGTATTCATATGGCTCCTTTGGCTGAGTCGTTGGCGTAACTGAGCGCGGCATAACAACGATCGGCTGCTGACGATGTTGTTGCGGATGCGCAGCAAAGTCACCCGTCACTGTTACCCAACTATTGGGCTGGTAGCGCTCACGCCAACCCGGCGCATAGACTGGTACACCAACCGCCTGTGCATCAACCGCACAACACGTCACGACAAATCGCGATACATAAAAAACCTGCGCATCCGCCGCATCTGGCGTAATGAACCCCGTCAAATTGACCGTCTTGCCACGATAAAACGCGCTGTCGTGCATTTGGGCAAGTAGCCCCGCCCATTCTTTGATCGTGAGGCGCGAATAATCTCGCTGAGCAAAGATAGATGCGTGCGATAGTTTCTCTGCAGACAGCCGAGCCGCCGCCCCTTTATTGATACCGCGCTGCGTGGCTGTTGTCGTTGTTAGCGCTGTCGGTGGGGTAAGCAGCGCCATACTTGCGACCACGCATATCATCACACAGGCAGCAACACGACGCCACCAAGCGAAGTGTGTATGCTGGTGGGTGCGCGATTGCGTAATAACACTCGCACTCGCCATCACAAGAGCCACCACTGCCATACTAGTCGTAAAGACGATATACCGCTGATGTATATAGAGCGTCAAACGACCAGTCGCAGCTAGCCACAGCGTCGCCACGGCAATGACAAAAAGGAGTATTATACCTTGTTGCTGTGCGACTCGTAACAAAACCAACCTAAAACGCATAATTCACCACCAATCCCAATGTTATCGATGCTAACCCAACGATCGCACTCACCTGAAGCAGTACACTCGGCCGATACGTCGTGCGCAGCAAGCTCAGCATCTTGATATCGATCATTGGGCCAAAGGTCAAGAAACTCACAAGCGCCCCGGTCATAAAGGTCTGGCGAAATGCCAAAGCAAAGAACGCATCAACATTAGAGCAAATTGAGACGATAAATGCCAATGCCACCATTGCAATCACCGACCATACTGGCTGGCTCCCCAGCGATACCAATACCTCGCGCGACACCAGCACTTGCACAAGACCCGCGAGCCCTGCACCAACCACCAAGGCTGGCAGCATCGCCTGCACCTCACGTCGAAATATCGTAAGGCTTGCTACTCGCTTGCTCTGCTGTACATGATCTGCCTGGCACGAAGCAACAAACGTATTGGTCAATAGCTCCTCTGCTGGGCAGCGTGCATAGACCCAGCCAACAAGATTAGCAATAATAAAACCACCAAGCACTCGCGCCCATAGTATGGTTGCATCCCCAGCGAATGCTTGCTGCGTTGTGATGATTGTCACTGGATTGAGGACTGGTGCAGCAAGCAAAAACACAAGAGACTCACTGGGTGTGAGCCCTTTTGCTAACAGGCCGCGAGCTAAGGGGACATTGCCACACTCACAGACTGGCAGCGCAATACCAAGGAGCGACAAACACGCTCGGCGCAATAATGGCTGCTGCGGCAGATAGGCAAGCAAGCGCTCAGCCGGCAGCCACACCTGTACCATAATTGCAATGCAAATCCCCAGCATGACGAATGGTAGTGCCTCGATCATCACGCTCAAACTCAGCGTTATCCAGTCTTGTAATCGATCAGGTAGCGACCACTGCCCTGTTTGTGCCGATACAAGGCGAAGTGCAGCCAACCCAACAAGCACTCCAGCCACTACCGCGACGCGGCGCCACCGCTTCGCCAACCAACGAATCATTTTCATGCTTCTATTATACCGCGAAGGGTGAGGTAGTAATACGGCTACACGGCTTTTTCTTGCTCTCGCTGCCAGCGGCGACGAACATCGATAATAGACATCTGCGCCAACGCGTCAGTAGGAATACTCTGCATATAGGCAATGACGCGCGCTGCGTACTCAGGGTGTGGGTAGGCAGCGGCACGCTTTGGCCTGCGCCCCGCCTTAAGTCCATCAAGTACACCACGCATCCGCTTCCAAAATGAATAATAATCAAGCTTGGCTTTGACCTGCCAGTGCTGAGCATCTTCGATCACAAACCCCTCGATCGGTACGCCATCATATAGATAGTCAAGCCCCTGCACTTGCTCATACCACGCCGCAAACTTCTCCCATGTCTGGAATGTTGCCGCAAGCCGCTTGGTTTCCATACCAAACATAGCCGCAAATCGCTCACGCTCAAATTGGTCAACAGCGGCAAATTTTGCCTGGCGATGCACTATGTCGAGCAAAACAATCCGATCCTGCGCATACTCAATAATGTGCGGATCTTCTGCCGGGAGTATCACCTCGCAGACCAAACATACATTGTGCTCGGCAAGATACTGAAGAATTTCATCGACATGCTTACCATAGCGCTGCAAAAATAAGCGACGAAACCATCCGGCAAAATCACTCTCCGTTGTTGTTTTCGACGCAAAGACGAGGTCACCTAGTGTCGCATCATAGCCTACCAAGCCAAGATAGCCATTCTCCTTCACCCAGGCACGCACCGGAAAAACAAGCTGATCTTTGAGCGCAGCAAATTCAGTTTCTCGTCGCTCACCAATATTGAAGAATTTGTTATAGGCGCGAATTACAATCTCGTTCGTCAGCGTATTCATAAATAGTCCACGAGCTCGCACTGTTTGCGCCGTCCACTTTTTGTCATAAAACACCTTTGGTTTAAAGTGGAATGAGCTAATATTACCCGGCAGTGACCGCTCATTAATCAGTTTATTGGTGCGCAGACCACGAATGAGCGGTGCGTTTTCTGGGTGGAGGATACCTTCAGCCGACTGGTTGCTTATCTCAACGACCGACCAACCCTCCTCGGCAAGCTGAGCAACCCGTAGTGTGCCACCAAACTCCACCTTGCCCTCGAGGTTAAAGCACCGCTGATTATACTGCGCTGGATAATTCTGAGCGTTGCGATGGCCATGCACTTGATAGACATTATCAGGGGTATGGGCGACAAAAGCATCGTCAATAGCACCAACTTGATCATAGCGCCCCACACCACGAATATACTGCTGACTAGCAAGCAGCAGAGGATTCTCTGGTAAATTACTCACTCCCGCATGACTCACAAATACCCGCTTATCATGCCATGTGTAGTAGAGGCAATCTTGCATGGAGTTCATCAAGCGACTGACGGCACGCTTGTCTATATTGGCACGCTCTAGCTGTGCTCGAGTTCGGCCATTAAACTCTCGCGCTCTTATCGGCTGGTGAGTAAGCCACTGCCAAATATAACCATCATGGTTACCCTCAATAAACGTCACATTTGGCTTGTCAACAAAATTATCACACACATACTGCAACACTTCTGCATTCTCTGTGCCGCGATCAAGTAGGTCTCCTGTAAAGATATAATAATCGTGCTCGGTATAGGGGTGCTGCTCGAAATATTCGCGCAGTGGCGTATAGCATCCTTGGATATCACCAATATGATGAATATGCTCATACTGACTCAAATTAATCGGTTGCTGATATGACGCGATAAGCTCTTTTACTGCCGCTGGCTGTATGACAGTGTATTGTTTTGGTATAGCACACGTGGAGAGACGAGCGTGCATTTTCTCGAGAACTACATCATCGACTATCTTATGTGGTGCACGCTGACGATTGCGCTCTAGACAGACCGCAAGCGGTACATCCGCAAAATCTATAATGTACAACTTGTAGCGATACTTTCGCGCAAGCCGAGCATACTGCTGAAAGTACGAGCTCGTTGTATGTGTTGCATCAACCACAATGAGCTCACCACGAGCCATGCGCATATCAAGCAACTCGTGCAACTGCTGCCACACCCGTCGATCATCCTGATATGGCATAACGATGCGCCCTGCATCATTCATCACTGGGCTACTATACGCTAAACGTAGAGTATCGGGAGATAGTGTATATGGGCCAAGCCCAGCAGATTGCAAAAAGGTGCTTTTACCAGATCCAGGAATTCCACGTGTAATAAAAAGATGTCGCATATTTTCTCCTTTCTGAGACGCTGTAGTTTCAAGATTTTCACTTAATCATATACGGCTAAGTGATATACTTCATATTTTATATTATATCATCATCTGTCAGAAATAGCTTATGCCTCATTATGTTATACAGCGTTTCTTCTTTATTTATGAATGATAATTATTTTTAGTTCATTGTAAAATACCCCAGTGGGGTATTTTACAATGAACCTATAGTTATATACGTTCTATCTTATTATGCCCATAGTCTAGATATTTTTTATCCCATTTTGTTCTTACCTCGGTTCGCGCTACAATATAGCTATGTTCCATAAGATGGGAAAAATAGATACTCAAATTTATTCAAGTGTTGAAAATAATGTAACACATGTAAAACTCCGCAACTTTTTTTATACATGGCTCTGCCTTATTATTACTAGTCTACTAATCTGTTCGCTTTGGTATGGCCAACAATCACAAAAAACATCACACATCACACATATACCACCATCAACAACGCACACTTACACACTATCATCCTCTCGTGGTGCTGTTCGCTCACGCATCATCAAGCATCAATCGGCATTACACCAAACAATCATTACCTATCCACAAACAGGTATTGCCAATATAGACAAAACGGTTGCTACAATCATCGACAATGCTATTCCATCTCAACAAACACTTCCAACTACTATAGCAGCTCGCAGCAACACCATTACCTATCGCATTATTCACCAAGATGACACGACGATTTCTCTCGCTGTGTTTATCCGTACTACTATACCTCATACTCTGCCAACCAACACAGTCCACTACTGGACATTCGATAAAATGAGCGGCCAGCCAATTACATCGTCTGCTCTCGTTGATACATCAATCGCAGGGATAAATGAGATTGTTATTGCTCTGCGTAAACAGGTGCAGCAGCGCTACCCGCATGCAGAGCCAGCAAAAGTAGCGGAGATTATTACGCCAGAGTCTATTACAAACTTTTTGGTGTATGACCGAAAAACAATTGGCTTTCTCTTTGATAAACGCTCGCTTGGTATTGGCATAGATGGAATCATTAGCCTGAAATTGCCAATCAAGCAGCTCAGCCATTTTGTCCAAAACCCAACCACCAAGAAACTTTTTGACATTCCACCGTCAGCATTATCATCAACAACCGACTGTGTGCGTCATCGCTGTATTGCACTCACCTTTGACGACGGGCCTGGGCCATATACTCAGACACTGCTCGAGCACCTTGATCGCTATCATGCTAAGGCAACCTTCTTTGTGGTGGGGCGAAATGTTGCACCATATAGTATCGCGCTCCAGCAAGCAGTTCAACGCAAACACCAAGTAGGCAACCACACGTGGAATCATCCACTCCTCCCCAAGCGCGACGAAGCTGTCATCCGCCAAGAGATTGAGAGTACAAACAGTGCCGTTGCTGCAGCTACTGGCGTGACACCAACAATGGTTCGTCCACCATATGGTGGCATTAATGATAAAGTGCGTGCGCAGCTCCAGCAGCTTACTATGCCAGCCATTATGTGGTCAATCGATACACGCGATTGGGCCGACCACGATGCAGCAATTGTCTGTAGCCGTGCCGTTGCCAATGCTGCACCTGGTGCGATTATTCTCATGCACGATATCCACAAAACCAGCGTCGATGCCGTGCCGTGCATCCTCGATGCATTGCAAAAGCAAGGGTACAGATTTGTCACGGTCAAGAACCTATTTGGCCATCCGCTCAGCGCTGGCGAGTCATATTCTCAATATAGGCAGTAAAGTCCTATTACAAACCGCTCATGCTACCATTCCGCTGTGTAATCCTCTACACTAATGCTATGCAACAACCATTTCTTCCTACTAACACCTCTCTCTCTTCAAGTCCACTCGATCTGGAGCAGCAGCTTGACGTCCTGCAGCTTCCTGAGGCGAAACTGCTGATCGGCGACAATATCAAAGCCTCACCAGAGTCACAAGGAGCAGACAAAGCAGCCAATCAGCGCGCAGAATATCAACGAACTGTCTGCTCGCTCAATGTTATGGACTATCTATATTATGGCGGCGATGAAAATTATCACAAGCTGACCGCCGCGCAGAGCGACGCCAATCGCCTCACGCGCGAAGAATTTGAAGAATTTCATCGGTGGGTTGCGAGCAGCTTGTCTGGCGAGCATAGCGCCAATGTAATGCGCTACATTATGCTTATTCATGATTTAGGCAAGAACCAAACGCTCGCGAGTGCCGTTATGGGAGAGGATGCCGCCGATTCGGTCGATCATGACGAAGTGTTGCGCCGCTTGCTCAGGTCAGATTTCACTGCAAAGCGCGCAGAGCTATTACCAACATTCAGCCAATTAAGCGAAGCAGACCAAACGATCATTCGCGATGTCATCAACACAGAACTCAATCTTGGCCAATTTATCCAAGCCGAAGCACCGCCGGCAGCGCTGGCAAGCTTCGCCGAGAACACCGAGCCAGTGCGTTCGCTCTATATCATGCATACTCTGTTTGATATTGCTGGTGCACTGGGTCATGTTAATGCCGAGAGTTCTCTGCTCCTCACTTCTCCTCTGTACAACCAAATGGCAGCAGCCTGCGACGTCTTGACCGACAGCACCCTCTCAACCGACGACGCACGCTACGCTCACTACCTTGCTCGGCGAGCACAGCGCTTTGGCCTTGATAACGATGCCATTGAGCAACTCATCAACAGCCAAGCACACACCCACACTATACGCCTTGCGTGTATGCTACGCTACGATTCGCCAGACGAGTATCAGCAGCTTGCAGATACGCTGGATACGCTACCTGGCCCTGTACAAGCTATTCTCGCTCAAGAACTTAGCAATGATGGCATTCATCAGCGCGCGACTCTGCCTTACTACGGCCCAGCCTTGCTGAAGGGGCTTGAAAAACATCATAGCCTCGGCACGGCACTCACTTACTTTGCGCATGTCTTGCAAGAGGCACACATTGCCGACAAAGCAGCGCGCAAAGCAGGCGAGACAGGTGTCGTCACGGCAGACCTCAGTACTATCGCCCAAGCCGCCAACCAAGGCACGCTTGATCCACGCCACACTGAGCTGCGCTTTCGCCACAGCGGCGAGACGCTTGTGCCAGAATATCAGGACACACCCGAGCTTGCTATCGATTCACTCCCGGCGTTTGACTCTGAGAAGCTACGCGGCAAGCGGATCATCTACCTTGGGATGGGTGGTGGCTCGGATGGTATCCAGGCTGCTATGCTAAGCAAGCTTCATCAGCAGCACCATGCTGTGCAGCCTACAGCCATTGTGTCGGTGCGCAACTTCGCCGCCGATAACTACAAACAGCTTGCTCATACTGGCCGACAGATTAGTGACGCAACAGTAGAAATCACAGAGGAAACGACCAAAGTTGGCGACTGGCGCTTCCTCGAGGATATTATCGCCAAAGATGAAACAATCGCACCAGTTTATCTGCTTAATTCGATTGAGCCGGAGCAGATTGCCCACGACCTACAGCTCCTCATCCGCGAGACGGGAGCTGATGCGATTTGTGGCATTGATACTGGTGGTGATGTACTCTACCGCGCCAATACTGCCATCGACCCCACAACCTCATCACCTGATCAAGATTATGCTGTACTCGCTGCTCTCCATATGGTTAACGCCGCGGCAGAGGCAGACGGCACACCACTCAATGTCTTTACGGCTATCGTTGCACCTGGTGTGGATACCCCTCCATACGCCAATGATATGCTTGCCCGTAGCAATGCCCAGCGCTATATTCTCCAGCCAGACGATACTACCACCATTACTCAAACCTATGCTGCGTGGCGCATGGACGGCTCTGCGAGCGAAGAAGGGCTTTATGGCAAGACACCCCTGGCGTGGATCGCCGCACTAACGGGCAAGCACGGCTTGCAGCCACTCGCTCTCCCACGAGCTAACGCAACTTCAGCTCATAACCCATGGCGTATTTTTATGAATATCCGCCCTTCGACCGCTCGCGTGGTAATGATGCAGGCTGAGCAGTTATACCAAGCTGTAAATCATTGATTAAATTAATCAGTAATGCAAGGAGCTCTTCATATGAAATTAACTTTCATGACATACAACATCTACAATGGTGCCGAGACAACGATCGATGACGTTATTGCAGTTATCAACGAAGCAAAGCCAGATATCCTGACGCTCAACGAAGCAAACGGCTTCGAGAACGACACAAGAAAACGCCTTGCATACGTCTCAGAACAAACCGCTATGCCGTATACTCACCTTGCACTCTGCGGTGATGGGTCGTGGTATCATACAGCATTGCTATCCAGGTATCCTATCCTGGATGCAACATTGCTCTACCCATGTAACCGATCACTCTTAGTAAGCCGCGTTCAAATAAACAACCACATTCTCTCTATTGGTAGCCTTCATCTTTCACCGCGATGCGAAGCTGACCGGCTACAAGAGGTGCACCGGCTCATTAATCATATTGGTGAGAATAGTACTCATACTGTCGTTATGGGTGACTGTAATTCACTTTCGTTTTATGATACATATCCGCCTGATATGGTAGATTCTTTTGATGCAAACCTGACGCGCAAATTTACTCGTGATGGCACAATTGTTCATGATGTCACTCGTTTTATGGCACAGGCAGGCCTTGTCGATACAGCAGCTGCTTTGCAACAACACGCAACCCCGACGGCTCCAACACCACTGCCGCCACACCCCGATCACCCAACCAGCCGGCTTGACTATATCTTTGTCTCGAAGGATCTGCAGCCTGCATTAACCTCATACAATGTTGTCAAAACACCACTATCAGACCGAGCGTCGGACCACTACCCAGTCGTTGTTGAGCTTACACTATAGTATAAGCTCGCTTGTCTACTAGGGTTAGTCTCTCGGTATTTGAATTTTGCGACTCAAGGGCGATATAAGCTTTAATAAAATAAGACCGATTTTCATCGGTCTTTATTATGCATTGTGGCTCCGGAGACTGGGCTCGAACCAGCGACCTAATCGTTAACAGCGACCCGCTCTACCACTGAGCTACTCCGGATTACTCTGTAAGTATACCGGTTGGAGGGGTAGTTCGTCAAGAGTCACGCCGCAAAATAGGTATTTTATGCTATGGCTGACTACGGAATTGTTCGATCCGCTTAGTTAGCTCAGCGATATTGTTCCAACTACTGCCATCTGTCATGATGGCGAGCACGTATTTGCCGTTTGAGCCATAGACGATTGCTGCGTCGTGCAGGAGGCCATTCAAGAACCCAACCTTATTTGCCACCGTGCCATTTGTGCCAGCAGGAATACCCTTGCGATACACATTGGCCTTGAGCGCAGAGAGGAATCGGTCGCGGTTGGCACTACTAAAGTTCTGCCCCGCATCAAGCATTACCATAAAGCGTGCAAGGTCATTTGCTGTGGTGTATGGCCCGCCAGACTTGGCAAAGGTCGTGTCTTTGAAGCCAATGTCATTGGCATCCTTTGTCACAACATCATAACCAATGACCTTAAGGTAGTTCTCTGCGCATGGGTTGTCGCTCTGGCTAATCATCTTATTGAAGCAAACTTGGTTGTCCTCCCAGCGCCAGCCTGCCAGCTGCTCGCGCCGAAGCACGCTATAGCCAACAAATAGTTTGTATGTACTGGCAGTGACAAATTGCTTGTTACCATTGTAGCTCGCATTGCGCTTCTTGCCATCAATCTCTAAGAATGAGATACCATACGTCCCGGGGTGATCCTCGGCATAGTGCTTGAGAAGAGCGTTAAGCCCGTCTTCGGTCGAGCTATAATTGCGGTCATATTCTACCTTGGCTGGCACCGTCTTCGTCACTGCGGTTGGCTGTGGGAGGGTTTGATTAATAAACTCCGATAGCTGCTGCGCAGTTGCGTCAATATCGAGCGTGCGCCCTGGTTTACCATCTGTGCGTGACGTTTCAGTGAGGTCGTACGTGGCAACTTTCGTGGTGCCTGGATCAATATTCACCTTTGGCGTGACATGCTTTGTGAGATAGCCAGAGGCCTGCGATGCACTAATACTTGCTACTAATGTCTTGTCCTTTGGCTGAGCAACAACCCACTGAATAACTTCATTCGCTGGCAATGTCACTGTCTCGTCGTTTACTTTAAGGGCGACACCTTTGCCGATAACCTTTATGATTTTTTGCTCGAGCGCCTTCGCTGCATCGGTTGTAATAGCCGGGGCGATGCCGCGCATTGGGATTTCAACGGTCGTGCCCTGCACAAGGCGTGGGCTAATTGCACCAATGCTATGCGATACCGCATCACGCTGACACTCACCACCGCGCCGCGCTTGATTCACCACCAGCTTGCCGTGTTCGACCTTGAGGCTCGCATCGACTGGCGCACGCTTACAGACTGGCATGATCGTCTGAGTAATATATTGCTCGGTACGCGTCGTAGTCGTTAATTTTGGCGAGCTTGGCACATCTGGCTGCCACCAGAACGACGACAACGGCATAATTCGCCACAGCAAGGGATACTGTGCCTGCGCAAGCCGGTCGGTGTTGTCTACTGTAATAGCAAGCTGCTCAATCGTCGGCGAGGCAATGGTTGTGCCATCACCCACTAGCTTTACGGAGTGTCCTTGGTACGCCTGGTTAAGCGTTTCTGTGGCTTCTGACATTGTCTGCCAGCCAAGCGACACACCGTCGATCCGCGCATTTGGCAGCAATCGATCACTCGGATACACCAGCTGGAACAGCACATTAAGCCCAAGAATAATACCAATGGTGATATAGGTTTTGCGCCGTGTCCAGCGAATACGCAACACCGGCACACGCCAATCGGCAAAACGAAGTTTCTCGGCAATAGTTGCCTTGCGGCGTCGAGGGTACGGACGCTGCGCGCGCGGAGGAGTGTACATCATGTAGATATTATATCATCTATGACGATTGGTCGCTTTGCAAAATTTCTAGTGCGCGCTGCAAAACCGCAATATCATCAGCGGCATTGTCTTGCTGCTCTAATGCGCTTATTTTTGCACGAATCACCTGTTCAACTGGTGCCACCACCACATCCGCAGCATTCTGGGTGGGCGGCACCACTTGCAAGCTACGTGCCGAGTTATCCTTCTTGACCAAAAAACCACGGACAATCAGGCCATTGACATGTGCTGCTACCGTACTGACCGACTTATAGTCGAAGGCACGCATAATTTCGCGGTAGCTTGGGCCGTAACCATTACTCTTGATAAATGTGTCTATAAATGTCAATAATTCACGTTGTTTTCGCGTTGGGCTTGTCATAATCCATCCTCCGTTATCGCTAGTGCTGCCAGCCCCCACCAGAGCATCGACACAGTGTCGTCAACAAAAACTGGTAAGAACAATCCTATCACAGTTAAGCCGATTCCGCCAGCAAAACTACCGAAAGCCAGCCAATATGACCGGCGATGCCATAATTTTACCAGCACACCAGTGGTTAATGCAACTAATAATAGTAATCCAATCCAGCCAATTTCGTGAGCAACGAACAAATAGTGGTTTTCAATGATTAAGCTCTGCCCATTGCCAAGAAGTGATGCCGAGCCAGTACTTCCTACGCCAGTGCCAAGCGGTTGCTGCAGGGCGCGCGCTAGGCCAGCTTGCAATGAAGTGATTCGGTCGCTGTCGGATGTTTGAGCGGGGCCATGCGTTGGGTCGTTATGCAAGATAACATTATCAATAAAGTGTGGATCCATAGCGTAGCCAATACTACCAACAATCACCCCACAGCCAAGTACTGCGCCAACACCCCACAGTACGATACGCCGAGATGTCTGCGACTGCCATGCCCTGATAATCGCAACAACGCCGACGCCAACCGCCACCGCGAGCAGCGCACTTCGCGAATAGCTCTGCCACACGGCAAGCGCCGCTAGCAGCGCCATACCACCAAGTGCCCAGCGCCGCATATGCGAGATACGCCGCCATTGCAATGCGCCATACGCCACGATAAGCGTCAGGACGGTACTTGCATACGCCCCAAGTGGGTTTGGCCCACGCAGCGTGCTATTAATGCGGACATAGGCACTGTTGGAGTCGACTGTTTGGTAGGGTTCGATCGTCGTCGGCCCGTAGCCAAGCGGTACTAGCACATCACGCGGCAGGACAAGCTGCGCTGCTGCAAAGCCAATCACGATGACTGCACCCGCACCGAGCATACGCAGCAGCCAGTGCCGATACTGCGGATAATTACTCACAAACACATAAACCGCCACACCAAGTGCCACAAAACGCAGATCAATCAACAAACCCGACAGCAGGGCCAACCCAGACGTTGCCACAAGCAGCGCCACCACACCGTGCCACAGCGCAAAGGCAAGTGCCAGCTGGATAATGCGATCACTCAGCCAACGCCGCCACTGCCGGCGCAGCGTCACATCAACAATAACAAGAAGTAAGACGACGAGGAGTAAAACTTCTTTCCACGCCTTGACAAAGAGCGCATAATCTGGCCAATGTGCGCCTACCCATACGGTCAGCGGTGCATGGATAGCCAGCCCGAAAAATATCGTACACAAAAACCAAGCCGGTATCTTTTCTCGCAATAACCGCTTCATCTCTTTCTAGTGTAGCAAACTTTGGGTAAAAAGTGTTATAGTAACAGTTGTTATGCCGTCAAAAAATACGAAATTTTATAGTCTCATTCTCATCGGCCTCGATTTTGTTGTGCTGATGGCGGTGTTTTTCATCGCATACTATGTCCGTACGCAAATCGATCACCGTGATTTGCTCCATACTGTCTATGCTAGCGACTATCTGCTTGGTTTCGTCGTCATTGCGCCAGTGTGGATTATTCTCTATGCCTCACTTGGACTCTATAGCGCAAGCGTCTATAGCCGGCGACTCGTCGAATGGGGGCGGCTGTTGCTGGGGACATTCATGGGTATTCTGCTCGTGATTGGCTGGGAGTACGGCACACGAATGTATATCTTTCCGGCTCGCTTGGTGGCGATGTATGTCTTTCTTGGTTCGTTTTTGGCAATTGGCACAGTGCGCGAGCTGTTTCGCCTGACGCGGAGCTGGCTCTTCCAGTACAACCATGGCGTGAACCGTGTGATGGTGATTGGGACATCGCTGGCAACGCGTGACATCGCTGAGTCGATCTCAACCACCTACAAGTCAGGTTTTCGCGTCGTGGCAATGGCTGGCCCCAAGCGCTTTGTGCCGCCAGGACTCGATGTTGTTCATTTTGCATCACTCGACCCTGCCCTTGCGCAAATCAAGGAGCTCAAGATTGACACCATCATCCAAACCAACCTCTACGAAAACGAAGAGAAGAATCAAAAAGTGCTTGGTGCTGCCCAAGTTAATCACATCCAATACAACTTCATCCCTGGCGAGCCAGAATTTTATACTGGCAAGAACACCATCGATGTTTTTCTTGGCTACCCAATGATTACCGTTAGCCAAACACCACTCATTGGCTGGGGAGAAATCGCGAAGCGAATCTTTGACACGATTATTTCTGGCATATTACTCATTGTCCTTGCGCCGCTCTTTATTTTGCTCATCATCCTACAAAAGATCTTTAACCCCGGGCCAGCATTTTATATCTCAAAGCGCCTCAGTCGCTACTCTGAGCCGATCCAGCTTATCAAATTCCGTAGTATGGGCGCACAGTATGGCAAGCAAGACGCAGCTGATGAGTTCCGTGCAATGGGCCGCGACGACCTGGCTGAAGAGTATGAAAAAAACCGCAAGGTCGAACACGACCCACGCATCACTCGCTTTGGCAATTTTTTGCGGGCAACATCACTTGACGAATTACCTCAGATTTTCAACGTCTTTCGTGGTGATTTGAGCTTAGTTGGGCCACGGCCAATTCTACCCCAAGAAGTAAAGTTTAGTTCAGCCCGCACGGCACTCTTACACAGCGTGAAGTCAGGGGTGACGGGCTTATGGCAGGTGTCTGGGCGCTCAAACCTGAGCTTCGATGAGCGGATCGAGCTTGAGCTATTTTATGCCCAAAACTGGAGCTTCTGGCTGGATATCAAGATTCTGTTCAAGACGATCGGCGTGGTGCTACGCAAGACGGGCGCAAAATAGACGACATATCGTTATAGAGCTTAAGCAAGAGAGCAATCTCTATAGGCTATTTCTTATTTAGATTCCAAACCATACTATCTTTTAATAGCTTTACCCTGCTCCATCTACTGGAATACTTGGTTTATTAGTTTTCATAACAAAACGTCATCTTTAATATAAAAGATTAATAGTGGAAGGTGCCGATGTTTTATAATGTCTCTAAGAAAGCAGTAGAAGTGTGGGACGGAAAATCGCAATAATAAACCATCAGACTTGGGCACTGCTCACAAAAAAAGCGTGTAGCCCTCAGTTCCTTAGTTATTTTATCATCTGATCGCGCACTACCTTGCGTAGCTTGGTCAGAAATAGCGTCTTGTCAAAACGCTGTGCAGTGCGACGCAAGACCGTCGGATCAAAGGTTCGTTTCTCGGCCTGCTCAATTGCTTTAGCAACGCTAATGCTCGTCTGTCGGTCGAATAGCACACCCACTTCGGGCGACGTGACGATATCCGTCGTGCCGCCACGAGCCAAACCAATCACTGGCGCACCAGCTGCTAGCGCTTCGACACTGACAATTCCAAAATCTTCCTCTGCTGGGTAGATAAAGCCACGCGCTGTTGTAATAGCCTTCTCATACTCGGCATCGCTCGCATCACCAAAGCGATCGGTGCGGAACTCAACTGTTGGACCAGCCAGATCAACAAGCCTATTGTGTGCGGGGCCATTACCAAAGACGATCAGCTTCTTGCCAAGCTTCGTCGCTGCCGTAACAGCCAAGTCGTAGCGCTTATATGGCAGCTGCCGGCCAATCGTCACATAATGATCACCCCGCTTGGTAGCAGGCGTAAACCGACTTATATCTACCGGTGGATGAATAACTATGCTATTTCGATTGTAATATTTTTTAATGCGCTGTTGCGTCTCGGTCGAGTTTGCCAAGAAAACATCGACTTGCCGAGCCGCTTGGAGGTCTAGCTTGCGCTGGTGCGGCACCATGAGTGGCATGAGCGTGCGAATGAGCGGATTGAGATTACCATAGCCTGGGTCGCGTCGATATTCATCGTAGTGGCTCCAGTAATATCGTGGTGGTGTGTGACAATAGTTGATAATAACCTGATCGGGCCTCGTCTTTCTCACTTGGTGACCATGCATGTATGAGCTGGTGAGGATGATATCAAACTCACGCAGATCAAGTCGCCGCATCGCTTTGACAGCCAGTGTTGGAAACAGCTTATAATACGTGCGCACCTTGCGTGGGATTTTTTGCAAAAACGACGGCCGAACATCAAGCTCAGCAAAGGCTGGCATCTTGTCCTCATTATACATTGCGGTATAGATCGGTGCATCCGGAAAAGCTTCGTGCATAGCGAGCACGACATTCTCGGCACCACCCATTGTTGTCAAGAAGTCGCAGACAATGGCAATTTTGGGTTGTTTACTCATAGTATCAGTGTAGCGCAAAGGAGAGATTTTACCTATACCTTACTCCACCGTCACACTCTTGGCAAGATTGCGCGGCTGGTCGACGTCGTGCCCCCGCTCCACTGCCATATAGTAAGCAAAAAGCTGTGATATAACATTAAACAAAATTGGCGTGAGGTGCTGCAGCTTGGTCGCGACGCGCACCACCGTCTCGGCAGGGACGCGTTTATCTGTGTCGGTAATGACAATCGCATGGGCACCACGCGCATTCATCTCAATCAAATTACTCTGCGATTTTTCGTACAGCCAGTTGTCCTGCAAATAACACACTTCGAAGAAATGATCGTCAATCAGGGCAATTGGCCCATGCTTGAGCTCACCTGCTGCATAGGCTTCAGCATGAATGTAGCTTACCTCCTTAAGCTTGAGTGCGCCCTCAAGTGCAGCTGGGTAGAGTGTGTCGCGACCAATATAGAGCGCATGATTATAGTGGGCATAATTATGTGCGATGTTTTTGACGCTATCAGCTTGCTTAGCCAGCGTCTTTTCAATCTCGGCTGGTAGCATCTCAAGCTCATTAATAAACTCACCCATCAGCCGTGGGTTTGTCCCCTTGGCTGCTGCGAGCATCAGGCCAAAGATCGTCATCGCTGCCACTTGCGAGGTAAAGGCCTTGGTGCTGGCCACACTAATCTCTGCCCCCACGTGTACATATACTCCATCATCAACTTCGCGTGCAATCGTGCTCCCCACTGCATTAACGACACCAAGGCAGGTCACACCCCGTCGCTTGAGTTCCGTGAGGCAGGCCAATGTATCGGCCGTCTCACCACTCTGGCTCACAATGAGCGCAACGGTATGCTCGGGGATGTTATATGCTCGGTAGCGCAGCTCGCTAGCAATCTCCACACTCACTGTTACATCATCAGTCAGTTGCTCAATAAAATAACTAGCTTGCATCCCCGCAAAATACGCCGTGCCACAGCCCACAATCATCACATGCTTGATCTGTCGCAATTCAGCATCACTTAAGCCTATACCGCCTAGCCGGGCATAGCGCTGCGCGGCAATCACTCGCCCAGCCAGCGTTGCCGCAAGGCTGGTCGGCTGCTCAAATATTTCTTTGAGGAGAAAGTGGTCGTACCCCTGTTTTTGAATAGCTTGTAAATCCATCTCTAGTGTCTCTACTTGCACATCGACCACTTGCGAATCAGTCGTTTGGAGCTCAAGGCCAGTGCGGGTGCAGCGCCCTACTTCGCCATCGTGCAGATAGACCACTTGGTTGGTATACCCCACCAGGGCCGATGCATCACTGGCAATGTACGTTTCGCCATCGCCCAGCCCAACAATGAGTGGGCTACCCTTGCGGGCCACAATAATCTCATTAGGGTCATTCGCTTGAACAACTGCTAAGCCATACGTGCCTACCACCATTTTGAGCGCACCTCGCACTGCCGCCAAGAGGTCTGGTGCTTGCTTGTGCAGATAGTCGATAAGCGCCGTCAATACTTCAGTGTCAGTATCACTCTTAAATTCATACTCATGTGCTGCAAGCATCGTCTTGAGCGCCTGATAGTTCTCGATAATGCCATTATGTACAACGTAGATCTGCCCCACTTGATGCGGATGAGCGTTGCGTTTGCTGGGTGCCCCGTGGGTTGCCCAGCGAGTGTGACCAATGCCAACCGTATCAGTCGTCTTGTGGCGAGCTGTGAGCTCATTCAGCGCAGCCACCTTGCCTTTTGTTCTGAGTAACGTTGGCGCGGCATCCTCATCGAGTGTAACAATACCAGCACTATCATATCCGCGATATTCAAGCCGCTTGAGTTCCGTCAGCAGTACACTCTGCGCTGGTCGCGTTCCGATATATCCAACTATTCCACACATAGGTTTTTCCTTTCCTCTTGTATTATAGCGCTTTGGTCTTTGCCTTCTAGTGTACTCTCATTTTTAAATAATTTTGCAAGAATGTAAAAATTACAATGATTTTTCTCTGTTACTACATGATGCTATTTTTACATCAATAGTACTTTGAGTATAAGAAGTTAGAGAAAAGGTGGCAAAATATAAGACCAAGTGTAGCGCCCACCTTCAGCTATAATTAAACCGATATACGCATACTTGTAGACGAAGATAACACGATATGTTCGACATTTTTTCGACGAAGGGGTATACTAAGTAGTATGAGTAGAGAAACAATTTTAGTCACTGGTGGCGCTGGATATATTGGCAGCCACACCATTATCGAGCTTATTGCGGCAGGATTTGACGTCGTCGTTATTGACAATCTTGCCAATGCGAGCCATGAAAGCCTGCAGCGCGTCGAAACAATTACCGGCACAACTATCCCCTTTGTCGAGGCTGATGTGCGTGACCGATCGGTACTTGATGCGATTTTTAGTAAGCATGATATCAGTGCTGTCATTCACTTTGCTGGGCTCAAAGCCGTTGGTGAGTCGGTCGAGAAACCGCTGGAATACTATGACTGCAATCTTAGCTCAACCCTCACCCTCTTAGCCGCAATGCGCCAACATGGGGTGCATCGACTTGTTTTTTCAAGCTCTGCGACGGTCTATGGCACACCAGAGTCATTGCCACTCACTGAATCATCACGCACTGGCACCGGTATTACCAATCCATACGGCTGGACGAAATATATGATCGAGCAGATCATTCGTGACTATTGTACGGCACACCCCGACTTCCAAGCGACCATCTTGCGCTACTTTAATCCGATTGGTGCGCATATATCAGGTATGATTGGCGAAGATCCAAATGGCATCCCTAATAATCTCTTGCCTTACGTTGCACAAGTTGCAGTTGGAAAATTGCAGAGCGTTGGTGTATTTGGTGATGACTACGACACGCCCGACGGCACTGGTGTGCGCGACTACATTCACGTCGTCGACCTTGCCAAGGGGCATGTGGCTGCCCTATCACACATGCAGCCAGGTGAGCACACCTATAACCTTGGCACTGGCCATGGTACCTCTGTTTTGGAGATCATTAGCGCCTTTGGCAAGGCCTGCAATCATGAGATTCCATACGAGATAAAACCACGCCGTGCTGGTGATATTGCAGCTTGTTATGCCGACTGCAGCAAGGCACAGCAAGAGCTTGGTTGGCATGCAGAGCTTTCGATTGAGCGAGCCTGCGAAGACTCCTGGCGCTGGCAATCTCATAACCCAAATGGTTATAAGAATTAAAATTTAGATAATACCCCATGGGGTATTTTGCAATGAATAATATAGATGTACTTTCAGTTTGAATATATTATTTGTTCGTACTATAATTTTGCTGTTCAAAATATCGGTTTATTAACAATCTGTGCTTCTCGTGTGAACAATAAATGTATTCAGGCTATTCTCGTCTGCCAAATGTAAACCTACGAAAACAAAAAACAGCCCACTATTTACGGGCTGTTTTCTAGTGCAAATAGCAAAAGTTAGCTTACTCGAGCAATTCTACTCTTTGCCAGTCGCTTGGTTGATCCGGGTTGAGGAATCTGGTTTACCTTCACCGGCGTCGAAGCGCATTTCTATGTTGTACTTTCTACAAATTTCTGCTTCAGGAATAGCCTTTTCTGTGTCACGGTCACCACCGTTGGCAAAAATAAGTTGGTCGCCAGGATATTGGCCAGCGACCATCTCGAGAGACTTGATCTGTGTTGGGTCTTCGTCGATGGACAAAATCACTTGGTCGACATCTTTGAGGGCGCGCATGAGACGTAGGCGATTGCTTTCGTTGAGGATAATTTTGCCTTTTTTCAGCAACTGCTGTTTGTCATTATTGACAATAACAATAAGTTTGTCGCCCATCGCAGCAGCCGCTTCGATCATATCGATATGCCCACCATGGAGCGGGTTAAAATAACCACTGACAATCACTACTCGCATTTTATTATATCTCCTTGTTGTTTATCATTAGAGAGCTTCTGTTGCTATATTATACCATTACTCTTGTATATCTCGACACCATCCCCTATTTTACGCTATAATACAGCTATGACAAAACTGCTTATCACCGGTGGTGCGGGGTTCATTGGCTCGAACTTCGTGCATTATACCGTTCATCACAAGCCGGAATATGAAATCACTGTCGTCGATAAGATGACATATGCTGCGAACCCGCACAATCTTGATGGAGTGCGCGAGCAAATCACCTTCGTGCAGGGCGATATTTGCGATGCTGAGCTGATGGATCGCTTGATTGCCGAGACAGATATCGTTGTCCACTTTGCGGCGGAGAGTCATAACGATAACTCACTGCGCGACCCAAAGCCCTTCCTCGACACCAACGTGTATGGCACGTACACTATTTTGCAAGCAGTGCGTAACCACAACAAGCGCCTCCATCACATTAGCACCGATGAAGTGTTTGGCGATCTAGCACTAGACAATCCGAACCGCTTTACTGAGGAGACACCGTATAATCCATCCAGCCCCTACTCGAGCACCAAAGCATCAAGCGATATGCTGGTGCGAGCGTGGATCCGCAGCTTTGGCGTGAAGGCGACGATTAGTAACTGCTCCAACAACTACGGCCCTCGCCAGCACATAGAGAAGTTTATCCCGCGGCAAATCACTAACATCCTGAGCGACATCAAACCAAAGCTCTATGGCACAGGCGAGCAGGTACGCGACTGGATTCACGTTGATGACCACAACTCAGCAGTGCACTTGATTCTCGAAAAAGGCACGCTGGGCGACACCTACATTATTGGTGCAGACAACGACCACGTCAATAACAAAGCGGTGATTGAGATGATCTGCGACTTAATGGGCAAAGGTAAGGACTGGTACGAGCATGTCAATGATCGCCCTGGCCACGACATGCGCTACGCGATGGACTCGAGCAAGCTGCGCCGCGAGCTTGGCTGGCAGCCACAATATACCGACCAAGATGGCATGGCTAACGGCCTGCGCCAAACCATTGAGTGGTACACTACTAACCGCGACTGGTGGCAAGCCCAAAAAGCCGCTGTAGAAGCAACCTACGCGAAGCAAGGACAATAACCAATGCCCGATACCCCCAGTAAAACTCGTGTGAGTAGCAAGATCGCCTACCAAAACCCCTGGATCACCATCCACGAAGACCAAACACGCGACCACGCAGGCAATCTGGGGGTATATGGCTATATGGAGTCGCGAAACTCGTGTATGGTCGTTGCTGTCGACGAGCATGAGCGAATCTACCTGGTACGCGGCTTTCGCTATCCGTCGCAGAGTTTTGGCTGGGAATTGCCTGGTGGCGGTGGTGACGGCGAGGATCTGCTCACCGCCTCCAAGCGTGAGCTAGAGGAAGAGACTGGTATTGTTGCCCAGTCGTGGGAGAAGCTTGGTGAGGCGTACGTGTGTAACGGCCTAATGACAGAAAAAATGGCGGTGTGCTTGGCACGAGACCTGTCTTTTGGCGGCAACAAAGAACAATCAGATGAAGTATTTAGCGATATGCGATTCTTCACCAATGAGGAGATTGACCAGCTTATTACCCAAGGCGATATCAATGACTGCCAGACACTGGCTGGCCTCCATTATTATCATATATGGCGAAAGGAGAACGCATGAATTTCGACCCATCAAGCTATAACGACCTTACCGTGACTGAATCGCCAATTCCAGGGCTATTCGTCATTAAACTGCCTGTCCATGGTGATAACCGTGGGTGGTTTAAAGAAAATTACCAGAAGGAGAAGATGGAAGTACTGGGGCTACCCCCCTTTACCATTGTACAAAACAATATTAGCTTCAACGACAAAGCCGGTGCAACACGTGGGCTGCACGCCGAGCCCTGGAACAAGTTCATTAGTACCGCCAATGGCCGCGTGTTCGGTGCATGGTGTGATGTGCGCCAAGGCCCAACCTTTGGCCAGACATTCTCTGTAGAAATTAATCCTGGCACAGCGGTATTCGTGCCCAAAGGCGTGGCAAATGGCTACCAAACACTGGATGATAACGTGGCATATACCTACCTGGTTGACGCCCACTGGTCACCAGATGCGCAGTATACCTTTGTTAATCTCTTTGATCCAGCGCTGGATATTGCGTGGCCGCTCGGCAAAGATCAGGCGATCATCTCTGACAAAGATGCTGCGCACCCCCTCCTGCGCGACGTACAGCCAATGGAATTATAAGACGAAAGGAAGCTTGTATGACAGATCACACCTCTACCCTCATCATTGGTGCCAACGGGCAATTGGCCAAAGCAATACAGCAGCAATACCCTAGTGCTCGAGCGGTCGGGCATAATGAGCTCGACCTCTGCAACGCAGCAGCTATTGCAACCTTCGACTGGTTTGGCATTAAGACAGTCATCAACACTGCTGCTTATACCAATGTTGACGGCGCAGAAACAGCCGAAGGCCGCACGGCAGCCTGGCGCATCAATGCCCAAGCGGTGGGACAGCTTGCTCGTATCTGCTCCGAGCGAGATATTACCTTGGTTCATGTGTCGAGTGATTATGTCTTTGATGGTGAGACAGCACCGCATACCGAAGATGAGCTATTTAGCCCTTTAAGTGTCTATGGTGCATCCAAGGCAGCGGGCGATATTGCTGCCAGCACCACGCCGCGGCACTATATTATCCGCACTAGTTGGGTGATTGGCGATGGTAAAAACTTCGTGACAACGATGCTCGGCCTGGCCGCAAAAAATATCGCACCAACAGTGGTAGCAGACCAAATCGGCCGCCTGAGCTTCACGCCAGAAATTGCACGGGCGATTGACTACTTAGTAGAGAACAAGGCACCATACGGTACCTACAATGTAACAAATAGTGGTCCACTGGTAAGCTGGGCGGACATCACGCGGCAGATCTTTGCCTTGGCAGGGCGCGATGACTTACCAGTGACAGATACAACCACCGCCGACTATTTTGCCAATAAGCCTGGCATCGCGCCGCGACCACTCAATAGTGACCTCAGCCTTGATAAACTTCATGCGACTGGCTTTATTAGCCAAGACTGGCGCGAGGCACTACGTGAATATGTTACGCTAAACACTCATTAAAGTAGTCCTTGACTATTTGCTATAGGTTTAGTGTATCATCTCACAACGTCAATAATTTTGTTTGACTTCGCGCACTATCTAGAGTGACTGACTCTTCGCACACTGTTATATATTCCCATTATCTTCAGTATTATGGTACTATTACTTTATCTGGTATGATAAGTATATAGTTAGAACATAAGGAGTTTTACGTATGAAAGGTATTATTTTGGCAGGTGGTTCGGGCTCGCGCCTGTGGCCGATTACTAAAGCAATTAGCAAACAGCTGATGCCCATCTATGATAAGCCGATGATCTATTACCCCCTCACTACGCTGATGCAAGCAGGGATTCGCGACATTCTCATCATCACGACCCCAGCTGACCAGGCAGGCTTCCAGCGCTTGCTTGGTGATGGTGCGCAGTGGGGTATCAATCTGCAATATGCCATTCAGCCCAGCCCCGATGGCTTGGCGCAGGCATTTATCATTGGTGAGGAATTTATTGGTAACGACAAGGTGGCGCTCGTCTTGGGTGACAACATCTTCTACGGCGCAGCGCTTGATGACTCACTGCGTGCCTGTACCGACCCAGATGGTGGTGTGGTTTTCGCTTACAAAGTATCTGACCCAGAGCGGTATGGCGTTGTAGCTTTTGATGATAACAATCATGCGGTGTCGATTGAAGAAAAGCCCGCCCAACCTAAGTCGAACTTCGCAGTGGTAGGACTCTATTTCTACGACAATGATGTGGTAGAAATTGCGAAGAATGTCCAGCCAAGCGACCGTGGCGAGTTAGAAATTACCTCTGTAAATGCTGAGTATCTGCGACGCGGCAAACTAAAGGTCCAGACACTAGACAACGGCGATGTATGGCTTGACACCGGGACGATTAGCAGCCTGACCGACGCCGAGGACTTTGTACGTGTCGTGCAAAACCGCACCGGCCAAGTCGTTGGCAGCCCCGAAAAGACGGCGCATACCAATGGCTGGATCACCGACGAGCAGCTTGCCGAGCTTGCTGCACCGTTAAAAAAATCAGGCTACGGAAATTACCTCTCGGCGTAGTATAATAATACCAATATGAAAACGAATACCAAGACAGTCTGTGTGATCGTCCCAGCCTACAACGAAGCGACGGTCATTAAGGACGTGATCAAACAATCCAAGCGAGTCTTTGCCAAAGCCAAGGCAACTGGCTATACGATCGACGTTGTGCTGGTAAATGATGGATCGAAGGACGACACACTTACTCAAGCTAAAAAAGGTGGTGCCATTACAATCGATCATATCCTTAACTCTGGTGCGGGCGGCGCAACCTTAACTGGTCTATCGTATGCTCGACAGCATGGGTATGACATTGCCGCCACGATGGATGCCGATGGCCAGCACGCACCGGAGGATGTGTTGGCGGGCATCACGCAGATCGATGAGCGCCAGGCAGATTTACTCATTGGCAGTCGTCTTATCGACAGCACTGGTATGTCTAAGACGAAGGTGCTTGGTAATAAAGGTTTGAGTTTGGTTACCAAGCTCTTGTTTGGTATTAACGTAACAGACTCGCAGTCGGGCCTGCGTATCTATTCGCGCCGCGCCATTGATGATCTCGACTGGAAGTCAACTGGTTACGAATTTTGCTCAGAGATGATCTGGCGTGCCAAGCAAGCGGGGATGGCAATTGGTGAATACTCAATCAAGGCAATCTACACCGACTATTCCCGCGCCAAAGGCCAAAACAACTGGAATGCCATCAATATCGTCAAACGCTTATTCAAACAACGCTTAACGGAGCTCTTCGAATGAGATATTTTGCTCTTGTCTTGCTCAATGTGCCAATTATTCTTTTGGCACTGGTCAACATCATCACCCAATACAAACTAAATAAAATCACCGTTACTCGCTTACGCCACCAGGTGGTGATGTGGCTGGTGGTGATGGCAGTGCTGCTGAGCTGCTTCCCGCTGTATAATATTTCGATTGGCCACCCACCGTTTGATTCGTCGGAGTTGAGCTTGTTTGATATTGTCCAGACGACAGCGATCGTGTTACTCTTCTATATCGTCAACACACAGCGCCAGCGGATCGACCAAAATGAACGCCGCGTGCGCGACCTTCATCAAGAACTGTCAATTAAACTCTCGGGTCATGACAAAAAATAAATCACTCGATATCGTCATCCCCTACTGGGGTGAATTTGCCTTACTCAAAGAAGCGGTTGACTCTGTCTTGGCTCAGACGAGCGACGACTGGCACCTAACCATTCTTGATGACCACTACCCATCGACCGAAGCACGCGATTATTACACAAAACTCGCCGACCCACGCATCACCTATATCCGACACAAGAAAAACCTCGGCATTACCAATAACTTCAACTTTGCCGTCCAGTACGTAATGGCACCGCACTGCATGATTGTCGGTTGTGATGATCGGCTCTTGCCAGAGTGCGTAGCAGTAGCACTACAGACAATTGGTGAGGCAGATTTTTATCAGCCAGGAGTGCAAGTGATTAATGATAAGGGGCAGCTATATCTCCCATTAGTTGATCGTGTTAAGCGATTTTTGCAACCTCATAAATCAGGGCTTTACTCAGGCGAAAAACTTGCCACGTCTCTGAGTCATGGCGACTGGCTCTACTTCCCATCGATCGTCTGGAAGACAGCGACACTCAAGCGATATTCCTTTGATGCAACATATACCATCTTAGAGGATCTTGTTTTGGTGTTTGATTTCATTCTTGATGGCGCAGTGCTTGCTTTTGATCAGACTGAGACATTCCAATACCGACGCTTTGCCCAGTCGCTCTCAAGCAAAGAAAAGTCAAAGGATGGCGTGCGCTTTGCAGAAGAAAACGAGGTATATACTAGCTATGCTCAGCGCTTCGCATCGGTTGGCTGGCATAAAGCTGCTCGGGCAGCGCGGCTCCATATTACATCGCGCATTCATCAGTTGTTGTCGTAGTTGATGTAATTTGAATATCTTCTAACCTCTATAGAAATATATGGGGGGTTATTTTGCGAGTGAATTAGTGCCCCTTTGATCTTGCGCTACTACATAGTAAAGCTTGAAGATGATATTCATGAGCGGCAATTCGTTCATTTTTATCTGTTAACTAATCCAGCCTCATCATAGACAAGATGATGGATGTGAGATTGGTTTTTTATTCTTTATAAAACACTCTGGTTAAGTGTTGTTGTGGGGTTTTAAAAATAGCGTGCGTCTTGAATAAGATAAAGATGTGACAAGAGTGTGAAGAAATTGAACTCTTCTATATCAAGAAATATTATTCCTTTGTGCTGCACGAAAAACCGGCTCAGTTTCCTCGAGCCGGTTTGTTTCGTTATGTACTCTACCTCACGTTTGCTTCAGTCGTTTCGGTTTTCTCTTTATCGACTTCAGCAAACTTACGCTCCACTGCCATGATGTATAACTGCATAAAGATTGGGCGAGGTAAGACATCATACAGATACCACACCAGTGTTTTCTTAGCGTGTGGGAGCTCAGTGTTTTTCCATGGAGTGAGTGCAAAATACTTTTGCCACAGCAGCCGGTTCGGGTGCTTGTTGCCAACTTCCCACGGTTTGCCCTGAATGCCATAGAGCGAGTGAATAATCTTGGGACTGTAATAGTTAGTCATAATCTCGTCGTAACTATAGAAATACGGCTGCTTAAGATTATTAATGCGCAGCAGATCTTGCGGCCGATAAGCATAAAACGCACTAGAGAAATTATAGGCGATATCGAGCGTCTTGATCTGCCCGCGGAACATAACATTACAGAGGTCTTGATCGGCAATGACGTAGTCACTTTTCTTCGACAGATGCTCGACGACTTGGCTCGACACATCATCTTTGAGCCATTTTTTGTGATTGATGAGCATGATACCACAGTTGTAATAGCCATCGGTAGGCTGGAGACCAATCGTTGCTTTGTGCTGATTGGTGAGAGTGTCGTAGGCCAGTGCCATGATATTTTTCTCAAAATCAAGCTCCAGCAAGCCATCAAGGGAGCTGGTAATGATCGTGTGTGGGTTGAGGTAGAGCACACGATCGGTCTTGATGTCAAGATCGGCCAGTGCTAGCATCTTGAGCCATGTCACATACACACCATGCCACGGCTTAACGCCTAGCTTCTGCAGTTTCTTGTGGTACGCGTTAGGGTTGATTAATGTCAAATAGGCATTGGGGTATTTTTCAACCAACTTTTTGAGGCGATCCTTGCTTTGTTTACTCAGCTTATACCCACAATAAAAAATATGAATCTCGTCGAGTGTCTTGTTATTCTCAAGCAGTGACGCGATCGAAATCGCACTGACAACTGCGTAGTTATCGTCACTTTGATACAAGACGTTTAAGATTTTCTTTTTGACCCTGGGCATGGCCTGCCTCTCTCCTTTATTCCACCGCTGCTATGTTTTTTACGTAGTTTTCCAGTAATGGCTGATAGCTCTCACTGATGAATCCGGTGTTGTGCAGCTTCGACAAATTCATATCGCTATACATTGGTCGAGGTGCAAACGGAATCTTGTCTTTACTATACTCTTGTGTTGACACTTTTACAACCCTATCGCGATCGTGCCCTGCATATTCGAAGACATCCTCGGCAAGTTCTGCCCACGATTTGATCGGCCCGGAGTTAGAGACATGATACAAACCATACTCTGCCTTGGTGTCTAGTAAATGCTTGGTGGCACGCGCAATCTCCGACGCAAAGGTTGGCCGACCATATTGATCATCCACAACCTTAGGGTTAATGCGCATGTCAGCCAGGCGCTTCATCGTCCGTGGGAAGTTGTGTCCATCACCAATCACCCATGAGACACGCAGTACATAGTGGCGCGGCGCAAGGCTAACCAATAGATCCCCTGCTGCCTTGACGTCACCATAGACCGACAGTGGTGAGAGCGACTCATCCTCACCGTGGTTTTTGTTCGTCCCATCAAAGACATAGTCGGATGAATAGTGCACTAGTGTAATATCGTGCTCCAGCGCTACCTTGACGAGATTGCGCGGGCCAACAGCATTGACCTGCCAGGCTTTGGTGCGGCCCTCAAGCGTTTCTGATCCATCGGCATTGACGAACGCCGCCGCGTTGATAATAACATCCACACCCGACCAATCATACCCAAGCACCTGCTCTTCGTCCGCAATGTCGAGCTGCTGGTGGCCCAGCGCCGTTGCCTTTGGATATATCTCCTGGAGCGCCCGCCCCACTTGGCCATTACAACCCAATATTACAATTCCCTTGCTCATATACCCTCCTTTGTTTCCGCTATTATAGCACAGTTAGCGTAAGCTTTTTGAAATATCTGAAATCGCATGGTCGATGTAGGATAAAAAACACGCTTATGAGCTATTTTACTACTGTTAAGTGCTCATATAGTCTCGCTCAATCCCACCCCCTTGGGGTATCATTGCAATCAATTTTGCTACGTAGTAAGCTAGGAGAATCTGAATCTCACAGCCTCTCTTGGTGCTGGATTTTCTCTCGCACTTTGCTTCAATGATGTGTATAAATCAATTATGATGATTGACTCCAGCTCTGGCACAAATGATCAGTGTCTCATACATGTTGACCCTTACAGCGATCTATCGGGGTGTGAAGCGTGATGACCTTTGAGGTTTTGATGGGAAATTAATAAAAAAACAAAAGTCTGGTGGTTCTCATAAGAATGGATAATGGCTCTACTTAGCGCAACACGCGACCACTCGCACTACGCAGCCATAGAGCGCAGTTGCTGGCGATAGACTACCGCGAGTAGCGCCGCTTGAATGATGCCTGCCACCATAAAACACAGCACACTGCCCAGCATCGCATAGTGCTGCACCACACCATATGACACGACTGTGAGTACAATGTTACTCAGCAAAAGTATATAGAACTGCCCCTTAAATTCGCGCAGCACAGTGAGGATATTGATATAAATCGACACCAGCGCATTAGCCACCGCTCCCACGACCATGATGAGTAGCTCAGTGCGATAATCAGTAATGCGTGCATTGAAAATGAGAGTAAGAAGCGGTGCTCCAACCAGCCACGTCGCAATCAGTGTCAACGCACTAATGCCCAAGACGATAAGGATAATCTTGCTCACCAAAGCATGGAACTCGAGGCGCTTTTGCTGATGATAGAGCTCTGACAGCTGCACAATATTGGGCTGAATAATGAAGGTAATAAACAGCGAGAGTAAGGTAATAGGCATAGCCATGATACCAAAATAAGCGATCTCGTGCGTGTGAAATGTATCGAGAAAATAGCGCGGGATATTAAGCGAAAACATCGTCAAAAATGTGGTAAGGAACACTGGTGCGCAGCGCCGCATGATCATACCAACATGACGCAGCTTGGGCACGAGATGATCGAAGTGAAGCTGAATGGGTTCATATCGCTGTACCTGTTGCCAATCATACAACACAAGCATGAGAGCATTGACCGCCACAATTGCCACCACCCCCCACAGCACACTGTGCACAAGCATATCAACGAGCAAAAATGCCACAAAGCCCCCTACCGCCTTGATCGTAAGCGAATAGCCAACGACGTAGAGTCTGTGGTGAATCTGCAGCACGCCATAGAGTGCGTCGGCCACTGCCTCCAGCGCTTTGAAGAGCACGAGCGCGATGATGATACTCGACTTCACGACATCATAGTGATTTGCCGCGCAAAACAGCACCGCACCAACCATCATTACGATCGACGTCACGAGTTTGACGGCAAGATAGCTGCTACTGCTAAACTCTTTGCGCACATCCGATACCTGATAAGTACGCCCACCCCACAAACCAATCGCCCAAAACACTACCGAGAGCGACAGCGCAAAGGAAAAGACCCCCGAGTCCGCAATGCCATTCAGCCGCGTAATAAGCAGCAGCAGTGCCGGCGAGATGGCGCTTTGCAAAAAGGAGCCGATGGAGTTCCAGATATAATTTTTAGATTGCATAATCTTATTTAGTATACCACTGGTTGATTATTTCTCGCGATTTAGACCATAATTTGCTCTGTTGTGATTTGTGCTCTATAATCAGGCGTGTTATGAAGAAATATTGGGCATTATTCGAATCATTTATTGCACAGCCAGAGCGGGTCTTTCTTTCGCTGTGTTTGCTATTTGGCGTGTTGTCGGCGTTTTTTGTGCCGCAGCTGTCGGTGAGTGATGAAAATATGCACTACTTGCGGGCGTATGCGCTGGCAGATGGGCGCTTAGAATCCAAGCGCTGCACCTACCCAGCGGATGTTAATGGCCGGGCATCATCGGTGTATCATGGCAATATTAGTGCTGATTATTCGCGCCCTATCAACCGCTCAGATCTCAAGACAACAAGCAAATGCAACAGTGCTGTGGGCTACGCACCAATTATGCATGCGCCGCAAACGCTTGGTATTTTCATTGCTAATCTCTTTAATGGGTCGACGGGCCTGACGATTCTCTTTGGGCGGATTGCCAACTTGCTGTTCTACGCGCTCAGTGTGTTTTTCATTATCAAGTGGGTGCGGATTGGTAAGTGGGTCTTTGCAGTAGTGGGGCTGTTACCACTAATGGTTCATCTCGCTGCGTCGCTCTCAAGCGATGTCATGACGAATGTGGCGATATTCCTCATTACCGCCACGACGCTCAATCTCTACACCCAAGAAACGCCGATCCGCCGCAAGCAAGTTGCTGGCCTCTTAGCTATAGCGGCGCTACTGGCACTGACCAAGGCGGTTAATGGTCTACTGCTCTTCCCGCTGCTCTTTTTACCGAGGCGGCTCTTCGTCTCAAATACCGAGCTGTCGAAATTGCCATCACTTTTCAAGAAGCTCCCCTTCAACCTGCACAAGTGGGCACTGATCGCGGGCGCTGGCATTGTGTCGCTGGCAGCATTGCTCATCTGGCAAAAGATCTATGATGGTGCGCTCCTTTCATCCGGCGCGGCAGATAATCCGCTGCATCACAACCCGCTTGGCTTTATCCGTATCCTCTTTAATACCTACATTAATCCAAACATTGGCTACACCGATATCGTGGTGCGTGGAAGTGTAGGCGACTTCTCGAGCTTCAAATATCACCTGCCGCTCTTTATTTTGATCCCGCTCTTTCTACTGGTCTTTCTTGCACTGATCAAGCGCGATAAGGCCGAGGAGCAAGCACTCGCCCCAGCTGCTGGTCGATTAGCCGCGGCCAACCTCACCACTGTTGCTGTCTTCATTGCGGCAGTTTCGTACGCTATGTACACCGCCTGGGCGCTGCTCCCAATTCGCTTTGGTGCTGGTGCATACTACGCCGATGGAGTGCAGGGGCGTTACTTTACGGCACTACTCGTGCTCCTCATCCCCTGTGGAGTGTGGCTACGCAAGTATGTTTGGTTCAACACTGCCTCGGCTAAGGTGTTTCACGCCCTTATATTCTTTGGCTGCGGGGCAATTTTATTGTACTACACCTTTGGCACCTATTGGGCTTACCATGCGCCGATACCAGTACCACCAGTGGCGTAAGAGAAAATATTCTCTGTCTCTCTAAGCTCTTTGTTTTTCTGCTTGTCTGGCCTGTGCTTCATCTGCTTAAATCTCAATGTTTTCTTTTGGCATCAATTCCTCCACTCCATTGTTTCATCTGATTTGTCGTTATCCTAACGAATTTTAGCACTGGTACTGGGAGATTGGGTCTATAGACTCTGTCGTATCTTGAAGGAGGAATCATACAAAATATATGATTCTATAAAAGTTTTAAAATCCTTCTTTTCACCTTCCCCTTTCATGACGCTTATGCTATAGTGACATAGAACACTAATAGCACAATCATTATGAAATTATTACGTACTCTATCCAAAAAACGTCTCACACTCATCATTAGTATTGGCATTGCGCTCGTCGCCGCTGGTGGCTATGGTGCCTATATCGCAACGCGCCCTGCCTCGCTGCCACCCCTGTCGGATGAGCCAACACCAACCCAAAAACAAACGCAACACAAGACCGATGCCGCCACGAAAGAATCATTTTTAGACAATAACACAGACCATAATACGACCAATACCAAAGACACTTCGCAGCAGCGCACCACCCAGGCTCAGCCCGCGCCAATCCCAACGTCAGCGAAGCATATTGAGCTCTCTGCTGAGCAGTCAGGTGAGACGGTCGTCGTGACTACCAAGCTGAGAGAGCAAGGTTTTTCCTCTGGCCAGTGCGTGCTGACGATCACTAGTAGTGGGCAGCGCTCCGAGCAGCACGCTGCCATCATCTACCAACCAGAATATTCCACCTGTGCTGGCTTCTCTGTGCCCGCCCGATCATTGCCCAAAGGTATGTGGCATATCTCCCTCGCTGTCACACCGCTTGGTGGCAAGGCACTCACGAAGACACTTGATACGGAGATTCGCTAGATGATGGCTCAATCATATTCCACCGCCCGCCCCTTCTCGACATATTGGCGATATATCCTCGCTGGTGTTTTGTGTGTAAGTTTATTTGCTGCAACCATCCTCTCCCACCCAGCCCAGGCAGTGACGGCGGCTGATTGGCGGGCGGGTAATATCGTTGATGATTTGCTTTTTACCAATAGCGACGATATGTCGGTGGCAGATATTCAGGCGTTTCTCAATAGCCTCAACCCACAATGCGACACTTATGGCCGGCAGCCTGCTACCGAGCACGGCCGGCGCGATATCAGCCGGGCACAGTATGCCGCTGCTCGAGGTTGGCACGGGCCACCATATGTCTGCCTCAAGGACTATTATGAAGTGCCCAAATACACACCGGGTAATTACATCCCTGCCAATAACTTTGGTGGAGCGATCCCTGCTGGAGCAGTCAGTGCCGCGCAGATTATCTACGATGCTGCTAAGCAGAATAACCTCAACCCCAAGGTGCTATTGGTGAAGATCGCCACCGAGTCAGCTGGCCCGCTCACCTCCGACACTTGGCCACTCCAAAACCAATACACCTATGCCATGGGCTCGCACTGCCCCGACAGTGGCCCGGGTGGCAGTGCCAATTGCGATCGCAACTATGCTGGCTTCTCGATGCAAGTTGCCTCAGGAGCGCAGCTCATCCGCTGGTATCTGGATAGTATGCAGCAACCGTGGTGGTCGTACAAAAAGCCGTTTGCGACCAATCGTATCCTGTGGAATGTGGTGCAGCGAGGCTGCGGCGCTGGCGATGTATATATCGAGAGCAAGGCCACAGCGGCACTCTACACCTACACACCCTATCAACCCAATCAAGCAGCCCTGGCTAATATGTATGGCCTAGGTGATCATTGCAGCGCCTATGGCAACCGCAACTTCTGGCGGGTATGGAATGACTGGTTTGGCTCGACCCAGCATAGCCGGCCACTTATCAGCTTCCGATCGCACAGCAGCTACATCGGCTGGACAGGGGTAATTCATAACCGTGGCATTACAGGTGTTACTGGCCAAAGCAAGGCAATGCAAGCTCTCACGATCGATGGTGAGGTAAGTTATACCTCATACAGCAACGAGCGCGGTTGGCAGCCCACTGTGCAGGGTAGTATGCAATCGGGCACAACAGGGCTTGGCCGGCCAATTACCGCCGTCAAGATCCAGCCAACTGGTACTCTCGCCCAGGTGTACGATATTTACTATCGCGCCCACGTGAGCTACATTGGTTGGATGGGCTGGGCTAAGAATGGTGAAGTGGCTGGTGTGACTGGTGGAGCTAACAATGCTATCGAAGCGGTCGAGATAAAGCTGGTGCGCAAAGGAACGCCCACACCTGAATCATCTGGGGTAGCGTATAAAAATATTGCAGCGCATGGCGACCCATCACCCCTCAAGCTCTCACTCAGTTCACATGTCGGTATGGTGGGCTGGCAGCCAGAAGTACGCGATGAGATGATGAGCGGTACCACTGGCCAAAGCCGCCGTATCGAAGCCATCAAAGCATCGCTCCACAACACAACGGGCCTGCCAGGCAGCATTCAATATTCGTCACACGTCAGCTATGTGGGTTGGCAAGATTGGAAGCAAGCGGGCGACGTATCCGGCACCACAGGGCAGTTCCGCTCCATCGAGGCAGTCCGCTTTTTACTCACTGGAAAACTTGCCACTACATACGACATCTGGTACCGAGGTTACTCGCAATACGTCGGCTGGATGGGTTGGGCCAAGAATGGCCAACCAGCTGGTTCGACTGGTGCTTACCGACAGCTCGAAGCACTAGAGGTGCGCCTTGTGCCAAAGCATACACTCAGCTTGCCTGGCGGTGCCTTTTATAACCCAACCAATACTGCTGTGCCTGATCTCTACCAACTGAGCTACGCTGCCCACGTAGGATACATCGGCTGGATGCCCGATGTATCGCACCCCATTATGGCTGGCACCACTGGCAAATCGCGCTACCTTGAGGCAATCCGTCTTGGCAAAGCCGTATCGCTGCGCGATGGTTCACCCATCACCATCCAGTGCGAAGCAAAAACTGCTGGCCAGTGGCTCCCATCAGTCACGCTCTCATCATCGCAGCCTTGTGGTACGACTGGCCAGAGCAAAGCGCTCGAAGCTCTCAAGCTTAGCCTTAGCCCCATCGACGCCACTCGCTACGATATTTATTACAACACTCACCTCTCCTGGGTAGGTTGGCAGGGCTGGAAAAAGAACGGCGAGGTTGCCGGCGACCGACCCGGTTCGTATATCGAAGCAGTGATGATGAAGCTCGTCGAGAAGAGTGAGTGATTGTAAAATACACCCTAGTTAGCTTGTTGTAATGTCGTATTGTCTACACGTCATCTCATGATCACGCAAAAATTTTCTTGCAGACTTTGGATACACATTTGCCACGGGATCGCCCGGATCAATTGGCCCTACTGTATAGAAGGGGTCGCCTGGTTTCCAATGCCGTTCTTTCCACCAGGATTTTATTGCTTTGCCTAGTGCCCTGCAAGAAAATTTTTGGGGTGAAACTGTTGTTGGAGTCTCTTCTATCATTTCACCATTTGCTGGTAGGATATGTTCCGCTTGGCTCTGGCCCTCTTGATGGGGTTCATATGTTTGGTTTGGTTTGGTTTGGTTAGCTTCTCTCTCATAGTACTTCCTATTTTATACCACAATATCACTATAATAATACAATGCTGGGCTATTCGTAAATCGCTGCTACCTTCGCCTCAATATTCTTCCATTGATAGTCGTTGGCAGTTTGGCGGCCACCAGCGATGAGCTTGTCACGCAGCGCTTTGTCTGCCACTAGGCGTTCTACAGCTGCGACACCAGCCGCGATATCACCCTGTTGGTAGAGGAGACAGTTCTCACCATCCTTAAGGTACTCGACATTACCGCCATTGGGCACCACTACTGCAAGACCACCGGTTGCCATCATCTCAAGTGGTGGGTAGGAGAAGCTCTCAAGGATGCTTGTTTTGATGAGAATGTCACAGCTAGCGTATACTTCGCCGACCTTCTCAGGCGCAATGCGGTTGTAGAATGTATCGACGCGGTACCAGTCCTTGGGCTCTTTGCGGTACGATAGGTATGAAATCTCATACTTCGCAGGGTCGAGTTGGTTGATGATGCGGAAGGCTTCGTCGGTGTTTTTATACTCGCTCTTGCTATCGCCCTCGACGAGGATTTTTATCTTGCGACCACTGTCAAAATCGCGCTCGCGGTATGGATAATACTCGATATCGATACCGTTCGAGACATACTTCGCATCCTTGCCAAACATATCTTTGAGCCACTTCTGGCACCAGAGCGACATTGTTACATAGCGCACGCCCGACTGGTCGCAGTACGATGCGTTAGCCGCGAAGCGTGGCCCACCCGTGCCGGGGATATAAAAATCAGTCTCGAAGTTCTGGACAAAATAGAGCCGATTGCGTACATTGGGGTGCTTTTTGATGATCTCCACCGTCGACCACAGCGTCGCCACTTGCGTGTCAAAGAAGGCCTCTATCTTCGTCTTGTGCGCCGTAATAACATTAAAGCCTGGCAATTCAGAGCGGTATTGGTAGGTCTTTTTGGCCTGCTTAAGGGCATGCTTACTTACTGAATCGATCAGCGTTACATCCCAGCCCGCCTTGCGGAGAATGTCAGCGTGTTTGACGGCAACGATCACTCCACCCGAGATATCCGTCGAAGGCAAAACAAAGCCAATATTGCGTGCTAAACGTTCCCGTATAAACGATGCAAGCGTGTAGCCAGTGTAGACCGTCGAATAATCATTGGCGGCAATCTTGTATGCATTTTCACCCAGCTGGGTGCGCAGTGCTTTGTCGGTAATGAGGCGATCGAGCGCTGCATACCAATCGTTATCCACGCCAACCAAGAGACCCGTCTCGCCATCCTTCACTTGCTCGGCAAAGGCCCCCACCTGACTCGCCACCGTCGGCACTTTGACGAGGCCAGCCTCAAGCCATTTGTTCTCAGACTTCGCCCGGTTAAAGATCGTATCGACCAGTGGTGCAAGAATAATATCGCAGTCCACCATCACCTTAGGTAGTTCACGCCAATCGACAAAGCCCGAGGTCATCACCCGCTCTTTATACGGCTCAAGTGCGGCCGGCACATCGAGAATCCCGGCTATCTTGAGGTGGAGCTGTGGATATGCATCGAACAGCCGAATCAAGTCTGGGATGACTAGCTCGAAGTCCTCGTTGTGCGTAATACTCCCACTAAAGTACCCGATGATAATTCTGTCTGCATCCTTGGCAATCTTCCCTTCAGCCAAATCTTCCAGCGCCATATTAGACGTCTTGATCATCTCATCAGAGGCAGCGTTGCGGTTGATGAGGACATCACCAGTGGTGTACTTTTGCAGCTCATCGCGCAGTTGCGTTGTAGTTGTCACAACGTGATCACAAAGCTTAAGTGTCTCACGCATACGGTTCACTCCATCGTCATAGAGCTGCTTATCGGCTTGGTTCATCTGCTGGACGTACTTAATGCCGTCGGTATACGTTTGATCGATAACAAGATCGTCAATATCAAAAAAGCAGGTCTTGTTGAAGAACTTTGCTTGCTTGATAAACTCCCGTACTGTCTCCGTCACTGGGCAGCGGAAGAATACGAAGCCACGATAATACTTGAGATCATCCAGCGAGAGCCGATCATAAAACACACTCTCCACCGTTAGTCCCTGCGACATCAGCTGTTCCATCTGATGCGCCACGCGATAGCGCTCGGGGTGTGGTAAGGTGCAGCCGTTGATAAAGAGGATATCTTTGTAATACTTCTGTTTGCGCTCGGGGAATTTACGATAGTAGGCATACTTCGTGGCACGCTTACCAAAGCCGACTACTCCATCGTCTTTGATAATCTTCATGCTTTTCTTGGCGGCTTTGTGTACTTTACCGATCATACGTCCTCCTCTGGCGTTACGTGCGGGTTATATAGTGTGTTGTATCCTTTACCACAGAGTGCAGCAGTTATCTGAGCACTGGTAAGCGGTGTATCTGGCGCAAGAGCAGCAAGTTTGGTACGCGCCACCACCACTGTTGGTGCGTCGATAGTACCAAGATTATAGCGGGCTGTCAAGTAGATATGTTTGGTAAATGAGCGCCGACTGAGCTGTTGGAGCAGATCCACCACCGCTGGCTGCAAAATCGACGACAGGTTGGCAATCACCTGCTGCTCATCGGCAATCCGTGGCGCCACCGCACCAATCATCGGGCGAGCGGCATCGGCAGCGAGATGCTGCAGCGTGCTAGAAGGCAGCGCATTATGTTGCGTCAGGCATATCATGTCGGCAGTGGTTGTCTCAAGCAGCTGACCAACAGTGGTCGACTCATCAAACGACGCGGTGTCAGTGCTATATGCTTGGTCTAAGATATAGTTCATCTGCCACTGAGCGCCATACTGCGGGTCACGCTCTACCTGGGTCTGCACCTGGCGAGCGGCGCTGTCCGCCTCGAGAGCGCGGCGCTGTGCATCGATAACGTAAGGCTTAGCATCAAGGTCTTTCGCTGTAGAGGCTTGGTGAACACGCCAATAGTAGAGGATCTGCGGCACATGAGCAATCTGCTCAGGCTGCAAAGCCCGCGTCAGGCGCAAGAACAGCTCCCAATCCTGCGTGCCATTATACGCTCCATCTTCACCGCCAACCTCTGTGAGTAACTGGCGCGATATGACGGCAAAGTGCGTGATGTAATTCACCGCACGCAAAAAATCTTCGTTCCAATCGGGCTTGAAAAATGGCTGGTAGGGCCGCCCGTGCTCGTCCATCTTCGTCTCATCGGTGTAGACGAACTGCGCGCCCGTGCGGTCGATCGCAGCCGCAACCCACAAAAGCGCGTCGGGATGGAGGGTATCATCATGATCAAGCAGCGCAATGTACTCGCCCGTAGCCTGCGCGATGCCGTAGTTGGTTGCACCGGCAATGTGGCGGTTCTTGTCCAAAAAGAATGGCTTGAGCTGCGGTATGTCCTCGGCTAGGTCACGAATCGCCTGGCGGGTAGTCTCGTTGGTCGAGGCATCGTCAACGAGGATAAGTTCCCAATGTGGGTACGACTGCGCCACCACCGACTGCGCCATCTCTCGCAGGAATGGAATTGGCGTATTATACGTCGGTACGATGATAGAGATACGCGGCTGCTCAGTAAGTGAGGCAAGTGCTGGCGGCTGCTCAGTATGCTGACGCTGCCATGCATCGTAGATGCGACGCTGGCGAGCATCAAGATAGACTCGATACGGCGTTAAAAGGTAACGTACCGCGCGGTGGAGATGGCGATTGGCTTTGATAAGGTGCGTCAAACGATGTAATATATACGACATTTCTCCCTATTTCCAGGTATGCTTGAGCTTGGTAACACCACCCCACCGGCCATGATCATAATCGCGCTGGACGGAGAAGTGCGGCCCCTCCTCAGTAAAGGCGATCGTCTTCGTGTCGTCCGCCCCCATCAGGCCAGCCTTGATGAAGTAACTCCCCTCGTTGAGGTTGAGCTGCACAGTGTAGGTCGCGCGATTCTTGCCAGCAATCTTCACCTTTTCTTGGTAGGTGTTCGGGCCATAGACATATTCGCCATTCTCGCGGAAGATTGCCACACCAACATGCTTGACCCCTGTTTGCTGCCATTCTAGCTCCACTGTCATAGTTTCGTTATACTCATACACCGTCTGCTCGTTTCCATCGCTGCCGCGCAGTGTGATGTCGAAGTCGTCTGAGATTTGCTCGTCTAGCCCTTCTGACTCGTTGTAACTCTTGATGTTGCTCCGGCTATAGGCGGCGGCGATGCGGTATGGCTTGCCGATCATCTTCACCTTCCCATCCTCGATAAACACCGCCTTGTTACAAAAGCGCTCCACCGCAGACATATCGTGCGTGACGAGGATAACGGTGCGCTTTTCGCGCTTGAGTTTATCGAAGTAGGCGTAGCACTTCTTTTGGAAAGCTTCGTCCCCCACCGCCAAGACTTCGTCTAGCAGTAAGATATCGGCATGGGCACGGATAGCAATAGAGAAAGCCAGGCGCACCTGCATCCCACTGGAATAATTCTTGAGCCGCTCCTCCATAAAGTCGCCCAGCTCGGCAAAGTCGACGATTTTATCATACATTGCCTCCATCTCGTCGTGGCTAAAGCCGAGCAGTGCACCATTGAGAAAGACATTCTCGCGGCCAGTGAGCTCTGGGTTAAAGCCAACGCCCAGCTCGATAAACGGCACTAGCGAGCCACCCACCTCGACGCTCCCGCTATTGGGGGTGTAGATGCCGGCAATCGTCTTGAGCAGTGTGCTCTTGCCTGAGCCATTGCGTCCGACAATACCAAAGAAATCTCCCTCGTTAATGGTAAAATCGATATCCTTAAGTGGGGTAAAGATCCGATATCCTTTGCGCCCCTTGAGAATATTAATGAGCTTCTGCTTGATGCCCGAGCTTGCCTCCAGCGGGATCTTGAAGGATTTGGTAAGGTTATTGATAACAACGATTGGTTGCGCCATCTAGATACTCTCCGCAAAATACTGCTGGTTGCGCCGGAAATAAAACACCGCCAGCAGGATGATAATGATAATCGAAACAAATGGTATGAGCACCATAGGGTATGCCACGAGGTCGTAGAGCTGGATGGTCTGGGGTGTTACCAGCACCTGGCGGACGTCTTGGATGATCTGGGCGGCTGGGTTGAGCATGAGGTATGGCGCAGCAGCCGGCATACGATCCATCACCATCTGCAGAGGATAAATAACCGGTGTGGCGTAGAAGGCCGCCTGCATGAAGATCTCCCACAGATAGCCAATATCGCGGTACTTCACATTGATCGTCGCAAGGAAAAACGCCACTGCTAGGGAGAGTACATAAAGCTCGAGGATCAGCGGCACTACAAGCAGCGCCTCCCACGACCAATGCACACCATTAACCAAACAAAAGCCCAGAATCACCACCATATTAATGGCGAGATTGATAAAGGCCGAGATGGTACCAGAAATAACGATGATATATTTGGGGAAATTAATCTTGCGGATCAGGTCGCCGCGCGAGACGATCGACTGCAGCCCTTGCACCGTCGCCTCACTAAAGAAGTTCCACAGCACAATTCCCACCAAAAGATACGCTGGATAGTGCTCGACTTGTTTACTAAGGCCGAGGAATTTATCGAACACGATATACAAAATAATAAACAAAAATATCGGTTTGAGGATTGACCACAAATAGCCCAGCACCGATCCCTGGTAGCGTAGCTTGAAGTCCGTTACGACTAACTCGCGCAGCAAGATGCGGTTTTTTCGTTGCAAAAGATTTGTTACTTTCATAGTTTCTCTGGCCATTATATAATATGACCGTGGTAAAAAACAATCTTGCAATCATAGTTCTTAACTGGAACGGCGCCGATGATGCCCTAGAATGCATCGATTCGTTGGCGCAGCAGACGCTGGTGCCGACTATTATCGTAGTTGATAACGACTCGCATGATGACTCGGTGGCACGCTTCCGCTCATATCAAGCTAAGCACCCTGCGCTCAGCCTCGTCATCATTGAGAATCAGCGCAACCTCGGCTTCGCCGGTGGTATCAACACAGGCCTGCGCTACGCACAGAAGCAGCAATTTTGCTTTGTTGGCGTACTCAACCCCGACGCAGTAGCCAACACACACTGGTGCCAAGCCTTGGTGGACGAGCTACGAGCCCATCCGCATTGTGGCATTGCCACTGGGCTGCTGGCTCGCCGCGATGGGACGACCATCGATAGCTCGGGCGACTTCTACACCACCTGGGGGTTGCCTGGCCCGCGCCACCGTGATGAGCCAATTAGCCACGCGCCAACAGAGGCCGGAGCAGTGTTTGGCGCAACGGGTGGTGGAGCAGTCTATCGCACGGCACTGTTCGACACTGTTAACCTTTTTGACGAAGCATTCTTCATGTATTACGAAGATGTCGATCTCAGCTTTCGCACGCAGCTAGCAGGCTGGACAGTGCGCTTCACACCGCACGCCGTCGCATACCACAAGGTCGGTGCCAGCAGCAGCAAAGTCCCGGGGCTCGCGGTATACAATACCTTTAAGAACTTGCCGCTTATTTTTATCAAGAATGTGCCGGGGCGGCTGTTTTGGTCGATTGGCGTGCGCTTTTGCCTCACCTATTGGCTGATATTCTTGAGTGCACTGCGCCATGGCAATGGTTGGCCAGCACTGCGTGGTATGCTCGCTTCTGTTATTCGCCAGCCAGCGGCCTATCGCCAGCGCTTTGCTATCCAGCGGCAGCGCAAGGTATCGGTCGATTATATCCGTAGTATTATCCACAACGGGCCATTACCCAACCAGACAGGTCTGCTCAAGTTCCGGAAGTTTTTTACCGGCAAATAACTCAGCTTAGTTGTTCTACCGCAAAACGAACCAGGCGAAATCTCAAAATACTTGCTGATTACTCCTCTCTTCTTCAGTAATACTCTATTTTCTAGTTAACAAGAGGAAAAGACTAGTGCCAAAGAGGTGAATTGTAAAAACCGGCTTTCGCATGGTAATTGTACCGAAAATATTCCGGCCAGATTCTACATAGTGCTTCTCCGCCTGCTAGGTTACTGGCCTCCATATATTTTCTTGTACAAGTTATCATGCGAAAGTAGCATACCATACTCTACTAGTGCACAATTAACCTGCGTCTTATCAGCTCTGTTACGCACGCAATCATTTTGCATATTCGCCATCTATGCGTACAATAATACCTATGCGTCTTCTTGAATACCAAGCCAAGCAATACTTGGCTGAGGCTGGTGTGGCGGTGCCGCAGAGTACTGTTGTAGAATCTGCAACGGTGGCGCCCACTGTCCCTATCGTCCTCAAATCACAAGTTCCGATCGGTGGCCGAGGCAAGGCAGGTGGCGTGGTGATCGTCCGCGAGCAATCCGCCGTTGTACCAACCATTCAGCGTCTCTTTGCCCTCGATATTGGCGGCTACACCCCTGCGAAGCTCCTCGCTGAGGAAGTTCTCTCCATCGCCCGCGAGTGTTACATTTCGCTCACCATCAACCGCGAGCACTCATCCATCGAGCTGCTCGCCCACACCAGCGGTGGCATCGATGTGGAGGAGCATGAGAGCGCAGCGTTCTTTCGCCAGACTATTACGCCGCAAACAGTTCCTACTGTAGCCGAAGCACTAGCGGAGTATTTGTCGCTGCCAGAGCAAGCCTTTGCGCTTGAGGATATGGTGGTGAATTGTTTGCGTTGCTTTATTGACAACGATTGTCTATTACTCGAGATTAACCCACTCGTTGTGACGACAGATGGCCAGCTCGTCGCTGGTGATGCTAAGATGACGATTGACGATGCGGCGCTGTTTCGCCACCCGCAGTGGCACGAAGCAGCTCTAGAGGATCATAATTTCGTCACACTCGACCACAACGGGACGGTTGCGACGATTGCCAACGGGGCAGGCCTGGCAATGGCAACCGTCGATGCGGTGACTGCCCGCGGTGTGCAGCCAGCTAATTTTCTTGACATTGGTGGCACGGCAACTCCAGAGAAGATCCTGGCTAGCTTCGAGCAGATTGCCCGCTTCCCTGCCGTGGCGCTCATCATTATTAATATCTTTGGCGGTATTGTGCGCTGCGACGACGTAGCGGCAGCCATCATCAGTGCCAAGCAGCAGCTACCTGACCTCCCGCCACTCGCTGTCCGCCTAACGGGCAACCGCGAGGTCGAAGCCAAGGCGCTCCTTGCCCGCGAGCACATTCCACTCTATAATAACCTCTCTCACATCCTGGAGGAAGCCGTATGATGACCCCTGATATCTTTCGTGGTAAGCATGTTATCGTCCAGGGCATAACGGGCAAACATGGCTCATTTCATACCGAGCGTATGCTAGCAAGTGGTACACACATCATCGGTGGCACATCGCCCAACCAATCATTCGCAGAGGTACACGGCGTGCCTGTCTTCCGGACGATTCGCGAGATTCAGGCGCAGCAGCCAATTGATATTTCCGTCATTTTTGTACCAGCAGCCCATGCCAAGGCAGCGATTATGGAGGCAATCGACGCGGAGGTGCCACTCATTATTTGCATCACCGAGGGCGTGCCTGTCCACGATATGTTGCGTATAAAACAACGCCTGGCAACCAGTTCTTCAATTTTGATCGGCCCCAACTGCCCCGGTGTCCTCATCCCCGGCGTGCATAACCTCGGCATCATCCCTGCCGCGCTCGCCACACCAGGCCACACTGCCATCGTTAGCCGCAGCGGCACGCTCACCTACGAAGCAATGAGCCTCCTCACCCAGGCAGGCATTGGCCAGCGCTATGTGATTGGGATTGGCGGTGATATGATTGGTGGCAGCAGCTTTATTGATTGCCTGCAGTTGTTTGAGCAAGATGCAGCGGTAGAGCAGATTGTGCTGATCGGTGAGATTGGTGGCACGAGCGAGATTGCCGCGGCGGATTATATTAAGCGTCATATAAGCAAACCAGTCTATGCTTACATTGCGGGCCACAGTGCACCATCTGGAGTACAGATGGGCCATGCTGGGGCGATCCTTGGCACAAATGAGCTGGAGTCAGCCCAGGCCAAGACAGCCCGGCTCGAGGCCAGTGGCGCAGTGGTGGCATCGTCCATCCAGTCGCTCATCGCGCTCATACCAACCAATAAGTGATACAATAAGGCTACGATGAAAACAATCACCATTCTTATCCCTGCCTACAACGAAGCAGCTGTTTTGCCACAGCTATTTGCCCGGCTCGAGACGCTGCAGCGCAGTGTCGATCGCCGGCGCTACCAGTTCGAATTCTTATTTATTAATGACGGCAGCCAAGATCACACGCTCGAGCTCATTCAGATCGAGCAGCAACACAACCCCGCCATTGCCTACCTTAATCTCTCACGCAACTTTGGCAAAGAAGCTGCTATGCTCGCTGGCTTCGACCACGCCGCGGGTGATGCTGTCGTGGTAATTGATGCCGACCTACAAGACCCACCAGAGCTGATCCCGCAGATGATCGAGCTGTGGGAACAGGGGTATGATGATGTGTATGCACGGCGCCGAAGCCGCTCCGGCGAGACCTGGCTCAAGAAAAAAACCGCCGCGTGGTATTACCGTCTCCTCCAGAGTACAACGCATATACCCGTCCAGATCGACACGGGCGACTTTCGCTTACTTAGCAAACGCTGCGTCACTGCCATCACCCAGCTGCGCGAATCTCAGCGCAATACCAAAGCGATCTTTAGCTGGGTGGGGTATAAAAAGAAGGAGATTCTTTATGACCGCGACCCACGGGCTGCTGGCACCATCAAGCAAAGTCCGCGCACACTCATCAACCTCGCTATTGACGGCATCACGAGCTTTACCACCGCACCACTGCGCATCTCGGCTGTGCTGGGCTTCCTCATCGCCTTCTTGGCCTCTATCTATATCCTCTATCTACTCATCCGACCACTGTTTGGTGTGCCAACTGGTGCAGGTTATTCGTCGCTCATGGCGGTGATTCTCTTCCTTGGTGGAGTGCAGTTGCTGAGTTTGGGAGTGATTGGCGAATACATCGCTCGGATTTTTAGTGAGACGAAGCAGCGCCCACCTTATCTCGTTGAGGAGCATCGTGAGGCTCGCCATCGCAAATAACAGCGGTAAGTTGCTGCGGTTTGCGCTGGTTGGTGGGATTAATACAGCGATTGATATTGGCTTGCTGTTTGGGCTCACCGCACTTGGCGTGCCAAAGCTTGCGGCCAATACAGTATCGACAGGCACGGCCTTTATCTTTAGCTTTTTTGCTAATAAGTCGTACACTTTTCGTGCCCAGGGTAATGTGCGCCGGCAGCTGATCTTGTTTGTCGTCGTCACCCTGGCGGGCTTGTGGGGGCTACAAAACGCGGTTATTTTCTGTGTTTCGCCTATCCTGACCTCTGTTATTCATACTGAGCCGCTTGTGCTGCTGCTCGCAAAAATCATTGCCACTGGTGCATCGCTGGTGTGGAATTATTGTTTGTATGATCGTGTTGTTTTTCGAACAACGGATTAATGAGCCTTTCCCATATACTATGTTTTAAACAACACAGCGTGGCTGCACTATGTCATATTCAACTCTCAAGAATATCGCATATTTGCACACTTTGGCCCTAGTACACCAAGAGGATCTCTATCAGACAAAGTGTAAGCCGTTGTTTGTTTAACAACTAACTTATTCGGTAGCCATAAACTCACCATGTGGTTATAAGCAACTATTGACGCTGGTAATCATCCACAACCCGCACAATATCATCCTCTGTTGATGGGTGCGCTAGGTCGGTGTGTTGCCAGAGCTCAGCAATGATCGTTGGGTGCTGGGCGTCACCACAGGCACGGTGGCGCTCCCCTGCCGCCAACCTCACGATATCGCCTGCCTGAGCTGGTGTTGGCTGGGCTGGTAGCTCGTCGCTCATGTTGCGATAGTACGCACCAGCGGTCAGAAAACACCACAACTCCGCCCGCCGATGATGATATTGCCAGCTGAGGCGCGCTCCTGGCCGGACAAAGAGTATCTTAGGGCTAAGCGGTGCATCGACTTTATCCTTGATTTCTACCCCCGAAGCTACAAAGAAATCCGCCGCAAACCGCTCTGCCTGCGCCGGATCAATACAAACAAACCCACCCCATGGCCGTTGGCTGTCTACCCCGGTGATATGGTAGCCGGCCTGGCGAAGAACGTGCTCTATTTGCGCCACGCTTGTCTGAGCTGCTATATGTTGCGATAATTCCATCATATTACGATAATATGGGTATTATAGCACTTTTATGCAGAGTTGGGTTATTATTATCCGCCTTGACATACCCTCGCTCATCTGGCGCTTTTGGTGCAGGAGCTGTATACTAGAGGGTATGAGTTTTCATATTGCAATCGACGCCCGTGTGATCAATTCTGGCACGGGCACATATGTCGTGAAGCTGCTCGAGCAGCTGGAGCGGCTTGACACGACCAACCGCTATAGCATCCTTGTCCCCACCAAGGACCGCGACTATTGGCAGCCGCACAACCCTAACTTCACTATCCGCACGGTCGACTTTGCTAATTATTCGCTGGCAGAGCAGCTAGGCTTCCGCCGCTATCTGGATGAACTGAAGCCCGATTTAGTACACTTTTGTATGCCGCAGCAACCGGTTTTTTACAGAGGTAAGCATGTCACAACGGTGCACGATATGACCCTCCTCAAGACGTATAATTCCGACAAAAATTGGCTGGTGTTTCATCTTAAGCAGTTGGTGGGGCGCTGGGTGTTTCGGCGGATTGCCCGCACCAGCGAGCATATCATCACTATTTCTCAGACGACCAAGCAAGAATACCAGGACTTTACCAAGATCCCCGATAGCAAAATCTCGGTCATCTACGAGGCGGGCGAGGCACACCCTGGGCAGCTCACGCCGTATATCGACCTCCCCTTCAAGCGGTTTATTATCTACGTTGGGCAGCAGCCTGATTATAAAAATCTGCGCCGCCTCGCGGCCGCACACCAGCAGCTGCTGAGTCGCTGGCCAGACCTTGGCCTGGTGTTTGTAGGACGGATGAATGAAGACACCAAGCGCAACCAAGCTTACTACCAGCAGCAGGGCTACCGCAATATCCACTTCACCGGGTTCATCCCTGATGGGCAGCGCGATTGGCTGCTTAACAAAGCCGAGGCGTATGTCTTTCCGTCCCTCATGGAGGGATTTGGCTTGCCACCACTCGAGACGATGGCATATGGCACGACCCCTGTTATATCCAGCAACACCTCATGCATGCCCGAGATTTTGGGCGATGCTGCCGAGTACTTCGACCCACTCGACGTTGATGCCATCACGAACGCGATCGACCGCGTCCTCAGCCAACCAGCTCGCCGCCGCGAACTCATCGTCAAAGGCAAAGCCCAAGCTGCCCGCTACTCGTGGGAACGCTGCGGTGAGGAGACGTTGGCGGTATATGAGCGAGCGTTGCGGCAGGTGTAATAAATGTAATGGGAGAAAATAATATGCAATGGCGTTACTGTGGACTATACGATTACAAAGATGACGAACCAGCCATTGGTCGTTGGTTAAGCGAAAAGACGGCACAACGCCGCTATCATGATCCGACAAAAGATCTGACAATCGTGCCCCCAGCTGACCCTTCGACTGGTTTTGTTCCATACTATATTAGTGTTACTACAGCAGAGTATCCTTCTTTTAAGGCGACGATTCTTACACTGCCAGGACTCACAACCGAATCAGGCAAAGAAATCAAAGTTGGAGCTCCACATCAAGAAATTTTATGGAAGAATTGTCAAGATGGACGCTTGTTCTGTTTTCGAGCAGTCATCTACGAGTATCCTCCGGTTAACATGATGCCAACACCAGACACTATGTGGGCGATCGCGAGAACACAAATTGATAAAAATGAAGACGGCACCGGCCATCTCCAAGCGTGGTCTCAGACTGATCCAGATAATTTACTTACGGCCGATATGGGAGACTTTGATGTAAACGAGTTGTATGATCCGTTTCCTGAGTGGGGACATTGGGATGAATTGTTGAGAGACTAGTAACAGTAGTTGAACTACCGAACTACCCCTACACTATAAGTAGATATTTTTAGTATTATTGCAAAAATAACCGGCCATCACTGGCCGGTTATAAGATATATCATAGCGCGTAGCTTTTACTCAGCCTCTTCCAGCTGGATAATCACATGGCGCTCGCGACCTTCGCCTTCGGAGACGGTCGTGATGCCAGCTGCGTCGGCAGCAACTTGGTGGACGATGCGTCGATCGGCTGGGTTAAGGTGAGCGGTGTAGGGCTCACCAGTTGCACGCACACGCTCGATCCAGCCCCGCGCTTTGTCGGCAATCTTTTCCTCGTGCTGCTTTTTATAGTCCGCAATATCAACACTCACACGCACTACCGCGGCATTTTGCGCCCGCAGCGCCGATGAGACGATATATTGCAATGCTCGTAGTGTCTCTGCCCCGCGGCCAATCAAGATACTATTGATATCCGACGACTCCACCCGAAGTGTCATTACCTCACCATCGTCATCACCCGATACCGCAATATTTTCGCCAAAAAACGAGATGATGTTCTGGAGATATTCTCGGGCAAATGTTACTGATTGGTATCGATCCATCGGGTTCTCCTCCTCTGTTATTCTTTGGCTTTGATGCGTGTGATGTTGGCTTCTGTGGCCGCTTTGGCGCGCTTTTTCGTCGACTTTTTCTTGGCAGGCGTTGTAATATCTACTTCATCAGCAATTGCTTCAAGCTCTTGCTTATCTTTACGGAGGAGATATGACTGCTGCGCTACCGCTACTAAGTTAGATGCCGTGTAGTAGAGCGCCAACGCCCCTGGCAGGCCCATCATGATCATAAACATCATCACTGGCATAAACTTTGCCATATTACGCATCATTGCGGCGTTCATCTCGGCGGGGTCGGCTTCTTTACCGGCAGCCGTCTCCTTCATGATGTCGCGGAAACGCTTGGCACTCTTACCAGTTGGCATAGTTTGCTTAGTCATCACATACTGAGTAAGAGCTGAGATGATTGCGAGAGCGAGGAGCGGCCAGACAATACCATCCTTGCCAAGCGCTACCTTAGTGAGGTCGATAAAGCCGAGCATGGTGTGGTTGAACTGATCGGGGTGGTTGATAATGGTCTTGATGGCATCGATATTCTTGAGCGGCTCGTAGATGTAGCGCGCCACTTGGTCGCGGTGAAGCGAGATGATCATGATCACCTGATAAAGGCCGATAAAGATCGGAATCTGAATAAAGAGTAACAGAATCGAGCGAAATGGCTTGATGCCGTACTTTTTATAGAGCTCCATCTGCTGCATCGCTTCTACTTGACGGTTGCCATTAGCGGCCTTCTTGATCTTGGCGAGCTCAGGCTGCATCTTACGCATTTGTTTGCTCTGGTGGAGCTGCCGCTTGAGCAGTGGATAGAGCAAGAAGCGGATGATGACCGTGAAGAGAATCACCGCTATGCCAAAGTCACCACCAGGGATGATACTATAGATAAGCAAAAGTGCGTTAAAAATGGGCTGTAAAATTATTGTCTCAAACATATTGACTCCGATTACTGCATTTATTGTATCATAGGTGGCCACGGAAGATGAATTGTGGCGAAATATTTTTGGAAATCAATCGTTGATATATGCGATAGACCACTACTAATGTTGTATATGAGAGTATTTATGGCTCTAGGAAAGAACGCTCACTCAGCTTGCCTTTCATTGGTATAGAATGACAAGAAAAAAATTTTTATAAATGTTTTGAGTTCTAGCTTCCACTGTTTATAAAGAACTATTTGGTATTGATTTGACTCAAAGTACTATGAAATAGGTTGCGCAAAGAAGACTGAGAGGATATAAGGATATAAGATTTTATTCTGCCTTATCTCTTTCATCACTTGGCGTTGCATCACCAGGGCAAATACCAGCTCGCACAAGAAGATTTTTCACCACCAGCACAAGCTCATCGTGCGGTGTGGCAAGCACCTCGCTTGAGGTGATAATTAGTGCAACGTCGTACACCCCTGTAAAGTACGGCACGTGCTGGCGCAGAATTTCGTAGACACGGCGGCGAATGCGGTTGCGCCCTACCGCAGATTTGTGCACCTTTTTGCTCACCACCACGGCAATGCGCGGCATACGCCGACGGCGATTAGCCACGTATTTGACTGTTAGCAAACGCGATCGCTCAGCACTGGCATGGCGATACAAATAGCGCAGCCCGCCATAGCCATGAAACCGATATCGTTGCTGTAACATAGCTGTATTATAGCAAATCTACTCACAGACTGAGACAAAATAACCCACCAAGCAGTGGGTTATTTTCGTCATTTTGCTATCGTCACACTACGAGAGTGCGAGGCGAGCGCGGCCCTTGGCGCGGCGGCGCTTGAGCACATTGCGGCCTGCCTTGGTGGCAATCCGTGCCCGAAACCCGTGCGTCCGAGCACGATGACGAGTGTGTGGTTGGTGAGTTCGTTTTGGCATATCATTGCTATTATACGCGATTGCTCCAGATCTTTCAACTTTTCACTCGCTTGGTGGACTTTGTGCTCCGAGCAACCTCCGTCATAAGCATAGCCAAATTGTTTATCCACATTTGTTCGCGAGTTATCCACACTTTAACAGGGGTAGTGCATTTTTGTGGAAAAGCTTCACCCCTGTTGCTCTTTTCGGGTTTACCCCGTTGTTGTATTTCTCACGGTTGTGGAAAAGTCGGTTTTTTCTTATACTAAAAAGAGTCATTGTATAACAAACAAGGAGCAGCAAAAGCCAGTGTACCACAGCCTGTGGAAGAGTGTTTTGGGTGAGATTGAAGTGTCGATACCAAGCGGCATTTTTTCGACGTGGTTTGCCAATACCGAGATGCTCAGCAACAAAGATGGGGTGATCACCATTGGCGTGGCAAATATCTTTGCGATTCGTCAGTTTGAGGTGCGCTATGATAGTATCGTCAAAGAAGCGCTGCAGCACAGTGGTGTGGAGGTATCGCGCATCGCCTACGTGGTAAACAAACAAGGCAAAAAACGCACTGTGATTAGTCGCGAAACCACTGGCCAGCCAGCCGACCGCGTCGAGGAACGAGCGGCGGCGCTCATCAGCAAGCCAACTACCTCATCACACTCTAGCTCTACCACACCAGCAACCAGCCTGAACGCGCGCTATACCTTCCAAAATTTTATTGTTGGCTCGAGCAACGACCTCGCCTACACCGCCTGCCAAGCAGTCGCACATAGCCCTGGTACGAAGTATAATCCCCTCTTCATCTACGGTGGTGTCGGCCTCGGTAAAACACACCTCATCCAAGCGGTAGGCAACGAGATCCTTGCGCGCGACCCAGGCAAGAAGGTCGCTTACCTGAGCTCGGAGACGTTTGTCAAAGAATTTATCGAGTCAATCCGCTTCAAAAAGGCGGGCTTTTCTGACCGGTATCGCAATGTCGATGTACTGATCGTCGACGATATGCAATTCATTGCCGGGCGCGAGAAAACTCAGGAGGAGTTCTTTCACACCTTCAATGCCCTCCACCAAGCCAACAAGCAAATCATCATCGGTAGCGACAAGCCACCGCACAGCATCCCTACCCTGACGGAGCGCTTGCGCAGCCGCTTTGAGTGGGGGATGGCGATTGATATTCAGATGCCCGACTTCGAGACGCGCTGTGCGATCGTCGAGACCAAGGCAAGCTTCGCTGGCGTAACGCTTGAACGCGACACTGTGGAATACCTGGCTAAGAACGTCAAGACAAACATCCGCGAGCTCGAGGGTGCGCTCAACCAGCTCCTTGCCTATGCCGAAATGCGCGGCGTCGCCCCTGATGTGATGACAGCAGAGGGTCTGCTTGGCAATGTCCGGCGCAGTCGCCCCCAGCACCTCACCGCCAAGCAGATTATCGACAAGACTGCTCGCCATTTCCAGATCGACAGCAAAGAAATCTGTGGTGCTAAGCGGGCTAAACATATCGTTGTGCCACGGCAAATTGCCATGTACTTACTGCGCAGTGAGCTCCACATGAGCTTTCCACAAATTGCCAATGAGCTGGGCCGCAAAGACCATACTACCGCCATCCACTCAGTCGAAAAAATCGAAAAATCCATCAAGCTTGACTACCTCATCCGTGAGCAAGTCGCTGACATCCGGGATAAGCTCTATGCCTAGGCCGTGTGTTTTTTTCGCTGCGCCTGTGGAAAAGCCGTGTATAGTGAGCCGTATAACCAGCGGACAGTTCGTGGGCAGCCATCCACAGCACCAAGAGCGCACCGCCCTCCAGTCTCATTGGCTGGTGGATAACCACCACTTCTCCCCGGCTTATCCACGCCAGCGATCGCAGCGTTTTACACAAGTAGATAACAGAATTTACCTCTGTTATCTGTCATGGTTTCCACAGTATCCACAGCACCTATTACTAGTTCAACCAGATAAAGAGAAAGGATTGTAGATATGAAACTGTCTGTCACACAAGAAAACCTTGCCCGGGCGCTCGGGGTTGTGGGGCGCGTGGCAAGCAACCGAGCCGGCCTGCCAATCTTAAATAATATATTATTTCACACTGAAGGTAATCGCCTTCTTCTCGCTGCGACCAACCTAGAGATTGCCGCCACCTACTATATTGGCGCGAAGGTAGAGACGCCGGGAGTGATTACCCTACCGGCTAAACTTGTGAGCGAATTTGTGGCGAATTTGCCGAAGGGGCCGATCGAGCTTGAGACCGATGGCACGCGTATGACACTGACGTCTGGTGGGTACACTTCGACGATTAATGGTGTAGTAGCAGATGACTTTCCGGAGCTGCCGACGATTGATGAAGAGCAATCGGTGCGCTATAGCATTGCCGCGGCCGATTTTAAGCAGGCGGCAGCCCAGACCTTGGTGACGTGTAGTAATGATACGACTCGGCCTGTTCTGACTGGTGTGTATTGGCATACGGTGGATGGTGCGCTGTATATGGCAGCAACGGATGGCTATCGCTTGGCCGAGCGGCGTTTGATGGCGAGCCAGAGCCAGATTGCAGCCATTGTGCCAGCGAGCAGTTTGCAGGAAGCGCTACGCTCGCTCAGTGACGGCACGGAAGAAGTGGAAGTGCTCTTTGATGAGACGCAGGTGCGCTTCCGGCTGGAGGAAGTGGAGATTACCAGCCGCCTAATTGATGGCACCTACCCAAATTATCGGCAGCTCATCCCTGCTCAGTCCGAGACAAACGTGACACTAGCAGCAGGCGATTTCTCGCGCGTAGTAAAGGTGGCAGGGCTCTTTGCGCGTGAGTCTGGTGGCAGTGTCACGCTCACCGCTGACCATGAGACGCAGAAATTGCGGATTCACTCCGTTGCATCCGAGCTGGGCGAAAATACCTCCGAGGCAGAGGCTGAGGTGTCGAGTGATGGGCAGATTACGCTCAATTCGCGGTACATTAGTGATGCACTGGGCGTTCTCGATGGCGAGACGATCACCTTCCGCTTTAGTGGTAAGCTCTCGCCCTGCGTCTTGACAGTCGCTCAGCCCGAGCCAAACTATATTCATATTATTATGCCACTGAAGAGCTAGCGATGAAGATAACGCGGCTAGCAGTGCAGCATGTGCGGATTCATACGCTCAAGACACTTAACCTTGAGCCAGGTACGACGCTGATTTCTGGCCCAAATGGCTCTGGCAAGACATCGCTCATTGAGGCGATCCATATTGCGCTGCGTGGTACTTCCTTTCGCGGTAGCGATGAATCAGTCTGCCAACATGAACAAAAAAGTTATACAATTGATCTCGCGACGGATAAGCAACATTACCGCGTCCAGTACGATCGTCGACATGAGACGAAGCGCAAGCGTTTTATTGTCGATGGTACAACCTATGGTCGCCTCCCCTATGGCAAAAAATATCCGATCGTCCTCTTCGAGCCAGATACGCTGCGGATCATTACTGGCTCGCCGCAGCGCCGGCGTGATTTTCTCGATACGCTCATCCAGCAATATGATGCGCACTATAGCCACGAGCTGAGCCGCTACCACCGAGCATTGCAGCAGCGTAACAAATTACTGAAAGACCCTGCCCTTAGCGATGCAGCACTTTTCTCGTGGAATCTTATTTTGAGCCAGCATGGCGCGTCGATCATTGCCAAGCGCCAGCGGGTGCTACGTTATCTTAGTACAAAAAGCAGTGCTATGTACCAAAGTATTGCGGGCGTGGCGGATAGCGTTGCGCTACACTACTCGGAGGAGAGCAGTATGACCGCGCAGCAGCTTCTCGCCGAATATGAGCAAAAAACGGCCTATGACAAAGTGGTCGGCGCAACGAGTATTGGTCCGCACCGACACGATATCACAGTATTATTCCGTGGTAATCTAGCAGCCAAGACTGCATCGCGGGGCGAAATCCGCACCATTGTGCTTGCCCTTAAATTTCTCGAGGCGGCCTATATTCAACAGCAAACAGGCCAGGCACCACTCATTCTGCTCGACGATGTCTTTGGCGAGCTCGACCAGCAGCGCCAGCAGCGCCTCCTGAGCGAATTCGTTGACAATCAGATCGTGATGACGAGTGCGGTGGGATGAGTGAGCAGAGTCGTTTAATTATAATTAGTCAGCTAAACCATCAGTTTTTGAATCAAATAAAGGTGTTGATAGGCTTGTATCGTCTTTTGAGTATATTGACATCTCGATCTTATTTACACTAGGCATGAATACTTTAGCTATATATGATAATTGCTGGTTACGATTAAGAATAATGTCAAAAGTAACTGTCGTTTCCCCCGTTTTTTTGTCTATTATTTGCTTGTAGCTGTCGAAATTGATAGTTACTTCAGAAATTACTTTCTCTTTTTTGGCAGCACGCTTATCTGAGTATTTTTTGATATATACTTTATATTGACCAACTTGCGGTTCAGTAAAGCCATGATTTAGTAATTCAGATAACCCAAGATAAACGATATCATTACGAGAACGGTATCGTTCAGGTACACGGCCTGGTGGATTATAGACAGTTTCACCCGAGTAAGGGTCTGTATATGAATTTACTTTTGATTGATCTTCAGTTTTTTTTGATTGCGATGGGGTGAGCCACCACCAAAGAAGAGTGACAACACTAAGAATTGCTACGATAATAGCAGATAGTATAAAAAGCTGTTTTTTGACTGAGCTATCCATAGTTTAATTTAAACCTCCATTATTTTGTTATAGCCCAAACATTACCCTGCCGTGCATAGGGAAGGATTGCATTGGGGTCCCACTCCTTTTTGCTGTTCTCTTGCCCAGCTTGTCCATTTGAATCAGCAATTTTCCACTTGCCGTCATTTGTTACTCCACGGATAACAATAAAGTGCCCGCCAGCAATAAAAGGTGAAGGACCAGCCCCAGACATATTAACTAGTGCACCACCACGGAGTGCTTCGTTGATTGCAGTGACATCATTTGCAATATTCTTGGCTTTAAGTCCCCAATGTTCGGCAAGCTTTGGACTTACATCCCAAGAGCTACCCCACTCATGGGCCATTCCGTTATCTGCAGCAAACTTTGATGTCTCTTCTGGTGTTACCTTTTTACCAGTCATTGCTGTAATAATGTTCGACATAGCAGAAGGGCCACATCCTGCTGAGCAAATAGTGTTGGAGCCATAAGAGAGATTAGCCCATGGTTGGTCACATTGGTTATGAACAATAAAGCTATCGTCCATATATGATCCCCCACCATTACTGCCTCCTATCCCAGTACAATTTGATCCTGAAGATTGAGATCCACCACTCCCCGATGATGAGCTACCACCTGACGAGGAAGAGTCGGGAATTTTTGATTGAAAACTGGTGTATATCTCGTTTGCATACTGTGCACGCTTTCCTTCTTCCCCAGCTCCGTATCGTTCAAATTTTTCTCCAAATTCGACAGCTAATTTGCCAACGTCAGAACCGGAATCGTTCTTAATGGCTTCTAAGCCGGCCTTCTCTACTCCATTTAACTCTTCCCAGAGAAACTCTAATTGTGTTTCAAGGGTGTTGTAATTACTCTTTGCTTTAAGATTATTTTTGCGTCCGCCAAGCCATTGTGCGATACCGTAAGCACCAATACTATTTTCGATAGTTGGGTTAATTCTTGACTCTTGTTCTAGATTTCCTGCAATTGCCGCTGCTTGCTTGAGGGATAAACCCTTACCAACGAAGAATCGTAAAACCTTTTCAATATTGTCATTTCCAACAAGAGCAGTACCAGCACCTGCACCACCCTCGCCAACACCAGTGAGGCATCCTTTAATGCTATAAAACCTAATTGCCTGCATGGGGTATGAAGCTGGTGATAATTCGGCATAAACAAAAGATGGTTGGACTATTACCATAAGACTAGCAAAGATGAGAGCTAAAAACCTATTTTTTTTAGCCGTCGTAAATATGGAAAATGTTTTCTTATGATGCTGCATTTCCTTGTCCTAGATCGATATGTAAGTGGTTACAAGAATCATCAAACGATTGCCATCCCTTTTGAGTGATAGCATTGTTTAATGCACCACGTGCTCCTCCACAGGTTGACTGGCCAATACCACCACCTTGAGGTAGCGCATTTGCATTGATCAACTCCTGTACTGCTTGAGCACATTCCTCACCAGCACCATCACCGCAGGAGCCAATTGGACTTAAGTCAACGGCTCTACCTCGGGGGTGTTGGCTATACCCTCCTGCTGTCATTTGTGTGCGCATAAGAGACGACACTGTGATCTTATGTTTTTGGCCAATTAGGAGAATGACTTGAAGAATCTGCGGGTCAACATTACGACTATATTGGGTTGGTACCGAATCTGGTATAGCTGGCTGGCCTTTTGCGGTATTTTCAATCTGGCTCTTAGGAGTTGTTTCGCCAGAGTTCCAGCCATAGTCTGCGACAGTGATGTTTTGGCTGTCTAAAATTTGCTGAGCAAGAGATTTAGCATCACCTGAGGGGAGCGATCCACCTTGAGATTGCTGTTGCCCTTGAGAATTGCTACCACCATCATCAACAGGTGGGTTGTCCATAGTGTCAACAACCCTTTGGTCGATAGTAAACAAAGCAGCCAGCTTTTTTTCCTCAGAATCAAACTTACAGTAACTAACATCAACACCATTTTCGCCAGTACCTGAGCCGCATTTCTCCTGCCACTCCTTAAGCGTACCACCAGTTGCTTCACCCGTTTCTTCGTTATACTGACCTGCAAGAGCATCTGCGACTTCCGAAGGATCTTTATCTAAGTCTAGAGCTCCACGAGACACGCTACAAAATGATTCTGCGCCAACACCCTTTAAGTTTGGGTCGTCACATGAGTTCCAAATCTTTGCAACTTTATCATCTTCCGCGTATGCCTGAGTGCCAAGTAGAGCAGGAAAAATATTCTTTGTTAGAGAAAGCATACTATTAGTAAAATTACCTAAACTAGAGAAACTACTCATATAAGGTATAAACGAACTATAAATACTACCCATGAAGGTGTAAGGTGATGAGATATCGAATGGGCTATGATTGAGCCTATATTCTTGAGCATATGCTAAGTTAAGTTTAGCAGCTTCACGCTTATATGCGATTGTTTGGTCTGTGGTTAATACACCATTACCACCAGCTGCAGCTGATTCAGAAAACATATGTAATATACCGCTAGACATTGCATCACCAGCATCTTCTCCTATCGTAGAACTATCCACTAGTGTTCCTGCCATGGTATTAATAAGTTTGCCGAGAATTGGAGCCATAATACTTGATATGACAGGTGCAGCCATTTCTGATACAAGCTGGCCAACAATGCTTGTCCAACCTCCAGCTACACTCAGGAGGAGCTGACCTGCACTACTGTTGATGCCCGTACATGATGTTTTAAGGATACCAATATTAGCGCCAAGTGCGTTAGCAAGGCCATTCATTTTACGCGCCCATCCACCACCTGGAACATACTGAGTCCAGTTTGAGGTATCTGACGAAACTAAATCGTTATACATAATTTGCTTATAGCCATGGCTTTCAGGAGCAGATCGTTTTGTAATCTTACCTTCTTTATTAACCCTTGTTGCCATAAATTTAGCTCCTAATTCGGCCATAGGTATATAGTTGTTTGTTCCAGCTCTTGCATGATCTGCGGCGGCAGCAAACAAAGTTGTAAATTGGATGAATTGCTCCATTTGAATAGCCCGAATTGTTTTACTGATAGATTGGGCACCGTCTTGTACCATACAAAGCCCACCAGCAAGCATTGCAGCAATATTGCCATTTTTGCCGACACCCTCTTTGATGAGCTTGGCGGCAGCCTCTTTGCTAACTGACTTTGATGCACCTTCAGCACCTTCACCAACTATCTTTTTCGCTTCGTTGCCAATATCAGTATCTTCGGTTATCTTTTCTTTCCCTTCTTCGTCGGATTCCTTCGCTTCGTATTTACCCTTTACTTCTTTCCCTTTGACGGCATTATCAATACCTTCATCGACTTGTTTTTTGTTTTTTGCTTCGGCTAGACGATCTTTTTTTGTAAGTTTCCACTTTTTTCTAAGATTAGCAGCTACTTTATCAGAAAACACTACCCAGCGAGGTGCGTAAACTTCGTGAATTATAGAGCGGACTTCCGTATCCTGGAAAAAGTTTTTTCTAAAGTCTGGCGAATCAATAACTTTTTTTGTACCATCACTACGTGTAATGCGCAATTGGTCTGGTTTTACACCTAATAAGCCAACATCCTCACTCTTTATAACCTTACCATCTTTGAGAGCTTCGATTCTTCTGTTTTTTTCAAACCGTTTAATCATATACTTTGACAAACGACCATAGCGTTGGCAGACACGAAGTGTGGAGCATATACCACCAGTCGCCTTACCTTCGATACGCTGATACATAATCTTATGAGCACGCTTTTCAAAGCTGGTACTTTGTGAATCCCACTTGATGACTGAATTTTGCAACCAGTGCGAAAGAGAAAGACTGGCAAAATTTGCTGGCGTCATAGCAAGGAAACTACCCCCACCAAACATCATAATAGCGAGAGTGATTAAAGGCTTATTTCGTGCACCAGTTATTGTACCGCGTACTTTACCAAAGAGAGAGGTTGATTTACTAGAAGCGGCAGTATTTACAGGTGAGACATTTGTATTCCACCCTCCTCCTGGCGCGCCTTCCTGGCCTCGGACGGAGTTGGCATAGTCGCTGCCAGTTGCGCCAGTGCTGCTGGCGTTGCTATGGGCGGATGAGCCACTCCCGCTGTTCTCGCGCGACTGGAGGTCTTGGGCGGTGTTGGATTGGCTATAATCACCACTGCCAGCATGATTATTTCGGCCAGCGAAGGTGTCGTTGCTCCAATGCGTATTCCCCGGATTATGCCGGTCGAGATCGGGTTTTTGCTGGGAGGGGATGGGGGTAGGCATGGGACTACGACCTCACTGGCTGCTGGTATAAGCTGTTATTGGCCACCGGGTTGGTGGTGATGAATTGTGTCTCGGTCTCGCTGGCGAAGATGCGGATATGGACGTGGTTTTGCCCAGCAAAGAAGAGGCCATCGCCCACAGGGAAGTTAGACAGGCGCTTACGCTCCTCCTCGGTGAGCTTAAAGACCTCAGCTAGCACATCCACTGCACTGGTCGATTGCTTTAGCAAAAGCTGGAGTGAGCTGTTTGCCACAATGGCCCGGCCCTTCTCGCTCCCCATAAAGTCCTCTACGTCCTGCGTGATGGTCGTCAAGCCCAGAGAGTACTTACGGGCTCGCTTGGCTAGGCTATGGAGAAACTCCGCCGAGTCTTCGTACTTCATCAGCTGCCAGGCCTCATCAACGATCAGCATCCGCCGGCGCTGTACGGTGCGAGCGATATTCCAGATGTGGCTCAGCACAATATACATCGCTACTGGCCGCAGGTCGTCTTCGAGGTCGCGGATGTTAAACACGACCATGCTGTTATTAATATCAACATTGCTTTGCTGGCTAAAGATGCCAGCAAAGGTACCTGTGGTGTATTTGCGCAGGCGCTGGGCTAGTGACGGCCCTGCCCCACCCATGTGGAGGAGAGTATCGTAGAGGTCGATGATCGTCGGTGGCTGAGAATTATGTGTCAGTGGGTCGCTGGTAATACCAGCCCGGGCATAGGTATCGATGAGCGCTTGGTCGAGATCAGCCTCTTCAGCTGGGCTGAGCAAGGCAATCTGTTGCCCACCCACCAACGTGCCGCCCAACATGAGCTTGAAGAGCCGCTGCAGGGTGATGAGATTAGCGCGCAGGGCGTCGGTTGCTTCGTCGCTGTCGATTACTCGGGGGAGGTCAAAGGGGTTAATTCGCGTATCGCTGCTGAGGCTGAGGCGAATGTAACTGCCGCCGACTGCATCGGCCAGCTTCTGATACTCGTTCTCTGGGTCGATGACGAGGATGTCGGTGCCAAGCATCATACTGCGCAGTGCCTCGAGCTTAACGGTGAAGGATTTACCAGCACCAGACTTCGCAAAGACGACCATATTCGCATTCTCAAGGCTAAAGCGGTCGAAGATAACCAGCCCTTGGTTGTGCTGGTTAACGCCATAGAGAATCCCTTCGCCGTCGCTCAGGTCGGCACTGGTAAAGGGAAAGCTCGTGCTCACCGCGCCAGTGTTCATGTTGCGGCGGACTTGCAGCTGGTCGGTCATTTGGGGGATGGTACTGTTGAGGCCTTGCTCTTGTTGGTTACTGGCAGTTTTGCTGTAGACCATATTTTGGCCAAAGATTGTCTCGATGACGTGCTGGACAAAGCTCAGCTCCTCGAGGCTATCAGCATAGAGCGTGACGTAAAGCCCAAAACGGAAGAAGCGCTCCGCTCCAAGCTGTAGCTGGTCGCGCAATTCCTCGGCATCGGCCAGGGCAGCCTCGCGGGCTGGGTCACGCACCTTACCCTTCTCGGAGTTAAGCGCCATATCGGCCTCAAGTTGCGTCACCTTCTTGCGGAGGTTATTAAGGACGATCTCTGTCTCGACGGGGTAGATAAACATGCTAATATCAAGCACTTGGTCGATGTTGATCAGCCCTGATAGCCAGCCTGTGTAGAGTTCACGCGGGTAACCGTAGATGTAGAGTGTGCGGCCATATTTGGTGCCAATACGGAAGTACGTGCTGTGGATCTCCAGACTGCTGGGCGCGATTAGGTCGCGCAGTGTCGTCATACCCTTGATAAAGGCTTCTTCTACCTCTGCTTGCTCGCGCTCGCGCTGCTGGGCAGCAATGTCGATTGGGTCGGGTCGTCGTGCCATTAAAAATCTCCTTTGTGATATGCTGTCGAGGTTGGGACGGCTCCCTCACCCTTGCGGACGAAGGTGGAAGTCACGTTATTAAAGTCGCCCAGTGGCTCGCGCACCGCCGTGTCGGGGTTGTACATGTTGTAATAGAGGGTACCGAGCTCTTTAGTCTTGAGCTGCACTGCCCGCACACCAATCTGCATCAAGCCATTAAGGATGGTGTCGGCGCGGTTGCGAATCTCTTCGCGGGCTCGCTCGTAAGTTTCTTTGCTAATCTTCGTCACGGTGTTGGTGTTCTTGGGAGCGAAGAGCTTGGTGAAGAACCCTTTACTCTGGTCGAGAATTGTCCCCTCCCCTGCTGGGTAATACGGGATGACGACGTAGAAACTCTTGTCCATGATGTTGGCGTTTTGCGAGAGGTCGTCGATGAAGTTGATATAGTCTTCCATCAGTACGCTGAGCAGCATGTTGTCTTGGGTGCGCTGGATGGCGACCAGCTTATCCAAGTAAGGGCCAATATCCACCCGCTGCGAGCGGATGCAGATCTGCACTGGGAAGTATAGCGCATTGAGGAAGTTCTGGTAGCTATATTCTACCCCCTCGCGCTCACGAGCGCTCATCAGGTCAAAGTTGATCGACTCACAGGCGATGACGGCGCGAAAGCTACCATCACCCATAATAATCATATCATCACGTAATTCTGAAAGGAGGAGGCTATTCTGCGTAGTAGCGGGCTTGGGTGGAGCCTTTTTCTTGGTGTCTTGAGTGGGCTGATCATTCGTATTACCCTGCACAGCTGGTGGCTGAGCTGGTGTTTGCACTGCCGGATAATTACCCTGCGGCGGAGCGGGATACTGCGGATAATTAGCTGGTACCTGGCCCGCTGGCGCAGCGCCCTGGCCTTGGCTATAGCCAAACTGGCTGGGTGGCCCAGCTGGTGGCTGTTGATTGTTGGGCGAATTTGGCGACACCACTCTCCTTCTTATTTCTTAGCGCAAAGGGATGACTATCTCATCATCGTCATCATCCTGACTAGCCTGCTCTTGATGTTGAATCCGGTTGGCTTCATTGGCAATGGCAGCAACGGACAAATCAGAGTTGCTGGCTAGTCTAATTATATCAGGCGAGACGGTGTTTGTGCTAGTGTTTGGCGGCAGATTGTTGCGTTGCTGGGCGAGCTGCTCCTCACGCAGGCGTTCCTCGCGCGTGGGGGTTGTCTTGGCATAATAACTGGGGTCGAGCGGCTGGATGACCGACTGGTGAATACTGGGGTATGGGTTGTAGCGCACAGCCATATCGATGACATTTTTATCATCAGCCAGTGCTGAGCGCTCCCGGTAGGACACGGCAGCTGGGGTGGGTGCAGGAGCTAGCGTAGGCTGAGCCTGCGCGACGGGTGGCTGCTGAGTTGGTACTGGCTGCTGGGAAGGGTGTGGCGTAGGAGTGTGTGGATAATTGGGAGTTGGCGCTGCTGGGGTCGATTGCTCTGCAGGTGTTGAAGTGAAGGATGGCTGAGTATCGGTAGGAGGTGCTGCTTCAGCTGATGGGTAGCTGGGTGCAGTTGTGGTGCGCGTGGCTGGCTTTTGGGGTGGCACAAGCGGCACGGCATCGGTGCTGGGAGTGGCGTGCTGGCGCAGGTTAGCGTAGATCGCTTCGAAAGATGGTGCTTCTTCTGGTTTGGGCTCTGGCGCAGCTTCTGCTGTGGGCTTGGTCGGTGTGTAGGGCTTGCTCAGGGCATCGGGCAAGACCGAATCGTGTGGAATAACGGCCGGCAGTGCCATTGGCAGAGACTGGAGTGAGTCACGCTCTCGCGGCATAGGCTGGGGCTCGGCAGCAGGTGCTTCGTCACGCGGCGTGTCATCCACTGGAGAGAGCTCGTATACCTCAGTAGATTGCTGAGGTGGGTATGGGTTTGGTTGATCCTGGTAGGCGCTAGCATCGGGCAAAGGAGCTTGCTGATGCGACGATGCAGTGCGGTTCTCGGGGAAGCTCGTGGACGAATATGACACCGCTGGGCGCTGAGGCTCTGGTGCTGGGTATGGCGGCTCTGGCATACGAGGCTGAGGCGGCGACACCGGCGCAAAGCCAGCATCATCAACGGGTGGCTGGTACGGAGGTGTAGCCTGTGGTGGGATAGTTGGAGCTGGCTGTGGTGCTGCCTGGTATGGTTGCGGCTGAGTCTGCGGCCATGCTGGCTGATATGGCACAGGAGCTTGCTGGAGTGGCTGCCCATCAGCTACGGCAGGCAGCGCAGCCGCTGGGGCTTGCATGCGCTCGATGGCGGCTCGGCGCCGGGCTTGGTTTGATTGCTCAATGCGCCGCGTCATCGCCCGTGCTTCGCTACTGTTATCATCAAACATATCTGAGGTCTGCTGCGCCTCGAAGTATACATCACTAATCATCGACCCCTGTGCATCGGGCACACGAGTATGGCGGATAGACCAGCCATGAGTATCGGCCAACTGCGACAGATACGCCAAGCGGCGCTCGGCCTCGTCTTGGCTGAGGTTCTTCGTTCGCTCAATCTCCACCTTCTCGGGCACTGTAATCTCGATGAGTGAGCTGATGCCATCGGGCTGCCACATGCGCCGGCGTGGCTTGGTGTAGAATGATATCACCGCCGCGAGGTAAACCTCCATTGGCTGATCCTTGCGCAGCGGCAAAGCTAGCGCACCAAACAGCAGAATAATCGGCACCGGAATAACCGCCAGTGGCAAAAACACTTGCGACAGCCCCCACGCTAGCGCAATCCCCGCCGCCGCAACCAGCAGATAAATAAACTGGCGAAAGCTAAACGGCCCAAGAATCTTATCCTCTGCCTCTACATCCTGCGCAACCTTATATCTCGACATAGCTTATGTATTTATTATAGCATGAGGGGGATGAGTGGAGAGAATACAGCAATACTTCGTTATTTTATTTTTTACGACCTCGCCAAGAGAAGCGACCACCCCCACCTCCTTGGTTTTGGGTTTGATTCTTGAACGCGTTGTCAATATTATTTTTTACAGCTTCCTCGGCTGCCGAGACAAGTTGACTTTGCAATGCGGCTAGATCTACCTGATTTGCTCTATTGGCAGTCTCTACAGCCTCTTGTTTAATGTCGGCAGCTTTATTAATACGGTCAGGATCGCTGGCATCGAACCCCATAATATTTGCAACAGTTGCCTCTGGTGTTTCTTGACCACGCTCAGTTTGTAGGAACGTATTAAAGTTGGAGCGGACTCTTTCTTGGGCAGTATCGTTAAGTTTTTCCATAGCGTCCTTAATAATTTTACTTTGCCCAGCACTCTTCGATGCTATCGTCTCGTTAGACATCTCACCATTATTGAGCCTGCTTGCTACTGCACCAATAAGGCCATTCTTTGCAGCGAGTTCAGTACTAAATGCGCCATCTTCTATTTTACCAAGAGTACCAGCACCATACACATCGGCATCACCTCTACTGCGTGCACCAGATGCTGCAAGATATCGCATGTACCCCACTTCCTTACTGTTATAACTATCGTTGTTGCCAAGATCGCCAGTAGCTTTCAAAATCTCAAACCTTTGCTCAGAATTGCCACCTGACATAGCATGGTCAATTGCAGCAGCCCGTTCCATAGCTGTCAAGTTTCTTAAGCTGCCTGTTTTCTTGTCTCTAATACTGCCCGAGACCGCTGCATCTGCAATATCCGTGAATGAATAGTTATTAGCGAGCCATGTTTGAGCTTCGTCTTTTTGCTGGTTGCGTTGTTCGGTCTCAAACTTGCTTGCAATCTGAGAGCGACGGTCGCTTGCTTGGCGACCACCAAGAGTATTATATAAGAAACCACGAGCTCCTGTTGCGTTAGCAAACTGCCCCATCATCTTTCTGTTACGCTCTTGTTCGCGTAATAACCTTGCCTGCTGGATACCGTAGCCAATTGATGTTTTGCCCATATTTTCGCGAGTCTTTGCTAGAAGTTTTGCATTGCTTCGCATACCCATATGCTGTAACTTGGCTCCTAATGCTCCCATCGCTCCCATCGCTCCCATAAGTAAAGCTGGAGAAGCAAGAAGTGGAATAAACATAACACCAAGAGCTGTAATTTGGCTTGTTACATCATCCTTTGCGATAAAGATGGAGGCTGCTACTTTAGACATACCAAATATAACAGCAATCGTTGGATACACTGCAAGTAAGCTTAGGAACATCTTCCACCACTTATGGTAGAGTTTTTCAGTATTAGGAAGAAGAAGTGCCACAAAAGCAAGTGGTGAAATGACTGCCAATATAACAATACCAGCATTGCGACCTAATAGGATAATGAAAGCTAGTAAGAGTCCGATAAGTGCACCGAGTGCAATAGGGCCAAGAAGAGATATATTTGCAACCAACAGAGAACCCTCTGCCGCAACAAAGGTGCCAGCTGCAACGGTGCTACCACCAGCGAGAGCTACTTGAGCGGTCCTCTCGGCAAAACTTGTTTTGTCGGCACCACCAGAAGCTAGAGAATCAATAAAGCCATACAAAGATCCACCGAGAACATTAGACATATCAATAAGGAATTGACAAACAATAAATGAAACATTGATTAAGATAGATATCATAATCAATCTTGGTAATATCCGTTTGATCCCATAATTGGAAATACCAAGACTTGTGACGTGTGAATATATAACAAACAGGAATGCAGCAATAAGTAGAATATTAGCTATATTGCGAAATGCCGACCATGATTCATTTGCAGCATCTTTTTGGAATATTTCGTGATCAAGAGACAAAAAGTCACTAATAATTCCATACAGCCCATCAATTACTTTCCCCATAAAGTTGACGACAGGACAAACCATCCATCCGATAGCACCTATTGCATCAGAGCATGTATTTATATCTTCATCCTCTTTATCGCTATCATATGTACCAGTAGCACTATTTGCGGTGCCGTCGCTTTTGCCCATACCAGCCAGACAGTTCTTGTATGCCTCGTCATTATCAGGGAATTTATTTTTGCAGTCGTCAGCATTCTTTGCTGACCGCCCTTGCTTACACTGGTCTATACCAGCTTTATTACCTGAAAACTTTTTCTCACAGGTATCTTCTTTGATCCATTTTGAATAGGCATCAGCTTTTGCAGCCATCGCTTTTGCTATGTCTACACAAGTTAGATTCGAGTTATTTCCATTACTGTCGAATGCTTTTGTTTTTATGGTTTTATCCCAAGGTCCTCCTTTGACAGGGTTCATGTAGTAGTTCTTATTACTAACATTCCCCTTGCCATCAGCTGTTTTAATGTTTTTTATAGAATACTTATCACTGTCAGGAAAATCCTTGTCTGTTACTTCGGCACCGCACCCACCTCGTAGTACGTTGTACCAATATAAATACTCAGCTGCATCACTCATCCTTAATTTAGCGTCTGTAGAGTGGGCCCCTTTTGCTTTGAGTTTATCAGCGATAGTTTGTGGAATTCCACCAAAACCTTTTGCTAAGTTAAAATTAACAGTGAATGGTCCAGTGCCGCTAACACAATCTTCGAAGTGCCCTGCGTGATCAGACTTACGCTGTGCACCAAAACTACATAACATTTCAGTTGGTGACTTATAACCCCACAGTGTTGCTGCATCCTTCACCCAAGATGATTTCTCATCGAGGTCACAATAAAAAACCTGCGAGGCTGCATGATTACCCCATGCTTTATCATTCCTAACATACTGCGAGCCAACGTATTTTGATAAACTCTTAAAAAACCAAGAAGGGCCTGAAGTATATCGCTCTCCTGTAAACCAATTACCCGCCTCAATTTCGTTTGCATCCTTAACTGTCTTCATGCTATACGATGTATTGGTTGATTCAGGGTCGTTTATATGTAGGCAAAAGCTAAGAGCCTGCGCATATGCCCAGCTTGCAGCTTGCTCTTGTGGGGCCATCTGTGACTCTTCCTTTGCGTGGACTATAGGAGAAAATGTTGTTGCCAACAAAGAAGCTACAAACAGAACTACTGTAATAAAAAGAGAAAAACGAGAGAGTGAAAAACACTTCTTTTTGCTACTTGTCATATGTCTATTTAAGCACAGATACAAACAAAACAAAAGACACAAAGTTCATCTAACAGGTGAGAAGCAGAAAACAACATCATATAGATATTACCCAGCAATTCTAATACTGATACTAAACACTATAGGTGTAAAATAATATTTACGTTTGCTATTTTTAGGCAAAGTAAGATACTAAGAATAACACTAGTCTAGTAGAAACATTTGTTCTTGCCTTTTGCGGCAGCATGCCCAAATATTGAGCTCTCTACGAGGGCTCGCTGATTACCTGCGTTTAGTGGGCTGATAGGATAGTATGTGATCTGCTCAGCGCCATCGGCAGTGGTAATAGCACAAGGAACATAAATAATAGTCGTTGCCTTTGATGGCTGGTCATCTTGACCATTGTCATTAGCAGGTAGATCGTCTTTGACTGGCTCAGTTCTTTGGCTTGTGACTGCTTTGTTATAAAAAATAGAAGTTCCCTCGATGCGCTTTTGGTCTGGGAAAAGAGGGTTATCATTGTCATAATATAGAGGGATCTGCCCAATAGGCTCCAAATCATCCCTTGTAGAGGATGGCTGTATAAAGTTTTGTAGTGTCATACTTGGGGCGCCTTCTGACTCGCCCGCCCAAGCAGATGTAGAATACTGTATCATCTTGATAAGCTCATCTCGATAACTTGTTGCTACAGAACGGTCTGGTGCTTGTATGAAGCTCTTACTTGAGAGAACACAAGCATCAAGCAGTTTCTGTGCTATGCTAATAGCTTCATCTTTATAGCTACTCACCTTATATTTTTCTACAATAGTCTGAGCAACATTAAAAACAAGAGCATTGTGATCAATGATCTGTGGTAAGCTATAACCAACATCTACACTTGGCTTCATGGTGGCATTTTGCTCAAATTTTTCAAGTTGCTCACTATTCATCATTGGGTATCGATCGGTCATCTTGTGTAGAGTTTCGTCTCGATATTGGCCAACAACAGCTTCAAGAAGTACTTGCTTGGTGCTTTCCCACTGAGGAGCTTTCCCAAAGTAATCATTTGAAGGGCTGTCAACGGGTATCTCTAGCAGTGACTTAAGGCTTTTTTGGTCTTCTGCAGATAAACTGGTAACATAATCCGAGTTAAGCAAGGCTTCTTGCGGGGATGACAGTGGCTCATATGTTTGTTCGGGTGAGCTTGGAGTAGTATTAAGATCAAGCTGGGGTGTGCTAGTATCCGTGCTAGTATCACGGCTAGCTTTTACAGAATCGTCTAAATGCGCAATTACTCCACCTCCGACGCCACATAAGACTAGGACGCCGATAGATAAAACCTTTCGTCGAGTCCATTCTTTATCAGAATCTTCTTCTGTAGGGTTTGGTGTGTCTGCTTTGTTTTCAGGTTTGTTGCTACTATGTCGATTTACTATTTCGTCTTGAAGTTCCCAGGGTATAGTATCAGGGTCACTTGGATCAGGGTCATAATCAGGAAGGCGCTCAGGACTGAGGTTTCCTTGGGTAGGCTGCAAATCAATGCTGTCAAGGACTCTACTTACTAAGTCGCCTTTTGTTTGCGGTTTTTTACCTTCTGGTTGGTCTGTTTGTCGTGGTATTTCTGTCATAAGCTTCAATCCTCCCCAATACAGGATTAGTGGTTATGTGTGCTATTATATGCGCACTTGCGTTTCATGCTACCATTGTTTGCGCAGCAGGTCAAATATTTTTTGGCCTCTGTTGAGAAAAATGAATGGCGCATGCACACAGAGGTTGGTATAGAAATATATTCGAACGATATTTTTTGGCAAAAATGGGAGATATTTTATACATACCGCATGATGGATGAAATATGATGGCTCAAATACAGGAAGTTAATCCTCATCTATGCAGATATGATGATACTCTCGTCCCTATTATTAAAAAATATAGTTACACAAATTAACAATATACCTAATAAATACTCTGATAAGCTACATAATTTGCACGAATGAACCACCACATATCCGAATCGCCTATACATATTGCCACCCCACCCCACATCCGCTATAATACAGAGGTACGGAGAGGTGCAAGAGTGGTTGAATTGGCACGCCTGGAACGCGTGTGTGGCGGCAACGTCACCCAGGGTTCGAATCCCTGTCTCTCCGCCATATCAGCGCCAGGCGGCATGCTGCCATAGAAGTGCGCTGCTGATTCGTCTTTTGGCATGATGCGTGGCTATACTGCATATTTTTGTGCAGATTGGGCTTGCAGAAATGTTTTTTGACAGTTTATACTAAAGGATAATTATGGTACGATCTTCTACACCAGTTATAGAACTCCGAGGCCTCACCAAGCAGTATGGCTTGGGTGATGCTGCTCAAAACGCCTTGGACAACGTCGACCTGCGAGTCGAAAAAGGCGAATTCATCGTCATTATGGGCCCTAGTGGTTGCGGTAAGACGACATTGCTCAATATCATGGGCTTGCTCGACCGCGCTGACAGCGGCGAGTATTTTCTTGATGGGACATCGGTCGCCACGCTGAGTAAGCGCCAGCACGCCCGGATTCGCTCGCGGCAGATTGGTATCGTCTTCCAGAGTTTTAACCTGATTAATCGCCTAACGGTGCTTGAGAACGTTGCCCTACCTCTGAGCTACCGTGGGGGGATGCGCCGCGTTAAGCGCCTGGAGCAAGCCAGTGCGGTGCTGAAGAATTTCCACCTCCAAGAGCGCGAATATTACATGCCGTGGCAGCTTAGTGGTGGGCAGGTGCAGCGCGTGGCGATTGCTCGCGCCCTGGTGAATCACCCGTCGATTATCCTGGCTGATGAGCCAACTGGTAACCTTGATAGCCGCTCGAGCCACATCATTATGGAAGAACTGGCTCAGCTGCACCGCCGAGGCAATACCATCATTATGGTGACACACAACCCCAACCTTACGAGCTACGCTAGTCGTGTGATTAAGATGCTTGATGGGCAGATTGCCAGTGATGAGCAGATGCGCACCACTGCTGCCGCGCCAACGCCAGTGGCCCGCAAGCCACGAGTTCGCCGGGCAGCACCTGCTGGCAAGACTACACCAACTATTGCGCACGGCACAGCATCGGCCGCTCAGCCAACTGCGCCAGTCAAGGCAATTGCTCGCGGTCGTCCCGCGAAGGTCCCTGCACCAGCAACGACAGCACCAACCGTGGTAGACTACGAAGATCCGCATACTCAAGATGGCCCGACTATTGAGCCTATGCCAGTTGCTCCACCAGAAGTGCCGCCAGCCTTGCCGGCCGCACAGCACGCTCCGTCGGTAGCGCAGCCTGCTCTGACACACTCCGCTTCGCCGACTCATACAACCTCAGTTACCCCGGCTCAGTCTACACCAGCTTTGCCAGTGCAATCTACCCCAGCTCAATCTCAGCCAGCTGCACCACAACCAACCAATCAACCTGCAGCACCAGCAGCCCATATTGCGGTGCAGCAGTCATCATCTGCAGCATCTGCTCAGCCAGCCAAGGTTGCACCGGCCCAGCAGCCCGCTGCACCATCGTCTGCTCACCAATCTAGCACAAAGGAGCCCCAGGCATGATAATCATTGATCATTTCGAAAATGCAAGCAGTAGCTTCCGGCGCAATCGCGGCCGTAATTTGCTGGCGACGCTGGGTGTGGCAATTGGTGTGGGTAGTATTGTGGCGATCTTGGCGCTGAGTGGTGGCCTGCACAATATTATTTCTCAACAGGTGTCTGAGCTTAATAATAACCTCATTGTCGTGCGCCCTGGCGTGCAAGACAAGAGCTTCTCGTCGCTGGCGAGCTCGGTCGCGCAGTATAATTACAATACCAGCACCATCACCGAGTCCGACGTCGAGGCAGTGCGCAAGATGCCACATATCCGTGCTGTAGCACCAATGATGACTTCTGAGAACAAGCTCAAGGGCGATGGTCGAGAAGCTAATGCGACTGTTGTGGCGACCTCGCCAGATCTTGCTATTACGAGCCAGCTCGCACTGCGCGATGGCGATTTCCTTGAGGGTGGCACACATGACGCCAAGCCAGCGGTGCTTGGGCCAAAGCTATCGGTGCAGTTGTTTGGTACTGAGCAGTCAATAAGTCAAACTTTCAAGATTCGTGGTAAAGAATTCATCGTCGTCGGGATATTGCGCGGTGTAGAAAAACCGCTGAATTATAACAATGTCGATTTCGACAACGCAGCTATCATCACCACTGAGGCAGGTAAGAAAATTCACAATGGCCATACACAGATTCAGCAGATCAACATCCAGGCTGATGCATCGCAGCAGGTCGGGCAGATTGCTCAGCAAGTTAAGGATAAGATTAAGCAAAATCACCAAGGGGAAGAAGACTTTACTGTGGCAACGGGCGATGCGATTAGCCAGCCAACCAACCGACTCTTCACAGCACTAACCCAGGTGTTGACGCTGATTGCAGCCATCTCGCTGGTGGTTGGTGGCATTGGTATCATGAACATCATGCTGGTGAGTGTGGTAGAGCGCACGCGCGAGGTGGGTATCCGCAAGGCAGTCGGTGCGACTGATGGCAATATCATCACCCAGTTTGTTATCGAGGCGCTGGCGATTAGCTTGCTTGGTGGTATCTTGGGCTACATCCTGGGATACATAGTGGCGCTGAGTTTTAGCATCTGGCTGTCCTTCCCGCCAGCACTGGAGTGGCAGACAGCGGTGATGGCAATTGGCCTCGCATTAGCGGTTGGCCTTACCTTCGGTCTCTATCCAGCTATTCGTGCTGCGCGCAAGAACACGATCGAGTCGCTACGGCAGTACCACTAATCGGCATAGTTATGTTGACACAGAACCCGCCTGAAATGTGGCGGGTTTTTACTTAGCTTTCTATCCTACTCTACTCTAAATATAGAGTTTTGCGAGTATGAACCTTGACATTTCAAGACATACCGCACTTCCCTTGCTTCACGCCGTTCAACACCCCGAGGTAGCAGCTGGCGAATTCCGCTAACATCATGCCGTGCAGCACCTGCTCTCCCTCTGTCTCGCCAGCAAGCAAGATAGACTTCGCGTGGGGGCGGCGGCCACTGAGGCGGCGATCGAGCGCTGCCATGCATTGCTGGGTAGCGTCGTCATTCTCACTCGCAAGGTCGAAAAGCGCGAATGGCTTATCTACCGGATGGCTTAGCCAGCCATGAGCACCAGCCTGCTCGGCTTCGGCGAGGGTGGTAGAAAAGGCCACATTGTGCGCCCACTCCTGCCAGCACCACTGCCACCACTGGGCGACCGGTACGAGCACCCCACTGCCACAAAACACTGCCGTCTTGCCCGCTGCCTGGCGTGCGAGCCGCTTGGCGAGATTGTGAGTGGTTGGCACGGTAGCGCCCCACTGCTGCGCCGCATTCGCTGCGTACGCTGCGCCATCTGCTATCACTTCTACAAGATCATCCAGCAACTGATAGGCCGTCAGTAGCACACTCAGTGTGCTGAGTATGCGTAGTGGTTCCACCTGCCTTTCCCTCCTGGCGACTGGCACGACGGTAGTAGCTGCAGGGTATGCTGCGGCAAGCTCTGCAGCAGCATCATGAGTGAGCAGAACGGTTGGGACGGCGTGCTGCTCTGCATAAGACATCATGTTTTTCACGTGGTTGGATGAGATACTGGCCTCGATAATAATCACCAAGCTGTGCGCATCCACAAACGCTGGCACTGCCGTTGCCTCGCAGCACAGCACAGGCACGGTCATGTGAGGCTGCATGAGCTGCTGAGCGACGTAAGAAAGAACCGCACCACTATCCGTTGCTATAAGCACAACATTACGAATATCATGCTGGAGTGATATGTGTGAGAGCTGATTTGCTACCTCTGTTGGCAATGTTGTTTGTTTCCATAATGTTGCAACGTGATGCAGGGCGGCTTCGGCACCGCGTTGGCGCAATATGGTCTGGTCATCAAGCATAATCGTCTCCTTCTGCTTGCAAGAGTATACCCTCCCATGATACATTAATTAGCAGAGAATCATAAGCATATTTGGAGACAGGTGGGAACCATGAATATCAGCACTACATCACAATCAATCACCGACGATCAAGAGCTTGCCAAGGTGCTAGCTGGGATCGGCCCGCAGGTGGGTACAGCAGCGTCGCAGCGGTCGCAGGCGATGATGTCGGGGCAAGGTGCTGGTCGTTCATCGCTCTCGGGTATGTCGGGTAATATGGGCTCATCAGTGCCAGTCATGTCCTCGCAGCAGCAATCGTCACAGCCTGCGCCTAGTGGTGAGGCGCTCAATGGCGTGAAGCAATCGGCCATCAAAGAGCTGCGCCCACTGGTGGATAAACTCAACGTTAGCCCAGATGAGAAGTTCGATACCTACTTGCTTTTGATCCGCTCGACGGACGACAAGAGTTTAATCGATCCAGCCTACCAAATCGCCAAATCCATCCGCGACGAAACCCGCCGCGCCCAAGCGCTGCTCGACATCATCAAAGAGATCGACTATCTGTCGCAGCGGTAGCGACCTATAGAGTAAGAATAGGCATTATCACCACTGATGTGGTGATTTTGTGATGGTACTAAAAATGATATATAATACAAACACAACCATGGTAAAAACACGTCACTATAAGCCACATCGCCGTACACCCAAACATCATAGCATTGATGCAATGCCATCACTTATATCGCCGAGCCAGTGGTCGACGTCTTCTTCGAACATCAAAAAGCAGCTTGTTACTGTTGATGCAGCGCTGAAGAGCCAAAAGCCACATCTCACCTACCTCGTCGAGCAGCAGGGTCGCAATTGGAGTGAGGAAAAACGCCGCCAGCGACGCTCAGCTGCCCTGGGAGAAAGTGCTGTGACGCTTGTGCAGCACTATGCGAGCAAAGAACAGTGGTCGCATGTCGATATGGCGCGGCTGCTCGCAGCGTATCCTGGCTGGGTGGAGGCGACCGAACAAGATGATACGGCGCTAACTCGGCAAGAAAAGAAGCAGCGAATCAAAAAGCTCACACACTTTAACCATGCCCTGCGCGATGTGATAGACAACGCCACACACTCCTGCGAGACATGGAAGTCGATACCGTCTGTATCGGATATAGTTAACGGCTTAGAAGCAGTGTATCCAGGCAAGAAGCATGCTCAAAACAAGCAAGATCGAATAGGTATGTTGTATGCGACAGTAGCGGGCATTCGCAATGAAGTGCTCTTTATGCGGGTGCTGGATGAAGCGGGCATTGCCTATGAGCCAGGCACAGCCAACCAGGATATGCGCGGGATAGATATGATAGTGAATGGTAAGCTTATCGATCTCAAGTCGTCTGAACACTACGAATACGATGCTCAGGAAGATGCTGCTGAGCATGATGATGACGGACGGATCTTTTTCTTCCCTGGTGTGGAGCGGTATGAATATCGCAATAAACTAATGCTGCCGAAGGAAAAAATTATCCGGGTTACGCCACGGGTGGTAGCCCGCATGTATAGCCATGGCATTCTAGATAAGCCAATACAACAGAGGTAGATCTCACAACAGACACGCGACCATAACAGAGGTAAAGGAGGTGCAGTGCTATATGCCACACGAAATACCACGGCAGCCGTCAAATGAGGAGCATGAGAGACATGCAGTACTCAAAGAGGCAATTTCTCAATCGATTTTTGACGGAAAGCCATGGCTATATAGTGGTCCTGAGGGCGAGCCGTGGCTACTCTTTATCCAGTGGATATCGCTGCAGCGCACAGAGGATGGCTGGGCAGCAACTGGTTTGACTACTGATGGGCGCTATGTAAGAGTGGGTAGCAGCGATAATGTAGACGATGTGATATTCAAAGTAGAACCCAAGCAATCTAACGGAGAGGCAGACACCCCACAGGGCAGCTAGAGCGGACATCCGCCGGGTGAAGACACTAGCTTGCCGACGCACGCTTGCTGTGGCGTGAAGTTGGCTTTTTCTTGCGTTTGGTTTTGTCTTTGGCTTTGGAGATAGGCTTGCTGGCGTCTTTTGTGCGCTTGCTCTTGCCTCGTGCCGACTTTTTCTTCGATGCTTGCCGCTCGTGGATAGCGTTTCGCACCTCTGTTATTTCGTCCCAGGGGTGAGTGCCGTCGGCACGCTCGATGGTTTTTTCGTGGCCTTTGCCGAGGAAGACGACGGTGTCGCGGGCGGTGCGGGCACGGCGGACGGCAAAGCGGATGGCCTCAGCGCGGTCGTGGATGAGGAAGAGGTCGGTGTCTTGGGCTTTGCCGGCGGCTTCTGCGCCTTTGGCGATTTGGCTAAGGATGTGCTGCCCGTCTGTATCACGGTCGTCTTCTTCGGTGATAATAAGCTCGTCGGCAATTCGTCCTGCGATTTTGCCTTGGATGGCTCGCTTAGACTCATCGCGCCGGCCAGCCGAGCCAAATAGAACGATCAGCTTGCCTTTAGTGCTGGCTCGCACACTGCCGAGGAGCCGCTCGAAGGCGTCGGGTGTGTGGGCAAAATCAACAATAGCGGAGAATGGCTGCCCAGCATCCACCACTGTCATACGGCCCTCCACCCCAGTGAGTGCAGCCAGACCCTGCTCGATCTGCGCCCGGCTCAGGCCTACCTCGTGCCCCACGGCTACCGCGGCCAGGCTGTTGGTGATGTTGAACTCACCCGGCATGTTGATGGTGATGTGATGCATCTGCCCCATGAGCCATACATCATAGCGGCTGCCCGAGGCGGTTTGGGTGATGTTCGTAGCGCGAATGTCGCCGCCTGCAATGCCATAGCACAGGCTACGCGGCACCGCTTGCTCGAAGACTGCCGCCGATGGGTCATCCGCATTGATAATGCCAACCCGCCGCGCGAGCTTGAAGAGACGTATCTTGGCGGCGCGGTAGCGCTCGAATGTCTTGTGATAATCCAGATGCTCGTGGGTGACGTTGGTCATGACGGCAATATCGATCGGGACGCCAAAGATGCGGTGCTGCGCCAACGCGTGGCTTGTCACCTCCAACACTACCCACTGCACATTACGCCGCCGAAACTCCGCCAAACGCTGCTGCAACAGGGGTGCAGATACGGTGGTCATGTGCTCGGTTTGCGGTGTGATGTCGCTGTTTACCCCATATGCCACCGTCGTCATTAGGCCGACATTGTAGCCTGCTTCGACCAGCATGCGGTGGATCATAAAGCACGTCGTGGTCTTGCCGTTTGTCCCCGTTACGCCAATGACGTGCATGCCCTGGGCTGGGAAGCCTTGGTTGGCCGCTGCTGCAGTAGCTTCGAGCAGCCGATAGCCTGGCTCCAGCGCCGCCAGCACGCTGGGCGGGAGAGTATTCTTGAGTGTTTGTTTTAGAGAAAATGCCATGGCACATATTATACCACTTTTGGTAGTATTTAAAACCATGAGAGGCATGATTTTTTGAGCAAGTAAATGTGCTACGATGAGAGCTGTAAAACACTCGGTTATTCTCACTATTACCTCCCCCATACACTCGTCTCCGGACTACTATCAAGGTGAATACCTCTCTAGAATATTCATCGTGTGCGCCTGGGATAAGATTGATTATTGCGATTGACCCCACACGCCATCGGATGAAGGGATTGGCTGGTGGAGCTAACGCTGCAAAAGTGAGATTATACGTATTTTCTACACCATTTTTATTTTGGAGTAAGTTTTCTGCGTTGTGTGCCCTCCTTTGCTATAATAACCCTATGAAGATTCTTGGGATAGAGAGCAGCTGCGACGAGACAGCGGCTGCGGTGGTGGCCGATGGGCGACGTCTGCTGAGTAGTGTCGTGCACTCGCAGATAGATATTCATGCCCAGTATGGCGGCGTGGTGCCAGAAGTAGCAGCGCGGAGCCATATTGAGATGATTACCCCAGTGATTGACCGCGCCTTGGCCGAGGCAGCGTGCAGCTGGGATGAGATTGATGGCATTGCAGTGACGTATGCGCCTGGGCTGGTGGGGTCGCTGCTGGTTGGGACGTTGGCGGCGCGCACGCTCGCACTTGTGCACAAGAAGCCGCTCTACGCGATTCATCATGTGGAGGCGCATGTCTATGCCAACTTCGTGGTGGAGGACGGCCGGCCAAAGCCCGAGCCAGCTTTAGCGCTACCCGCTGCGCAGCCGAGCTTCCCTATGTTGGCACTCATCGTCTCTGGTGGGCATAGTCAGTTGGTGCTGTTTCGGGCGCATGGTGACTATACACTACTTGGCCAAACACAGGATGATGCTGTGGGCGAAGCCTTCGACAAGGTAGCAAAGATCATTGGTTTGCCCTATCCTGGCGGCCCAGCTATTGCTGCTGCCGCTACGCATGGTAACCCGCAGCGCTACGCCTTACCCAAAGCGCGGATGCAGGGCCAGTACGATTTCTCCTTTTCGGGCCTTAAGACGGCCGTGCTGCGCCGAATGCAAGCCGAGGTAGGCAAAGATACCTCTTTTCCTTCGCACGAGCTCCCAGCGCTTGTCACGCCGCAGCAGCGCCATGATATGGCAGCGAGCTTCCAGCGCGTGGCGGTAGAGACGTTGGTGGATAAGACGGTGCTGGCCTACGAGCACTATGCGCCGCGCTCCGTCGTCATTGCTGGTGGTGTGGCGGCCAATCAAGAACTTCGCCGCCAGCTACGCACCGCCCTGCCCTGCTCCATTAGCTACGCACCGATGGCCTTTTGCACGGACAATGCAGTGATGATCGCCACTCTCGGCTACTATTACGCCCAGGCTGGCCACACAGTCGACCCATACCTACTCGAAGTGCAGCCAAGTTTGTCGATGCGTGAAGCGGTGTGGGCTGGCCACGAAGCATAGCACATATGTTTTGATGATATTCGAAACGATGATACTAGCGTGTAACTGCTTGTAGCAGATTACCGTCTGCGCGTTGGTATAGATTAGTTGTCGCTGTTTGGAAATAAGTCGGTCTCTACCGCCTGATCATACCACGCACCGCACGCACACAGCGAATCACCTGGTGTATGAATGGTCGAGCAATATATTCATAGCAGCCAGCGCGTTCCTCTAGCTGGCCACCAAAACCTTTCTTGAAGTGATACACTCCCTCCTGCTCGGGGAAGCCGTTGAAGTTCCCGCTTGTGCCGTAGAAGTTGTAGCGCTGAGCGCCGAGACTGATGGCACGGCGCATTGCTGCGTATTGCAGCGCGTATGAGCCAGAGAATTTGGCATGCTGATCGTCCGAGCCACTGAGGAAATATACCACCTCGTTATCATTCGTGTGCATGAAGATGGCAGCAGCAAGTGGCAGGACGTCGCCATTAGCCGCTTGGCGGAGCGTTTCATAATCTGCCAGGCGCTTTGACACCGCAGCGAGCTGGTTATCGAGCTCCTTCACCTGCCCTTGCTTGTCTGGCTCAGTCGCCAGCATATCGCGCTCGGCTTGCAGGCTATCATGCTGGGCACTGAGGCGGGCTTGGTAGCCAGCAAGGTCGAGTTCGGCAATCAGGAACCACGCCTGCGTGCGGTGAAAGGCGCGAAACAATTGCTGGTAAAACGCTTCGTTGCGCCCCGAGAAACCACGCCGCGTGCCGGTATCGATTAGCAATTTCGCAAATGGCGCGAGGTCGCCCACCGCGGTAATCTCGCGCACCGCCACACCATACTTGGTGGCTGCCTTGACGCAGCTGCGCGTCTTGGCGTCGAAGCTCTTGAGTAGTGCCGCATCGTCGTGGTAGGGCGAAAGATCTTTGGCAAAGAACCAGCGCACATAGCGCGCGTTGCGGTCGGTCTGCTGCGGGGGGATAGCGCGGAAGCCTGTCTGCGTGAATTGCTGCAGTGCCTTGGCTGTACCGGCTACTTCGAGAAGCTGAGTAGGGTCACTTCCCTGCCGCAGGATGAGTGGCGGCTGTAGGCGAAGCAGAATACCTTTATGCGTTTTGACATATTTCTTGAGTTCTGTCAATAATGTACTGAGCACTGCTGAGTTATGATAATCCACCAGCGGCCCTTGCAAACATTCAAACTCGCTATAGCCCAAGGTGCGCCACTCGTACAGCACAGCGGTAGCCACCAAGCGCCCGCCCTCGGCAAACAACCCCAAATAATGTGGCTGCCAGCCCAGCTGTGCCACCCGCTTGGCATTAGCGGCCGACTGGACGAAGCTCCCTAGCGGGTGCTGCGCGGCAAATTGCTCGAAGGTGGATGGATCGATAGATTTGAGCTGCATACTAATAGCGCTAGTATAGCATTTTTGAGTGGTGAGAGGAAGAGATGTGCATTAGCGATACATATCAGCCTTAGACTCTTCACAGCGCGCGTACCCCTGGGCTAGATCAATAATACTTTGTACCAATATTCATTATTTCATCGTGGCGTGCATGGAACTTTCGCAACAATCATCAGTGAAAAACCGCCGCAAAGTTGCTATACTAATGTTATGAAACATTTTTTACAGACTGAGGCATGGGAGGCCTTTCAACAAGCGCAGCAGCGCCACACGGTGCGGCGAGTAGACAAAGGGTGGCAGTATTATGGCATTATTGAACACGGTCGGCTCAACCATCGGTTGTATGTACCCTATGGGCCCGAGGCGGATAACGATGCCGCTCAGGAAGCTGCACTCAAGGATATTATTGCCACAGGCCGGCAATATGGTGCAGATTTTGTGCGGGTCGACCCCCGGACGACGCGACTCGAGCAGCTGCAAAATCTCGGCTTTCGTAAGGCGAAGAGCCTCCAGCCAGACCGAACGATTATTAATGATGTGACGATGGATCACGATGCGATCCTGGCCAACGCCAAACAAGCGGTGCGTTACACCTGGCGCAAAAATCAGAAGGCAGGGGTGCGCTTCCATACCAGTTATGAGCCAGCAGATATCGAGATTTTTCTTGATATGATCCACGACGTTGCCAAGCGTACTGGCATGCAGCCTCATAGTGATGCCTACTTTCGCCAAATGGCAGAGGTGCTCTTCCCGCGCAAGGCAGCTGGCCTGATGTATGCCACACTGGAGGATAAACCGGTTGCTAGCCTTATCTTCTTTAGTGATGGTACGACGATGGCCTATGCCCACGCGGCGTCCTACACCGCTCAGCGCAACCTCAGCCCAGCCACAGCACTGGTGGTGTCTGCCCTCTTCTACGCGCATGATACCGGGCACAAATTCTTTGACTTTTACGGCATTGCGCCAGATGATGTGCCGAAGGATCACCCCTGGGCGGGCTTTACGCACTTTAAGAAGTCGTTTGGGGGTACGCCAGTGGACTATATCGGCACCTGGGAAAAACCGCTCCATCCACTGCGCTACCGGTTGTACCACCTCTACCAAGCGCTGTATCAGCACATGCGCAGTCTGCGTCAGGCATCGTATCGTCGCTCGCATAAGTAGTTGGTAGAGAGATCACTTAGAAGAAGACGCTCTAGTAGGGCGTCTTTTTATACTGCCCTCCCCTGCTCCACAGGTGTGACCTTTAACGAAAGATGATGGCACGAGGGCTATGTACCGGTGCAAGACTACCAAATTTGACGTGATTGGGTGCATTATTCACGTGAAATGAGGATGAATGTGTGAGACATGTGCTTAGACTTCCCTATTGCAGCTCGATTTTGACTATGAATATAAGCTCGCTTATCTCTGACTTGTCGATGTTTCGCTTCCCTTTTGGCATTAATGAGCTGGAGCTGATGAAGATAGTATAATGACAAACGTGTCACGATATGTGGGACGAAAACCGCCTCTTTCTCTTTGCTTACTTCCCTTTCCTGTACTCTGTGTAGATAGGATCATAAGATGTTAAGGCTGTAGTATAAGCTTGGCACGCAGCACCTTCCACGTGAAAACCGTAAAAATACCGAATCATCATAACAAACTACTCAGCAATAGCAGCTAATTTGTGAAATCAGACGCCTCTATTACCATCATAATTCGCAATACCTTACCCTACTACCAACCCCTGTCACCCCTGCCATTGTGCCGCCAAACGTGCTATACTAGGTAGCTGAAGTTGCACCAAAAAATCGGCCAAGCAGATGCTGCACATAAATTTTCACGTGAAGCATCGACCGCACCGTTTTCGTGTGAAAAGTATCAATAATCTGTAAGGAAGCCACCGCCATGAAACTTGCCAAGACCTACAACCCTAACGAATACGAGCCAAATATTTACGCCATGTGGGAGAGCGCTGGCGTGTTTCGGCCAAAAGGGGAGGGCACACCCTACAGTATCGTGATGCCGCCGCCCAATGCCAATGGCAACCTGCACGTTGGGCATGCGCTGGGCTCGGCCCTGCAAGATATTTTGGTGCGCTACCACCGGATGAAAGGCGATGATGCGGTGTTTATCCCTGGGGCAGACCATGCTGGCTTTGAGACGTGGGTGGTGTATGAGCGCGAGCTAGAGAAGCAGGGCAAGACGCGCTTCGACTACTCGCGCGATGAGCTGTATGCGCAGGTGTGGGACTTTGTTGATAAAAAGCGGGGTGATATGGAGCTCCAGCTACGTGCCCTCGGCGTCGGGGCGGACTGGGAAGATATGGTCTTTACGCTTGACCCTAAGGTGGTGGAGACGGTCTATGACACCTTCAATAAGCTGTGGCAGGATGGGTTGATCTACCGCGGTGAGCGAATCGTGAACTACTGTACCAAGCACCAGACCAGCTTTGCCGACATAGAGGTAGTGCACAAGACGGAGAAGTCTAAGCTGTGGCGTATTGCGTATCCACTACTCGATCATATTGGTGAAATTATCGTTGCTACGACACGGCCGGAGACGCTACTGGGTGATACCGCCATCGCTGTCAACCCGGCAGATGAGCGCTACAAGAAGCTGATCGGCACCAAGGCGCTGCTCCCACTGGTGGGGCGCGAGATCCCGATTATTGCTGACGAATATGTCGATGCGTCATATGGTACTGGTGCAGTCAAGATCACACCGGCCCACGACCCAAATGACTTCGAGATGGGGCAGCGGCATGGACTGCCGGTGGAGCAGGTGATTGGCTTCGATGGGCGAATGACGAATGTACCCACGCCATTTGATGGCCTCACCACGACGGAGGCGCGCCAACGGGTGCTGGAGGCGCTGGAGCGTGAAGAGCTCCGTCGTGGCGAGGAAGAGCTGGAGCACTCGGTGGGACATTGCTACAAGTGCGATACTGTCATTGAGCCAATGGTTAAGGAGCAGTGGTTCATTTCGATGCGGCCATTGGCGGATGCAGCGATTGCTGCTATTGAGCACGGTGATGTGACCTTCACTCCCGCCAATAAAGGCGAGGTGGTCATCAAATACCTGCGCGAGATCAAAGATTGGAACGTTAGTCGGCAGATCCCGTGGGGGATACCCATCCCAGCCTTCCAGAGCACGACTGATCCAAGCGACTGGATCTTCAACACAAACGTCAACGAAAAAGAAATAGTTGTAAATGGAACAACATATCGTCGAGAAGAAGATACACTTGATACTTGGTTTAGCAGTGGGCAGTGGCCATTCATCACCACCGACTATTTGCAGGATGGGCCGCTAGCGAAATTCTACCCCAACGCGGTGATGGAGACAGCGGGGGATATTCTCTTCTTCTGGGTGGCGCGGATGATGATGCTTGGCCTGTACTGCACGGGACAGGTGCCGTTCCGTCATGTCTATCTCCATGGGCTGGTGCTGGATGAGCGCGGGCAGAAGATGAGCAAGAGCAAGGGCAATGTGATCAACCCAATGGAGGCGATTAGCCAATATGGCTCGGACGCACTGCGCATGGGGATTATCGCCAGCCGCTCAGCCGCTCAGCCGCAGGCCTTTAATACCGGCAAGGTGGTGGCAGCGCGCAACTTTTGTAATAAATTGTGGAACATCGCTCGCTTCATTGAGGCGCAGGTGGGGGATACGCAGCCGGTGCATGTGCCAACGCCACAATCTATGGCCGACCATTGGATCATCCGCCAGCTGAGCCGGGCAGGGGAGACGATGGAGCAGCAGCTGGCGCAGTATCGCTTTGCCGAGGCAGCAGAGACGCTCTATCATACGGTGTGGGATGATGTGGCCGATTGGTATATCGAGGCCGCCAAGGTGGAGCAGCACGCTGATATGCTGGTGTGGGTGCTCGATACGTGCCTGCGCTTGGCTCACCCATTTGCACCATTTGTGACGGAGACGATTTGGCAAAGCCTGAGCTGGCACAATGACCTCCTGGCGGCGGCGCGATATCCGCAGGCTGAGGAATATAACGAGCTGCAAGCGGCTGAGTTTGGCCGGCTCAAGCGGCTTGTGACCGAAGCACGCTATGTGACGAGTGAGTTGCCAGGTAATGAGCGCTACACACTGCTCTATATGGATGATGCATTGGTGGCGGATAATGCCGAGCTGGTGCGGCGCTTGGCTGGTCTGGCGGCAGTGGAACACACTGATGTAGCGCGGGGGCTGCGCCTGGCTGCCAGTGGCCGGGATGCTTGGCTTGATGTGAGTGACAAGACACTCTATGAGCACCAGACGAACCTTGAGAAGCGTTTAGTTGTAGCGCGCAATGACGCCGCCAAACTAGAGAGTCGTCTGGCAAACGAACGTTACACTAGTCAAGCACCCACTCATTTGGTGGAAGAATCACGCCAGCAGCTGGCAAGCAAGCAGGCGCTGATCGAGCGGCTGGTGAAGGAGCTGCAGGTGATCGAGTAGTAATACTGTGGCGTGAGAAATTATGCCAACAAAGAAGGCTACCATCGATGTGTGATGGTAGCCTTTTTGATGAGTAGAGATAATGAAGAATGCCAATCTGATCTTTTGCATTCTAAATGGCAATATAGAGTGCTTGGTGATGAGGAGGGAAGCCTGTGCACAGATAAAGGGATTATTGTGATGACAATCTATAATGACCTGAAGCTGAAAAATATCACCATCACACATCTATTCGTACCACTTTCTTGTTGAGGTCTTGTGGTGAGTGACAGCTACTAGAGTGTTCATCGCATAGATTTATATAAGCGTAAATATGCTACGGCATACAGCTTCCATATCTCATCAAGCGAAATAGTAGGGAAGAGGGCTCATGCAAAAAAGAGAATATCTCGACATTGACACAAAACATACTTGACAGAAAATAAACATCCTGCTACCATGAATATGAACAAAAATAGAACTAATGAAAAACACACAATGAAACACACACATCACACCACTTCACCCAAAACCATCCTCGCGCAGGCGGCTGTGGCGGTCTTTAGCTTGGCTACCGCGCTGGGGGTGTTCTTGCACGATGGGCAATTTGATAAGATCACCACTGCGCTCCTTACGCTCGAGCCTGTTGCGCTGCGCAGCCGTGGGGCACCAGGCTCGGCTGAGCCCGATAAGCTAACGGCCGACCCGCACGTCCATCCTCATCATGCGTCGCTGGGGCACAAGGCAGGGCATCACGGGCAACACCACACGCCAGGCGTGCCACCGCGCGATGATGAATATAGATACCTGGCGCATAAGCAGCGGGGAACGCGCCACGCCTTTGATAATCAGTTTTTGCCAATTGTTGGTTAACTATTGATGGTGATACGGATGACCAGCGGCAATCTGCTGCGCCCGGTAGAGCTGCTCGACCAAGATGAGCCGCACCAACTGATGAGGGAATACTAGGCGAGACAGCGACCACACCAGGTTGGCGCGCTCCATCACCGCCTCCGTCACACCATATGCTCCACCAATGATAAGCACGAGTGATTTGCCTTGCGCCATTGGCTGATGTAGACTGCGCGAGAGGGTAGGCGAGTCGAGCATTGTGCCGCGCTCATCTAGCAGTACAACGTACGCCTGGGGCGAAAGCGCCCGCAGAATCTGCTGCGACTCCTCACGGCGCGCTGCATCACCACTGTGCGAGCTGGCGGGGAGGAGCTTCCACTGCAGCTGCCAGGCGCGAGTTATGCGCTGCTTGTAGCGTGCAATACCATCAGCCAGCCAGGGCTCGTGCCGCTTGCCAATGGCGATGATGGTGATCACGCGCTGGCGTCTCCACCACTGCCAGACACTGCTGCAGCAAGACGCTGGGCGGTGGTAGATAGGTGAGCATTGCTAGTATCAGTTGGGTAGCCATGATGGAGCTGTAGCACCTCGCGGTCATACAGCGGCACGAGATGAATATGAGCGTGCGGCACATCGAAGCCTTCCACCACCACGCCGACTCGCTCAGGCTTGAGCTCCGCCTCCATCGCGTGGGCAATCCGCTGTGCCACCTCCCAGAGGTGTTGATATACTTCAGTTGGGAGTGCCCACAGCGAATCAATCTGCTGCTTCGGTACGACCAACACATGGCCATCGCTTAGTGGGTTGATATCGAGGAAGGCTATCGTGTGCTCGTCTTCATACACCGTATGGCTTGGTATTTCACCTTTGATAATCTTAGTAAAAATAGAATCCTGCATAGCTTTAGTATACGCGAAGGTGGGGCAAGAGCTCAAGGACATCTGCTGCGCGATATTTCCGTTCGGCACCACATCTGTTATAATGAGAGCAGACCACGTGGAGAGGTGCAGGAGTGGTTGAACTGGCCGCTCTCGAAAAGCGGTAAGCCGCAAGGCTTCGAGGGTTCGAATCCCTCTCTCTCCGCCATATTTCTGATACTGGTAATCTGCAAGCTGATGATGCTTGTAGATTTTTTATTACGAAAAACATGTGATTACTTTCGTACGCTGTGCTTACTCTCTTTCTGTTTTTGCAAACTCGATCAAGAGTAACAAAAAGCGCACATCGCGAAGTGTGCGCATATGTTTGTGTGAGAAGAGAGCCAAGCGGCGCCGGCTAGGTAGTCGAAGCGCCGGTGTTGCTGCTGTTGGTCGTGGTGTTGATGTTGCCACCAGGGATGATGGTGTTGATAACAAAGTTCACCGCGGCGTAGGCGAGCAGCGCCACTACGACACCAACGAGGGCATACATAATCGTATTCTTCGCGCCTTGTACCTGTGATGAATTACCACCAGAGACGACATAGCGAATACCACCGAAGATGATCATAATAACCGCGATAGCACCAACGAGGAATAGCATGATGTTGCTTACCCGTGTGAAGATACCGGCGTCACCAAAGAGATCGGCAGGCTGGTCTTTGCCCCGTGAGCGGCTGGCACCATCTGACACGCCACCAATTGCAGCGCTGGGCGGTGCAGCAGCAATTATCCCACCCCCGATGAGGGCAAGAGCACTGATAGATAGTAGACATTTTTTTAGCATAATAAACTTAGCTCCTTTTATCTTGTAATTATACGATATGGCGTTTTTTTTGTCGAGAGGAAAGCGGTGAAATTTCTCAGCTTGTGGTACTGTGGTGACTCGCTTTTTTATCTCTTTTGCTAGTAGCGTCTTGAAAGCTTGCTATTATGACGATATCTTGAACCTCAACGTGAGGAATTGGTATGTTAGTGGGACGCGCTTGGCAGTCTACTTATTTATATTGCTTGATAAAGGGAAGGGGAGTGCAGGAAATATATGGCTCACGACACTGCGACGAAGTAGGGATAAAATTGTATCTCACAAATGTCTAGCGCAATCGCCTGACCTATGCTACAATAGCCAGTGCACGTTGGTGCACAATCCGACACGCTGGAGGAGTACCCAAGTGGCTGAAGGGGACGGTTTGCTAAATCGTTAGTGTGGGGAGACCTGCAGCGGGAGTTCGAATCTCCCCTCCTCCGCCAGGATTGTTTGGGCTATGGCTATTGGCTCGGTGTTTTTGATAAAACAGCCGCACAGTAATATCCACAGCTCAAGAATGACAAGCCAAAATAGACGAATGCTGAGGTTGCTTAGCAATCTATAGTTTTAACATAAAACACAGCACAACGAGAGATAAACGAATCATTGTAGATATTACAATGATATTTTTATTTGTGTAGAACATAGCAAAATATACAATGCTATTAATACATGCGAAGTATCATAAATGTCAAGAGCTCTATCTGGGGTATGATCTATATATGTACGGTGCAAGCGTACGACTGGCGAGAGAGGCGAAGTATGAGTGTTGCGCGAGGCGTACACCACAGGATTGCGCAGTTATGCAGGTTATGGTTAATTGACCAGTGCGGCCATTATGATAGAATAGTCTTTGTAACGTAAATCTAACGCCAACCGACAAGGGGAGGAAAGAGCAGTGAAGATTAGACGTCAAAAACGTGGGATCGTCATGCGCATCGCATCGGTTGTGGCTGTGAGTGGGCTCGCTATAGGCGGGCTTTTTTATGGCCTCAATTCGGTGAACGCAGCCGGTCTGAATAAAAACTATAATTATATCAAGGCAAATTACGCTGTGCCGAATGCCAACGTCGCCTGGGTGTCACCCAACGGGGATGACAACAAGGGTAACGGAAGCGAGTCAGCACCGTACAAGAGCTTTGGCCGCGCCGTCACGAAGATCGGCGACGGCGGAACGGTGGTAGCAAAGAGTGGTATCTACCGCGAGCCACACTTCTTTGTGACGAAGAAGAATGTCACCATGCAGGCAGCACCCAACGCTGAGGTATGGCTGAAGGGTAGCGACGTTGTGACCAACTGGTCGCGCGAAGGTAATATGTGGAAGGCCACTGGCAACTTCCAGAACTTCTGCCACGTCTGTACGACCAACATCAAGCCAGAAGTCGAAGGTATGGCTGCCTACCCAGAGCAGGTCTTTATTAACGACAAGCCACTGACGCAGGTCGGGAGCAAGGCTGAGGTCGGCCCAGGCAAGTTCTATGTGGAAGACGCTACCCAGACAACGCGTAGTGGTGGACACTTCAACCCAGGCCGGCAAGACACGGTGAGTTACTACCTAGGCTCAGACCCAACGGCTGGCACAACGGAGATCTCGCAGCGCACCCGCGCCTTTACCACAACAGGCGAGAACTTCAAGCTGCAGGGTATTAATATTGCACAATACGCGCCAAACCAAACCTGGGGCTTTAAAGACCCACAGCTAGACGACAAGGCTGGGCCAATTGCCATCTCCATCAACGGGAAGAACTCGCTGGTGCAAGATGTGATCGTGGCGCAGAACTCGAACTCGGGGTTGTTCCTCGATAAAGCCTCGGGCAGCGTAGTGAAGAACAGCCAATTCCTCGACAACGGGGGTAATGGTGCTGGTGCCAACCGCATCGAGAATGCGGTGTTTGAAAACAACACCTTTAGCAATAACAACGCCGCTGGCTTCGAAACCAATGGTAGCTACTGTACATCGTGGTGCGGCATGGCTGATGTGAAGGTGACTCACGCCGAGAACTTCACCTTCCGCAACAATGTGGTGGATTACTCGAAGTCTGGCTCGACCAACTCCGACATCGCTGTGGCCAAGCGCCACCAGCTGCCAGGCTTCTGGTGTGATGAAGGATGTATCAACACCAACATCGTCAACAACTACTTTACCAACGTGCAGATGGCGATCTTCTACGAGGTATCACACACTGGTATCATCGCCTCGAACATTATTGAAGGCTCGGGCTCTGGTATCTTAGTGTCGGGTAGTAGCAAGACGAAGATCTACAACAACTCTATCTCACGCACCGCCTACCCAATCCGCGTCCGCGAGGACACCCGTAGCAAGGGTTGTAATGCCTATCAAGGTAGCACCTGTACTGCACCAGAGAGCTGGTCGCAAGCCAAGGGCCTGAGCTGGGACACAACGGGCACAGAGATGTACAACAACATCATATCATCGCGTGCTGCAACTGCTAAGGATGGCGACAGCCCATACTGGGCGTACGGTGTCCGCACTAAGGGTGGTGCCAACATTGGCGGACCAAAGGTTGGTACGAATGAGATGTTTGCTGGCCTCGACTACAACGTCTACTACCGCAACGATACCAATGTCGACAAGACCGTCTTTACCTGGGACTTGGCTCAGACGGACGCACCGATTGATGTTCTCTTTAGCAAGACATCAGACATTGCCAAGGATGGCCGGGTCAGCAAGGCGATTGACGGCCTGGAGCGCAACTCGCTCGACCAAACTGGCTCACGCAGCGCCAACCCATTCTTCACTAGCGAAGCTGCGAACAACAATGACTACAACAAGAGTAACTATACCATCAAGGCCGGTAGCCCAGCTGCCAATAGTGGTAAGGAATTGCCTGCCGATGTGGCGAAGGCAATCGACCCAAGTGGGGCAACCGTGAAGGCCGGCACCAAGGTGAACCGTGGTGCATTGGTGAACGCCAACATGACGGGTGGCGAACCAAACATAAGCAGCAAGAGCAGTAGCACCCCACAACAAAATAACGCCAATGGCGCAACCACCAACGGGCAAGCAAACCCAAAAGCGCCGGGCATGGGCAGCACCAGTAAAGCTGACACTGCTCATGCAGCCCAAACCGCCGAGGCCGACACCAAGAGCGACAATAGCGCTGTGTCGGTCCCAGACGCTCGTCTCAAGGCGGCAATCAACAAGCGCCTGTCTGAGACCCTTGGCGCACGCCGAGGCGCCGCACAAGACGTGACAGCAGGTGAGATGCAAAAGTTGACTGGCCTGTCGCTCATCCTGCCAGGCGATGCAGCAGATGACCGCAAAGCGGCCGACCTGACTGGTCTTGAGGCAGCAACGAACCTCGACTGGCTGGCAATTGATGGCAACAAGGTGAAGAGCCTTGCACCGCTCGCTAAGCTAACCAAGCTGACTTCGTTGACCGCTCATTCCAACCAGATTGAGTCGCTTGATCCAATCGCTGGCCTGGCAAACCTCAAGCTTGTGATGGTCTCGGGCAACCCAATTGCCTCGACCAAGCCGCTTGCTAAGCTGGCGCACCTCAAGCGGGTCTCGCTCTCGGGCAAAGATGGCTTCGTGCTAGACGTTGCCGACATTGCAGCCAGCAAGGGTAGCCTGGAGTCGCTCTCGCTCTACGACTACAGCCGCAAGACCACACTGGCCAACGGCAGCCAACTAGCGACATTTGGCAGCCTCAAGAAGCTTCGCCTCACTGGCGTCAAGCTAAGTGCTGCCGATAGCGCCGCCATTGGCACACTCAAACTCGAAAAGCGCCGCATAGACTAGGTTCCTCCCCATCAGCCAAGTCTGGTAGCGTACATAAAAAGCCGAGCAGAAATGCTCGGCTTTTTGGTGTGAAAAAGAGTGCACTTCGAGCTGCTGGCGCGCTCTATCGTAGGCAATATTTTATACCCATGGCTGCTATAAATCATGCTATGAGGAGGTGTCTCTAGTTATTCTACAGAAGTAAATGCGAGAGAAGCGATATGAGAATGGCTGAGATTTGAGCCATAGGCATAGTGGATCCGTAATACTGCAAGGGCAAGAATTAAAACGAGACGTGGGTCTAGTATCTCTAGGTATTTGCCAAATATGTATTCTATCCTTGTGTAATAAAAAACTCAGCATGCAACAACATACTGAGTTAGTATTCTCTATGGTACACTCGGCGCGATTCGAACGCACGACCTTTGGCTCCGCAAGCCAACGCTCTATCCAGCTGAGCTACGAGTGCATACCTGGGAAACAAACGTTGCCCAGACCAAACTATAAGGTGCACTGGATGATACCAGATCGCTTATTATTGTAGCACAGAGGTGCGCTGAGGGCAAGACGCCGTGGCCAAAACTACTACTGCAGCCGCAGGTATATAATCAGCCGCTCGAGTAAGTCGGGCTTGCGTTCGCTCATTGGGAGGTGAGAGGCGATGAGATCAACCAGCTGCTCGCCTACATCCTCGGGGAAGTACATGACGATGGGCATGGCGAAGCGCTTGCGTGGGATGAGTGTGATCCAATTCTGCGTGGGCTTAGCGGTGACGCTAAAGGAGCGGAAGGTGTCGTACGAGTAAGCCCGCTGGCCAACCACCACCTCGGCATGGCTAGCACTGTAGTTTAGCAAGGCAGCTGGCCGCTGCAGCGAGACGATCAATGCTACAGCCATAATGGGAATAAGCAGCGCAAAGGTGTAGGACTTAAACAAAAAGATCGAAATCGCGAAGAGTACCACCACAACCACGCCAAAGATCACATACCAGCCACGAGGGCGAGTGGTGTCATTGACCTCGCGCTCTTGCCAGATGAGGAGCGGCTCGGTGGGGTCGGGGAAGGGCGAAACCTGCGACGAATTGCTATCTGCCTGGCTCGGCCCACGACGAATCTCGAGCGGTGGATTGGGCTCATCAGTGGCCTGTGTATCGACGCGAGCGGTGCGCGATGGGTCGGCTGCATCTGAGGATGATGGCTGGTCGAATTGCGATGGCTGCATATGTTTAGTATAGCATAGAGTAGAACTCAAGGCATACTCCATCGGATAAGAATGGTAGAAAAATAAGATAAAGAAAGATGAAGATGAATTTTTGAGATCTGGGCTATGTGGCGATTTGATTCAATATAAAATACCCTCAGTAACACACTTGCTACCGAGGGTTCGAGTAAGCCCAACATGGCGGAGAGAGTGGGATTCGAACCCACGGTAGGGGATACCTACGCCGGTTTTCAAGACCGGTACCTTCAACCACTCGGTCATCTCTCCAGTCTCGCTTATTATAGCATGAGACGGAGCAGGGCAAAAGATGAGGGTGACCAACTTTTGCGTAAGCCCTGGATATTATCTTTATCCCCTCCTCCTGTAGAGTCGAAACGTTGCTCCTTCTCTCCAACGTTGATTATAGATGGGCCAACACCACAACGGCTTATGCAAACGGCTGATGGGCCACCACCACAGCAATAACCTGCTGTGCGTCAGCGGTGCGGAGGCAGCGTGCAGCATAGCGAATCGTCGCACCCGTTGTAGAAATATCATCAATAAGGCAATAGGTGACCTCTGATGAGAGTGTGCGAGGGCAAGCGAATGCCTGGCGGGCTTGCCGCTGGCGCTGGGTACGGCTACTCCCTAGCTGCACACTGTGCTGAGCGCGCGTGAGGACTGGCTGGCAGGGCAGCCCACGCAGCCGGGCAAAGGCCTGCGCAAGCAACCGGCAGTGGTCATACCCGCGCTGGCGCTGATGTGCCGGAATGGTTGGGATGGGCACAATGATGGTACCAGTCGGTAGCGGCGGCGTAACGGCGTCGAGCAAGCCTGCGAGGGTGTGCTGAGCTGCCTGAGCGCGCTCAAACTTGTAGCGGTCGATCAATCGCTCTAGCGCACCCTCACGCTGCAGGGCACACCAGGCAGCTGCATAGGGCAGGGAGCAGGTTTGACACTGGCCAGACAGGGTAGGCTGGCCGCACTCGAGGCAGCGGTAGAGTGGATCGCGAATGATGTCTTTTTTACAATTATCACAGAGCAGTGTCCCGGTGATGTTGCAACCACAACAGGTATGCGGGGCAAGAAGGTTGGCAAGGTAGGTCGGTATTGTGATTTTTACACTCATGAGGCCTCTCCGGTTGATTATACGCCATCGATTAGCTATAATAAATCCAGACTGTTGTCGAAATGGTAATTTGTGCATTAGCAAAAGAAAGTATGTGGAGGAAACTATGGCCCGGAGTCAAGATGATGATCTTTTGATCGGTGATGAGCTTGCGGCAGCATTTTTGGAGGGTGATGACTCACTCGCACCAGCTGCGCCAACTCACCAGCCAATGAATCACGCTCAAGCAAACCCAATGCCTGCCCAGAGCCAGCAGAGCCAAACTTCGTCATGGGGCGAAGAGCCTGCCCAGAGTGAGGAAGACTACACTGGCCAACTGGCAGTCGATGTGTACGAGACCGAGACGCAACTGGTGGTGAAGGCCCGCACCGCTGGAGTGAACCGCGAAGAATTGGATGTGAAGATTAATGACGGGCTCTTGACAATCGTTGGTACGCTGAGCAGTGGTGACGACACTGTGGCCACAAAATGGCACAACCAAGAGTGCTACTGGGGTGAATTTAGCCGTACGCTGGAGCTGCCTGTAACAGTACGCGAAGATGAGACGACTGCCGTGCTGAAGGATGGCGTGTTGACCATCACCTTCGAGAAGGTTAAGCAAGAGCAGGCCAAGAAGATCCCGATCCTGTAGGGAAGGGAAAACGAGCTTTGAGATAATGACCCCGCTGGTGCGGGGTTGTTTTGTGCTACGGGAAGTGGGTAATGCGAGCCTTGAGGCCTCTTATGGTATCTAGTTATATGTTCTCTATCTCATTTAGCAGAGCGTGAATATTGGCAGCAGAAGGTTATCATTTAGTATTAGCACTGAGAGGCTGGTGTTCTAGAGAAAGCTTTTGCAATAACTGTAGGAGAAATTGTAGTGAGGAGAAGGGTTGAGAGCTGTTGAGATTACCGATCTTAATCAGGGGGTTGTAGCTCATACAAGAGGTGGCGAAAGTAGTGTGGTGTAATGATTTTGTAAAACGGCTCTGTTAGGGTATATAGTTGAAGAAGCTAAAGAATACTGGAAACTTCCCAAAACACCTCCTGAATGGTGCGATGGCTTATTATGAGGTTTCTAGAGTGTAAAGTATAATGAGCGCAGTGTGATGATGATTCTCCAGCCAGAGTGAAATGGAATAGCATGGCTAGTGCTACGCAAAAACAGTCAGTATCAGACGCCATTAGCAATAGACAGACTTTCTTGCGTAAGTGTCGTCGAATATATCCTCAACAAAAGATACCACCCTGCGAGAGAGTGGTATAAGAGAGCCAATGAAGAAAGGTGGTTGTGTTATTGCCCTTGGTTGGCACCGATGTTGACGACGACGAAGTTGACCAGTGCGTAAGCGATGATCGCCACAACAAGGCCGACAATAGCGTACATGATGGTGTTCTTGGCGCCAGTGACGGCATTTGAGTCACCGTTCGATACAGTATAGCGCACACCACCAATCACAATCATGATAACAGCGACCGCACCAACGATAAAGAGAATCACGTTGACGATTGTTTGGAAAATACCAGTACCTTCAGTACAACCTTCTTTTTCGCTACCAAAGAGACAACTTACTTGGTCACTCCCTTTAGCAGAGGTAACCCCTTTCTTGAGACCAAGACCGTTGTCGGATGCAGCTGCTGCGCCAACGTGTGGTGCTACCAGCCCAGCAACACCTGCAGCCAGCACTGGCACAGCGAGGAGTGTAAGCATAGCTTTTTTGATATTGATTTTCATTGTCATGTCCTTTCTATTGGCGTTAGTACTGTCTTGTACTACCTGTACTATCTATATATACCAAAAAATTGCCAAAATGTTAAGAGCTAACGGAGAAAATTACCGAAAAAGAGCCTATTTTATTGCAGAATGCAAGCGGAGTGGGCATGAGAGCCATACTAGACGTACGTATAATTGGCGGTAGGGGTGGATTGGCTGCCGCCACTCACGAGGTTATCAACGACGAAATTGACCATGGCATAAGCAAGAATAGCCACAACAAGGCCGACAATAGCGTAGAGAATGGTATTTTTGGCACCCTGGATGCCGTTAGAATCGCCATTGGATGTAGTGTAGCGAATACCACCGATGACAATCATAATAACTGAAATGGCGCCAAGCACAAAGAGCATCATGTTAATAATACTCTTAATAGCTGTGCCAACATCAATCCTATTCTCGTTGCCACCTGCCTTGTTAATGCCATCTTTAATCTTGCTTTGTGCAGTGGTATCTGCAAAAGTATGCAGTGGTGTGAGGGCACTCACAGAAGGGGCGATAAAACCAACAAATAGAGCTGAACAAACTCCAGCACCGAAAATTGTTTTTGCTACGATATTCATATGATCTCCTTAGTTAAATTTATAAAAGATTATCGGTTATCCAGTTAACAACACTATATGACATGATAGCGATCACTAGCCCTGCAACTGCATAGAGAATTGTATTACGAGCAGATTTCACTACCTGCGGGTCGCCTCCTGCTAAACTAAAACGAAAACCAGCATAGACAATCATCAAAGCGGATATAGACCCAAGAATGATTAGTGCGGTATTGATGCCATTTTTGGCGATTGACTCGGGGGTAACACCAGCACCGCTTGAAGTTGCAACCTTGCAGCCATCTTCTCCATCATTATCAGTAGCATTTTTACACGCCTCATTACCATGAAGCGACTGAGTAACATTAACGTGTGCGTACGATGGTGCTGATAGTAGAACTGTGCTTGACGCTATAGAGCTGAAACATACACATAACACAGTACCGAGGTAAATAAATACAGTTCTTTTTCGAAGTTGAATCATGTACCAAGAACTCCGTTTATAACAGTGTTAGTGATGACAAAAGCAAGAAGAATAACAGCCAGGCCGACACAGGCAGCTAATAGGGCATTTTTTGCTCTTCGAACTTGGTTAGGATCATCTTGGGAGGTAGCGTACATAAACCCTGCAATAATGATGGCTATTACTGCAATAATACCACCCCATATATAGGCTACATTAAGAATATCTTTTATGATAGAACTGTTATGAGCACTGCTGTGATAGCCTATTTCTGACGCTCTGATCTCACGGAGTTTATCTGTTGTTGCGAAAAAATGTGTAAACATTAAATAACTCCTGCCACCATATTAACGATTGCTGCTGCAGATATTGCAATGACGAGTCCAATTAAAGCGTCCCTAATGGTGTTTTTTGCTTTTGCCATTGATTCTGGGTTTCCAGCACTAACTATATACATGTACCCGCCTTTGATAATAAACCCAACTGTGACATAAGCAACAACAACCATTGCTCCCTGCAGTACATTTAGGCCGATAGTGAGAAAATAGGTTTCTACGCCTACTTTCTTTATATTTGCGCAATCGCTCTTGTCCTGGAGACCACGATACCAAGCTGGTATACCAAGAAAATTTGGTGGAGAGCAGGGCGCTGCAGCTTGTGCTGGAGAGGGTGGAGCAATAATAGATAGACCTGCAATAACCATAAGGGCGTAGGCTATAACATGCTTTTTCATGATGCAATAACACCTCCTGGCACGAGGAAATTAATAACAATACTCATTACGGCAAAAGCTAAAACACCAACAATAACATTTGTGATGATACTCTTTGCCTTTGCGGTCTGCTGTATATCACCACTTGCACTTGAGTAGAGGATGCCAGCATATGTTAAGCCGCCTACTGCAGCAACACCAACACCAATTGTTAACAACTTTAAAATACCCTTTAAAGTATTGATAATGTTTTCTTGGCCGAGAGCATCGTTGTCACTATTTGAGACGCATCGTACTTTGTCGAAGTCTAATACATTGCATCCACTCCCTGGGGCCGCCATCACCTGCACTGGCGCAGCAATACTACCGGCAAACATCGCCAGCATTGCACCAAGGCCCAAGATTAATCGCTTATATTTCATGATACTATTCCTACGCTGTAGTGTATACGATATGAGCGGTGTTGTAAAGACTGGGGTGGGGTGCGAACAGAGTAGGAGCGAAAGGCTGGGTGGTGGCATTGGTATCGTGGCGCATAATTTGGGTTGCAAGGTCGATATTTTCTGGGTTGGTTCGCTTTTGCTGCTGGGCTTGCTTTATGAGAGATGAGATAAATAGTGATAGTTTTTAGCTCTGCACAGGGGTAGGATTATTTGCCAATAGCAGCCTGTATAACGCTAGAAGGGGTTGCGCAATAGATACGGCTTGACATGCAGGCAGCAAAAACTTGACCACTGTGCGATATTATGCTAATGTCGAACAAGACATGAACAGAGCGTGGCGAGTGGTTGCGCGGGCGAGGGGTTGTCTGCGGCAATATACGGGGTGGCTGGCACTATTAGTGACGGCACTCTTAGGGCTCATGCTCGCTACCCCTGTGCCAGTGTATGCTGCTGAGACGGCGCAGCGCCAGGGCGAGAACCTTATCTTTCGTCATAATACCTTCAAACCATACCGAGGGAGCGACAAAGGGGTGGCAGATCGTGGCTTACCCGCTGGTGTGCACTTCTATGAGTATGAACCAACGACCAATCGGCGTCAGACCATCATCTTCCCGGCTGGTAGCGACCCACTACGTGCAAAGGAAGCGACGTATGTGGAATATATCTTTGTTGAGCCAGATACGTACAACAAGATGGATGACGCCATCGCCATCTCTGTCTCGGGGCAGCAGGAGGCCGCGCCGCAAAACAATGGTGGCCAGAACAACCAAAATAATCGAAATAACGGTGGTCAAGCTGGGCAAAACGCTCAAAACAACGGTAATAATCAAAACGGCCAAGCGGCAAATAACAACAATAATAATAACCAAAACAACAACCAAGCCGGTAACCAACCCCAAGACAAACCCGCTGAGCAAACAGATAAAGATGATGGTGCCACGACCAGTTGTAGTGGCACAGCGCTGGGAAGCATTGGCTGGATTGTCTGCCCGGTGAGTAACTTCATGGCGTGGATTACCGACCAGCTGTACCAGCAGGTGGCGCAGTACTTGGCGGTGCAGCCGCTGCAATCTGGTAGTGATGGCACACTCTTTCGCTTTTGGGCGATCATGCGCGACTTGGCCAACATCGCTTTTATCATCGTCTCGCTCATCGTCATTTATTCGCAAGTTACCAGTGTTGGTATTAGCAATTATGGCATCAAGAAGATGTTTCCGCGCCTTGTCGTGTCGATTATCGTCGTTAATATGTCGTTTTGGCTGTGTGCGGCAGCGATTGATATTTCCAACATACTTGGCTTCCAGCTGCAGCAGCTGTTTGTTAATATTGCCTCGACGGTCAATGGGGCAGATTATAACACGCTCAACAAAATCACCTGGCCTAATGTCATGAGCGCTCTGCTGACGGGCAGCGCTAGCGCGGTGGGTGCGGTGGTGGGAGTGGGTGCGCTGGTGGGTGCGACCGATGGGGCGCTGGCGATGGCCATCCCGCTGCTGGTCGGTGTGCTGCTGGCGGTTATCATTGCTGCGGTGATTATTGCGGCGCGCCAGGCGCTCATCACCATTCTTGTTATCATCTCGCCCTTTGCCTTCTTGTTACATGTATTACCCAGTACAGAAAAGTATTTTGATAAGTGGAAGGATCTCTTTATGACGATGATGTTAATGTTTCCACTGATGTCGATATTGTTTGGTGGATCGCGCCTGGCAGGGGTGGCTATCCTGACGAATGGTAAGGATGCGAATAACCTTAACCTCATCATCCTTGGCCTGGCAGTGCAGGTGGTGCCACTGGTACTGACACCCTTTGTGGTGCGGATGAGCGGCTCGCTGCTAGGTCGGCTGGGCGCGATTATGAATGATCCGCGGCGTGGCATTGTCGACCGGACGCGGACTTGGGCACAGCAGCGGGCAGACCTGCGCAAGTCGCGCGTGCTGGCTGGTGATGCGCAGCGCAACTGGCTAGGCAATGCAGCGCGGCGCCGGGCCCTCAAGAAGCGCGCTCTTCAGCAGCGAACTGATGCTTATACTAAGCGCTTTGAAACAATGGCCGACTTATCAGCGGTGGGGCGCAGCAATGATGAATACAACCGCTACACCGACCTGCGTAGCAAAGAAGGAGCAGCGCGGCGCGACCGAGCCTGGAACGCACGTCTCTTGCACGATGATGAGCTCAAGCAGCGAGCGCTCAATACCCAGCTCACCTCTGATGAGGCCAAGAATGCTGCCCACAAGCTGGATACACTCTACGATGAGCTGAAGCTTGGCGGTGAGACACCGGCTGGCTTGAGCCATGGCCTGGGGCGGCGCGCCTATGCGGCAGCCGAAGTGGGTGCGCTAACGGAGATCCGCAGTGCGATGGCGCAGCGCGAAGTACGGGCGAAGATCGACCGTGAGCTCCTCGCCGATGGGGCAGTGGCCAATGCCGATGGTGTGGTGCTGCGCGATGGCGATGGTGTTGCACTGCGCCGCCGGATGGTCGATGGCCAGACGCTGCAAGACTACGCCACAGGGGTAGGGCACAAGAACTTGATGGTAGCCGGCCAGACGGCGCGGCTGCGCAAGGAGTTTGGTGAGCATGTTGCGGCCGAAGACCAGCTGATGCGCCACTTTAAGCTCAATAGCAACCAATGGCAAGCTATGGCCGCTACGGGCGATACCGCTATCACCCTCACCGATGCCAGTGGCAACCAGCACACGTTCCGGGCAGATAATGAGTACGTCAAGGAGGCGGCTATCGAGCACCAATTCCGCGCCGGCTCGGCTGGCCAAAAGCGTGAGATCATCCGCGAGACTGGTCGCGAGATCGAATACGTGGCAGACGACGGCACAGTGCAGGTGCGTCAGGGGTACAACTACGATGCTCGCGCGACTGTCTCGGCCGAGGCGGTGGCCTCTGGGGTGGCGGGTGCGGTGCCATTTGTTAATGACGTGACATATGATGCGATCTTGCGCGGCGAGTACAACGGCGCAGCTGCCGAGAAGATGCACTCGCTGCGTCAGGTCTTTGAGGGGCGGCTCAAGGCAGAGAACTTCGCAGGGGCAAATGATGGCGCACTAGAGCTGATCTATAGTATCCCCGACTTGCCCGACTACCAGCAGATCAAGGATTCGTATCTTCGCACTCTCTCGCCCGAGAAGCGGGCTGCCATCGAGCCGACTTTCGACCAAGCCTATGCTGAGCGTCACCAAGCTCTTCGCCACGATGCTTACCGCATTCTCAATACTCCAGAGCTCCGCCGCAATACCAATGCCGCCAACCGCGCCGTGTATGAGCGATATGCAGAGCGGCCACAGGAGTAGAATAATAAATAGCAGAGGAATACTAGCGCGCGGCGTTTGCTTTTGCCACTGCTTTTTTGTAAGATCTTCGAGACAGTCGGCCCGCCAGTGGTGCTGCCGCAACAACTCCCCCAAAGCCAGCTGCTATTACTTTTGCTGCGTTGCTTTGCTGGGTTGCAAGCCTCTCTTCGCGCGACGGCTGTGCGCCCAGATCAGCTACGTCTGAGGGGTCAACGACGGCAGTGTCATCGGTTGTTTCGATGAAGACTTTTGGAGGAGTAAGGTGGTCGATGTCACCCGGATATTCGCAAATTACCAAGTAGCCCATGTATGAGGCAGCGAGTGATGCAGCCCCGCCCAGCATCAATGCCATGCCACCCATTTCGCAGGCAACATCAAGTCGTGACAATCGGCGACTTCTCCGCTCGAAATACTTAGCACGAGCTTCATGGATTTCCCTTTGGGTTGCCTCATCCATAGCTGCTTCGTCTGGGCTAGAGCCACTGGTCGATAGCTCGGCTGGCGTCTGTGGGTAGGACTCGGTCATTGCTGGAGTAGGGAAGACCGCTGTTGGGTTGCTTTTGCTATCGGTAGAGTCAAGACGTGATGCTATAAAGGACGGCAGTTCAGTTGCAAGATTGGTTGATGACTTTGGCAGTATGGCGGGTGGTTGGTTTCTCATGACCGAGGTCGATTCCTTGTGTTTGTCAGAAATTATTGTGAATGATAGTTTGATCATACAAACTAATGACATAGTTTGTCAAGCTAATAAGATCTGCGGCCTCTAACTATCACTCTCATAATTTTCGTCTGGGTGAAGTGTAGTGGGATCAACACAGAATCTAATACTCTTATCCTCCACACCCAAAACCCACCGGCCAAGCGGTGAGTTATAAAGTAAGAAACAGGGGTAGTAGGCTGCTACTTGCGGGTAAAGATCTCGCGCAGGCTGAGCTTGCGGCTGTACTCCAGCGCACCAAAGCGGAAGAGGCGCACGCCCATCATGATGGCGATGGCGGCACAGACAGTCAGGATGCTAATGCTGATGGCGGCATCTGTCGCACTCAGGTTGCCAATCGCGTTGCGCAGCATGAGTGGGATGGGCGAGGTGAGTGGGAAGTAGGTGATGATCTTGCTTGGCAGCGCGTCTGGTGTGGAGACAAGCATGGCGGCGGCATAGAGCGGCGCAAAGAGCAGGATCATGATGGTGGCAAAGAAGCTCCCCGCTTCCTTAGCAGTTGGCACAGCAGCGCCAATGGCCACCAGCATACCGGTGAAAAAGAGGAAGCTCGCGGCAAAGGCAAGGAAGCCTATCCCAATCCGCACAGGGTCAACCGCAATGTGCGAGAGGTCGACATCGGGCAGCTGCAGCTGATCTTTGAAAAAGATATAGGCAATGAGCACTGGCAAAATAACGAGCAACCCCTGAATAAACGCCAGGACGATGAGCGAGATAATCTTGCCGATGATGAGTGTGCGAGCGTGCACTGTGGTGAGGATCATCTCGATGACACGGTTTTCCTTCTCCTCCGTTGTGCTGGTGAGCATTTGGTTGCCAAAGAAGCTAATGAGGAAGTAGAACAGCACCAAGAAGAGCCCAGGTAGGATCATCTCGTTGATGGCGTTGTATTCTTTACCATTTTTGTAGACGGTGTTTTTGGTGTTAATTTTGTCTTGGATGACCATGCGCACCGCAGGGCTGACCTCTGATTGGACAGAGTTAGAGAGCAAGCTCGTGGCGATGCCGCTGTAGCGGCCGTTGTCGAAGAGTCCAACGTCTTTGCCGTAGACTTCTACTCGTTCTTTGGCGATGTCTTTGGGGTAGTAGATGTAGGCATCGAGCTTGCCTTCTTGGACTCGCTTGATGGTGGCGTCTTTGTCTGCGGCAGCGACGGGCTGGGCTTTGGTGGCGGCGAGCAGCTCTGGCTTGACGAGCTTGGACTCATCCGTCACAGCAAAGCTAAAGGCCTGCTTCTCGAGGTTCTTGGCAGCATCGGCCGAGGCTTTATTAGAGAGGAAGATAACCCCAAAGAGCACGGCAAACACCAGCGGGAAGCTGATTGCCGCAAGCCAAAACGACTTCTTCTTGAGCGAGCGGGTAATCTCGAACCGGATGACGGTAGATAGGTTATGCATATTAGTTGTCCTCCTTGCTGGGCTGGCTATAGACCTGGATGAAGATATCGTCGAGCGACTGGCCGCCAAACTGCGCGCGCACCTCGGCTACTGTGCCATAGGCATGAGCCACACCATCTTTGAGCAGCAAGATGCGGTCGCACAAGCGCTCGACTTCGTCCATCTGGTGGGTGATCATCACCACTGTAGCGCCCTTGGCTTGGTGCTCCTCAATGATCTCCATGAGCAAGCGCCGGTTGACGGGGTCGAAGCCCTTGGTAGGCTCATCGAGAATGATAAGCTCTGGGTCGTTGATAATGGTGATACCGAGCTGAACCTTTTGCTGCTGGCCACCACTGAGCTTATCCAGGCGGGTCTTGGCTTTGTCCGCCAGGCCAACCCGCTCGAGGAAGGCGAGTGACTTGCTGCGTGCCTCGCTGCGGCTCAGGCCCTTAAGCTGGCCAAAGTAGACCATCGTATCGATGACGCTCTCCTTCTTGTACAGGCCACGCTCCTCTGGCAGGTAGCCAAGCTTGACGTCGCCCGAGACAGAATATGGCTTGCCATCGATGAGCAGCTTGCCACCAGTTGGTTGATAAATACCGAGGAGTGAGCGGATCGTGGTAGTCTTGCCCGAGCCGTTGCTCCCCAAAAAACCAAACGTCTCGCCGCGTTTCACCTCAAAGCTGAGGTCGTCGATGACGCTGGTCTTGCCAAATTTCATCGAAAAATGGCTGACGGTGATGATAGAATCTGTTACTTCCATAACAATATCATATCATATCGAGGTACGATGTAAAGAGGAGCGATATAATATCCAAAAAACATAGCTTGCCAGCCATGCTACAATACTCCTATGAAACTGAAACGACTGATGATGCCGCTGCCGTATCGACGTTTGGTGATTGCATTTGTGGCGGGGTTTTGTGTGATGGTGTTTGAGTTGGTGGCAGCGCGGGTGATGTCGCCAGTGGTGGGGGCGTCGACGTATGTGTGGGCGAGCATTATTGGTGTCATTATTGCGGCAATGAGCCTGGGCTACTGGCTGGGTGGTGTGCTGGCCGATGCACGCTCGCGCGATGGCGATGTGGCCTGGCTGCTGCTTGGGGCGGCGCTGCTGATGCTAACGGAGCTATGCCAATACCACGATATACTGCGGTGGGTGGCCCAGCTGCCGATCGATATTCGCCTGCAAGCCACGGTGGCGGCGAGCCTACTCTTTGCACCGACCAGCCTGGTCCTGGGAGCAGTGAGCCCCTATCTGGTGGAGCGGCAGACTGAGACGCTGGCGCGAACGGGGCGGTCGGTGGCGTCGCTGAGTGCGGTGAATTCGATTGGTGGGATCGTTGGCACCTTTGCGGCGGGGTTTTTCTTGTTTGGCTGGCTGGGGATTCACGACGTGTTGGTGGTGCTTATTAGCCTGCTCGTGCTAGCCAGCTGGCTCATGGTGCCAGGCCAGCACTGGCAGTGGCGCGTGGTGGTGAGTGTGCTGTGCGTGGGCTTGGCGCTGGGTTATCGCGTGGCACCAGTGGTGCAAGCCCAGGCCGCGCAGACGATCGATACCGCTGCGGCGCACTACACACTCCAGCAATGGCGTCGGCAGGATGGCGCGATTATCCGCGGGATTGCCAGTGGCCCGGCCGGTGTACAGTCTGGTGTGGTGGTAGGGCAGCCGCAGCAGCTGCCATTTTGGTATACGCGCCAGATGATGCAGGCGGTGGAGCGCGCGCCGCAGCGCCAGCGCATTTTGGTGCTAGGTGGTGGAACCTTCACAGTGCCGCGCCTCCTTGCCCAGCGCTATCCACAAAGTCAGATTGATGTAGTAGAGATTGATCCAGGGCTCTTGCCGATTGCTCGTCAGTATTTTTATTATCGCGATCCAGCCAATGTGCGGCCGATCTTCCAAGATGCGCGCGTCTTCCTTGAGCGCAGCACCGAGCAGTACGATATCATCCTTGTTGATGTGTATAACGATGGTGATGTACCTACCTCGCTGGCAACACACGAGTATGCTACCGCACTCAAGCGGCATCTTCGCCCTCAGGCTCGCGTGGTGGTTAATATGATTGCCAGTCGCCAGCTAGCCTGCCAGCCACTATTTGCTGCTCAGGATGCGCCGTATACTGCTCTATTGGGGCAGGGGAGTTTCCGTTATGAGCGGGCAGATGGCTGGGATTATACTAATGTCGTGGCGACGTATGGTGGCGACGCCTCTCATCAGCCAGCTCCCTTCGCCAGCCAGCCGCCCTATCATGATGATTATGCTCCTCTCGAGCGATTGCGACAGGAGTGCCGAGAGGTGTCTGAGAGTAAGAGATAGCTAGCTCTCCGATAACAATGGGAAGGGTCGTACATAATGCTTTGTTGTTATATAAATATAATGAAGCTAGATATTCTCTGCGTTAGCTCCACCTCCCCATCACTTCATCCGATGGCGTGTGAAAACAGATTGTCATAATCTGTTTTCAGCCCAACGCAAGAGGTCGATATCCAGTGAATATCGACCCTTATAGCGTTCCGGAGGAGGGAGTATGGAGAGGTGGAGCGTGAGATAATGCCAAAGTGTTGAGTTTTTGTGCCACCAGCACCCACAGAGGTCGCTCGCAAAATCGGTTGTAGTTTTCACAAAACCCCTTGCCAAGCACCACATCTGGCGTCTATAGTAGGATACAGACGCTACATATATAGCGAGCACACATAAACACGGGAGAGACAAATAATAGAGATCGGCTCCAGGCGTGCCCTGGTGGCTGGTTTTGTGCACCGTATGATAAGGAGCCTAAGGGGAGGGATGATGACGATTCATATTACTAAGCGTGATGGTACGACCGAGCCATTCGACACAACCAAGATAAATGCTACGTTGCTGGCGGCAAGCCAGGGGTTGGCCGATCCGTTGCAGAAGATCGTGCAGATTGCTCGCGAGCTGCAGCTGACGCTCTTTGATGGGATGACGACCAAGCAGCTGGAGGAGACGCTCATCCAGACGACGGTGCAGAATATTAAGGATGACCCAGACTACGACACGATTGCAGCGCGCCTGCTGCTGGGCACGATCTACCGTGATTTGCTGGGTGTATATACTACTGATGAAGAACTGCGCCAGCGTCATAGGGAGGTTTTCCCGCGCTATATTCGCCAGGCAGTGGCCGATGGCTTGCTTGACCCCCGCATGCAAGATGAGACAATCTTTGACCTCGAGCGCCTGGCTGCCGCACTTGACCCTAGTAAAGACAGACTGAGTAAATATCTTGGCGTGGTGACCAACCGCAATCGCTACGCCCTGCGCAAGCAGAACGGTGAGCCGCTCGAAGTGCCGCAGTTTACTACTATGCGTATCGCCATGGGTCTGAGCTACAATGAGGAACACCCGACTGAGGCAGCCATTGAGTTTTACCAGCACATGGCCAACCTCGAATACAGCCCGGGCGGGAGCACTCGCGTTAATGCTGGTGGGTTATTCCCGCAGCTGAGCAATTGCTTCGTCATGGAAGTGCAGGATGATATGGAGTCGATTGCTAAGAGTGTGCGCGATACGATGTGGATTGCTAAAGGGACGGGCGGTATCGGTGTCAGTTTTACGAAGCTGCGGGCGGCAGGTAGCCCAGTCAAGACAACTAACACAACAAGCACGGGGCCAATTCCGTTTATTAAGATGATCGATACAGCGCTGTTTGCGGTGTCACGCAAGGGTAAAAAGATGGGCGCAGCGGCTGTGTACATGGAAAACTGGCACATCGATTTTAAGGAATTTATAGATCTGCGTTCTAACTCCGGCGATCCGTATTTGCGGACGCGCTTCCTCGATACAGCGGTGTTTATTAGTGATGAATTTATGCGCCGGGTGCAGGCTGATGAAGACTGGTATCTCTTTGACCCAGCCGAGGTCAGTGACTTGAGCGAGCTGTATGGCGCAGCCTTTGCCGAGCGGTATGCGTATTACATCACCCAGGCCGAAGCAGGCAAGCTACGCGCTTATGACAAGCTGCCTGCGCGCCAGCAATTCCACAGAATTCTGAGTAGTTTGCAGGCGACCGGCCACCCGTGGCTCACCTGGAAGGACGCTATTAACCTCCGGGCGCTTAACAATAACACTGGTACTATTCATCTCAGCAATCTCTGTACTGAGATCACTTTGCCGCAAGACGAGCACAATATTGCGGTATGTAATCTGGTGAGTATCAACCTCAGCGCCTTCCTGGATGACGCGACCAAGACGTGGGACTGGCCACGACTCGAGCAGGCGACGCGCTCAGCCACGCGGCAACTTGATAACCTTGTAGACATTACCACAACACCCATCCCAGAGGCGATGAATAGCAACCTGCAAAACCGGGCGATTGGCCTGGGCTTTATGGGTCTTGCCGATGTGCTAGAAAAGCTCGAGCTGAGCTATGAATCTGAGGCGGCGTACGAGCTGATTGATCAGCTGGCGGAGTTTATTAGCTACTACGCCATCGACGAGTCGGCCGAGCTAGCGGTGACGCGCGGTAGCTACCCCAACTTTGCGGGCAGTGGCTGGAGCAAAGGGGAATTGCCTATCGACACGATTGACCGGCTTGGCGCGCAGCGGGGTGAGGCAGTAGCAATTAACACGACTCGCCGCCTCGACTGGGAGGCGCTGCGCCCCAAGGTGAGGCGCGGCATGCGCAATGCCACGCTGATGGCTATTGCGCCTACCGCCAATATCTCGCACGTGACGGGCACCACTCCAGGGATCGACCCGCAATTTAGCCAAATCTTTAGTCGGAGCACGCTCAATGGCAAATTCCTCGAGGTCAATGCTAACCTGGTGCGCAAACTCAAAGCACTCGGCTTGTGGGAGGAGCTCAAGGATGAGCTGCTTACTAACCAAGGCGACATCCAGCACATGGAGCAGATCCCCCAGGCGGTGCGCGATGTGTATAAGACGAGCTTTCAGCTGAGCCCGTATGCCTTCATCGAGGTGGCGGCCCGCGCTCAGAAGTGGGTTGACCAAGCGATTAGCCGCAATATGTACTTAGAGTCGCGCAACATCGAGGAGTATATCACGATCTATAGCGAAGCCTGGCGTCGCGGCCTGAAAACGACGTATTATTTGCACGTGAAGCCACGCCACCAGTCCGAGCAGGTCTCCATTCGCGCTAACAAAACCGAGCAAAAACTTCACCAAGACGCCAAGCGCGTGGGTTTTGGTGGCTTCTACCGCGCACGCAAGAAGCAAGAGGAAGGGAAGGAGAAGGAATCATGAGCCACGAGTATAGCGACACGCCAAAGATAAGGGTGGACTCAACGGGTCATCGAAATGCAGAACTGTCAGTTGATGAAAAGCAGCGACTGGAGCCTGCACCAGATAGTATCCAGCACACTATCGGCATTGTAGCAGTTGCAGAAGGAGATAGCGCAGCGTCAATACATTATATACAAGATGCACTTGATGCTGGTGTGGACCCACCACTCTTCCCAGTGCCAGAGGCGTCCGAGAGCTCGCGCCAGCAAAATAGCAACTCTGCGGTTAAATGGCGTCACCCAGCAGATATGGAACCAGAAATATAAGCCTAGACAATATAATAATTAATTCGTTTTTTACAAAAACAAGGAGGTAATAATGGGCATTCTAGGATCAGGCGTACGCGATGGCTTGCAGCTCAAGCCGGTGCGCTATGACTGGGCATACCGCCTATACAACCAAGCGGTGGCCAACACGTGGTTCCCTAACGAGGTGCAGCTAAGCCAGGATTTGGCGGATTTTGAGAAATTGAGCGAGGACGAAAAGCACGCCCTCAAGACGGTGATTAGCTACCTCAATCCTAACGAGCTGCTGATTAATAAATCGCTGGCTTTTGGTATTTACCCTTGCGTGAACGCCGCCGAGTGCCACCTGTATCTTTCGAAGCAGATGTGGGAGGAAGCGAATCACTTTATGACGTTTGAGTATATTATCGAGACCTTCCCGTTTGACCGTGAAGAAATTTATGCGGCGGGCTGGGGCAAAAAATCCCTAGCCGATAAAGCTGCCTTCCAGACTAAATACGTCACGCGCATGATGGAGGAGCGCCCGGACGTGACGACGCTGGAGGGCAAGAAGGACTTTGTGCGCAACTTGGTGGCGTATAACATCGTGCTGGAGGGGATTTGGTTCTACAGCGGCTTTATGGTGGGAATGAGCTTCCGCCGCCGCAATCTGCTGCGCAACGTTGGCACGCTGCTGGATTGGGTGACGAAGGATGAGAACCTGCACCTGGAGTTTGGCATTAACCTGCTGCTGACTATTTTGCACGAAAACCCGGACTTACAGACCGAGGAATTTGCCGACGAAATCCGCAGCCTGATCCTGGAAGCTGTTGAGCTCGAAAAGGCCTATAACAAAGACATGCTACCGCGCGGCATTCTAGGCCTAAACGCTGACTACGTCAACCAATACGTCATGTATATGACTGACCGACGGCTGGAGGAGCTGGGCTTTGAGCCGGAATACAACGTCACCAACCCGGCCAAGTGGATGGCCGCCGCCAACGACACGCTGGAGCTGGTGAACTTCTTCGAGAGCACCAATACGAGTTATGAGGTGAATACGACGAAGTAGTAGATATTGGCAAAACAAACAATCTTACCAGTCTACCAGTCTTACAAGATCTCTCGCTCCATCACCAGACCGAAAATGTTCCGGCCAGAATATGCAACAGAGCTTTTCCGCCTGCTTGGTCGCTGGGCTCCAGATATTTTCTTGTCTGGCAATGGAGTGAGAGCGGCCCGCTGATGTAGCAAACAATATTTGCAAATTAGATACGAAAGGAATATAGCCACCATGAATACCCTCACGCAAACAGTCCTCGACACGGTGCCGGTTGGTGCGCTGGCCACCGTCAATCGCGACCGCACGCCTCTGGTGACACCGCTGCACTTTGTCCGGGTGGGGGATGAGATTGCCTGGTTGTCTGATCGTGAGGCATGTCACTCACACAACGCCTTTCGTACTGGGCGGGCAGAGTTTGTGGTGTGGAATGATGCCAAGCAGGCCGTCTATCTCCACACCACAGTGCGCGAAGCCCGCGAGGACGAGGTCGCGGCTATTACCGAGGCATATACGGCTAAGCTGGGAAATTTTCGCCCGCAGTGCACGCAGCCGCAGTGGTATGTCGTACCGATTGGCCAGCTGGATGATAATTCTACAACAGAAAATTGGGTGCATTACCTTGCATAAAACGCTATATATAGCGTACAATAGACGCTATAACTAAAGAACGGGTAGGGAATAATAACTATGACGCAGACGACACACACGACACCACCAACAACCGATCCAGCGACTACGCAGGCACAGACTACCAAGCCCCAGCTGACGGACGATATGACGCTCGAGGAAAAGCTTGATGCCATCGAGCAAGCACTGTTGGCCGCTCAGCAGGTTGCCGTCGACCAAGCAGCGGCGAGTGGCACTCCTGTTATTATGCCAGATCCAGCGGAGCTAACCATGTGCGAGGGCTGCCAATAGGTGGCGTATATCACTAACCAGCAGAAGCCAGCTACCAGGCTGGTTTTTTGCTGGTATACTGCTTATGGATACATGCTACAATAGAACGCGAGAGGGAGATTGTATGACACAGACACACCAACCAAAGTATATTTTTGTCACCGGTGGGGTACTCTCTGGGGTGGGTAAGGGCATCACAGCGGCCAGCATTGGCGCGGTGTTGCAGGCCAAGGGCTTAACCGTCTCGGTGCAAAAGTGCGACCCGTACCTCAACGTCGATGCTGGGCTGCTTAACCCCAAGGAGCATGGCGAGTGCTTCGTGACCAAAGATGGGGCAGAGACCGACCTCGACCTTGGCCACTACGAGCGCTTCTTAGACCTCGAGCTCACCCAGCGCAATGCTACGCTGGCGGGGCGGCTGCTGCGTGACTTGATCGCCGATGAGCGGGCTGGGAAGTTTGGTGGCCAGACGGTGCAGCTGGTGCCGCACCTTACCCAAGCGATCAAGCGAGCCATCCACCAGGCGGCGGCAGGGCAGGTGCACATTGTGGAGATTGGTGGCACGGTGGGAGATTATGAGGGGCTAAGCTTTGTCGAGGCGATCCGCGAGTTCTCGTTAGAGGTAGGGCGCGAGCGCTGCCTCTTCGTCCATGTGGTGTATGTGCCGTTTCTTGCGACGAGCCAGGAATACAAGACCAAGCCAGCCCAGAATGCCATGGCCGACCTGCGTGGCTTTGGCATTATGCCCGATGTGGTGGCAGTTCGCACCGAGGGCAGCATCGCGCCGCCGCGTGGTGTGGCGGACAAGATTGCCATTGCCAGCGGGGTGCGGCCAGAGGGGATCATTATGATGCCAAATGTCGATACGGTCTACAAGGTACCCCTGATGGTAGCGCGCGAATTGGGCCCGGTGCTGGCGAGCTTTACTGGCAATATGACGGCGCCAGATATGACGCGTTGGCAGCAGCTCGCCCGGCATGATAGCCAGACCTACCACCAGCGGCTGACGATTGGCCTCGTGGCGAAATATGTTGATAATGCCGATACCTATCTTTCCATCACCGAGGCACTCAAAGCAGCTGCCTGGGCGCACCGCAGTGAGGTGACGATCCAATGGATCAATGCCGAGACAGTGACCGATGCAGCGCTCAGCGCTGTGGATGCTGTGGTGGTGCCTGGTGGTTTTGGCAAGCGTGGGGTGGAAGGGAAGATTGCGGCGGCGAGTTACTGCTTGCAGCACAATATACCGTATCTTGGTATATGCCTGGGGATGCAGGTCGCGGTGATTGCCGCTGCCCGCCGCGGTGGTCTGGCCCAGGCTGGCAGTGCGGAGTGTGGTGCTGCGCCAGATGATGCCGTCATCTACCTCATGCCTGACCAGCAGGGCAAGCAATCGACTGGCGGGACGATGCGCTTGGGCAATTACCCAGCGGTGCTGCAAGCTGGCTCGCGCACCGCTAAGGTATATGGGACAACGGAGGTTGTGGAGCGTCACCGCCACCGCTATGAGGTGAATCAAGCGCATCTCGCCGCCATTAACGCGGGCGGGATTGTGGTGTCGGGTACGTCACCCGATGGTAGGCTGGTGGAGTTTGTCGAGGCACCGACCTGCGACTACTTCGTTGCGGCTCAGGCTCATCCAGAGTTTACCTCGCGGCCATTCCGAGCTCATCCCCTCTTTGCTGGTTTAGTGCAGGCGGCGCTCAAGCGGCAGAAACGGATGCAGAAGGGTAAGGCGTAAACCTTCTCGCTATGCTTACGCTATTCTTGCGCCGCATCTGTTGTATACTATAATCATGGAACAGACGATTCGTGATGCAGTATATACTCTTTATCAACAAACACCGCCGGTGGAATTGACGCGGCCGGAGCCGACGTTTGGCGATTTTGCGACTAACGTCGCACTCAAGCTTGCCAAGCCACTGGGCAAGAAGCCGCACGAGATTGCCGAGGAGGTAGCGGCGGTGCTGCGCCAGACTGGCCAGTTTTCTGACGTGAGCGTGGCGGGCCCGGGCTTTATCAATCTCCGCCTGAGTGATGAAGCGCTGTGGCAGGCGGCCAATACCGCACCGCAGCAGATATATGGCGGCATGCGCTACACGCTGGAATATAGCTGCCCCAATGCCTTCAAGGAGCTGCACACTGGCCACTTGTACCAGACGGTGTATGGCGATATATTGGCGCGGATCATCGAGTCGGTCGGCGCGTCGGTAGACCGAGCTAGCTTTGGTGGTGATGTCGGCCTGCACGTTGCTAAGTGCTTGTGGGGGATGCGCCACACGCTAGGCGGCGAGTTACCAGAGAAGTTAATAGAGGTAGAGAGCGATGTCTTTGCTCGGGCACGGTGGATTAGCCAGGCCTATGTGATCGGTGCGAAAGCGTACGAAGAGAACGAGACGGCTAAGCAAGAGATTATTGAGTTTAACAAGCTGGTCTACAGCTACCACGAACACGATGAACACAATACGCCGCTGGCTCAGATCTATTGGACGACGCGCCAGTGGAGCTTGGATTACTTCGATGCCTTCTATACGATGATTCAGGTCGATCATCTCGATTATATTCCCGAGAGTAGCACCGCACCGATTGGCCTCGCCGTGGTGCACGAGCAACTCGAGCGGGGGAATTTGCAGCGTTCTGAGGGGGCAGTGGTCTTCGTCGGTGACCCAGCTAAGCATCTGCACACCCGCGTTTTCGTTACATCAAACGGCTTGCCAACGTACGAGACAAAGGACATTGGCGTTATCTGGAAGGAGGTGGAAGACTACCACTTCGACCACCGGATTCTCATCACTGGCAACGACCAAAAGGAGTATATGCGCGTGGTGTATGCTGCGGCTGAGCTCTTCCGGCCTGAGCTAGCTGGGCGAATGACTCACCTGACCAATGGTACGGTGCGCTTTGGCGATGGCAGTAAGATGAGTTCGCGCCTGGGCAATGTAGCCCGCGCGGCCGACGTGCTCACCATCGTCCAAGAGCGTGTGGCAAACCTCGCTACAGACCCGGTGGTGCAGCGTCAGGTAGCACTTGGGGCGATCAAATACGCCTTTGCGAAGTATCGCATGGGCAACGATATCGCCTTTGATATGGATGAGACGGTGAGCCTGCAGGGCAACTCTGGCCCCTACATTCAATACGCTCATGCTCGGGCGTGTAGCATCCTAGCCAAGGCGAGTGCCGAGCCTGCCGAGCCGACCGATTGCACTGATGACGAGCGCCTCCTCCTGCGCAAGCTGAGCGAATATCCAGAGGTCGTTGAGAAGGCCGCTCGCGAGTATCTTGTGCATGGCATCTGCCACTACCTCTATGAGCTTGCCCAAGAATTTAACCGCTTCTACGAGAAGAACCGCGTCGTTGGCAGCCCGCGCCAGGCCGAGCGCCTCGCCCTAGTGCAGCGCTACCGTGACACCCTGGCTGCTGGCCTTACTCTGCTCGGTATCGAAGCACCGGAGCGGCTGTAGTGGGTGAGCGTACGTGGGTGGGTGGCGCGCAAGCCAGTGCTATCACGTGGGTTTGAGAAGACGCGTATGGAGAGGATCGCAGCTGCCAAGCGAGATAAAGAGAAGATTGAGAAGCGATTAGCGAAGTCCTCGCGTCATAGAACACCACCAACACAAGAGCGCTAGCAATTAATGCAGAATATGCTATAATTTGAATAAACAATGGTTAATAAGGAGAACCTATGGCAGAACGAACAACAACCAAAACCAAAGCAGCTGCTGCAAAGAAGCCTGCTGCACGCCGCACCCCACGCAAGGCTGCCCAAGAGGCTGCAGCTGCTGCCCAAGCGATGGAGCAGAAGATGAAGAACAGCCACCTCGGTGGCTTTGCGGACTTCATCCGTGAGCAGGGCGTGGTTGGCCTGGCTGTTGGTTTGGCAATTGGTACCGCCGCCGGTGACACGGTCAAAAAATTAGTTCAGGGGTTCATTAGCCCAGTGGTGCAGTTCATCGTGGGGTCGCAGAAGGGCCTCGAGGCTGCCAGCGCGCATATTGAGATTGCTGGGCGCAGCGCCGACTTCGCGTGGGGAGCTTTCGTGAGCTCGCTGATCACCCTGATCGCCACAGCGTTTGTCATCTACCTGATTATCCACTTTCTCAAGCTCGACCGCTTGGACAAGAAAAAAGACTAAGCAGGCGAGAGCCTGCGTAGCGATCAACCACACCCACTCAGGGTGTGGTTTTTCTATGGTGAATAATAAATTTGCGCACTACTCAAGCACCTAATCAGCTTGAACATAATAGTGAACCATTCGGAAATAACAGGGGTAGGGGAGACGATTTACCTCATAATTAGATCCTAGAATAAGCAGGCGGGAAGGGAAGCAAAAACACCTGAACAAAAAAGTAGTACACCAATTTGCATACCAGTAAAGCTTATGCTTATAACGGTAATAGCTAAGGATGAGCGCTATACGGTGGACATGTAGTATACTAGAAGCATGAAACCAAGCTTCAAACCAAAACGGATTTTGTGGGTCGACCTAGAGATGACGGGGCTGGACCCTACTACAGATGAGATACTAGAGGTGGCAGCGATTGTGACGGACTGGACTTTTGCCGAGATTGCAACGTACGAAGGGGTGGTGCGTCACGACGAAGCCAAGCTCAAACGCCTCCTTGACGGCAACGCCAGCTTTTGGGATCAGCACCCGGCAGCGCGGCGTGGGCTGGAGGAGCAGAATGCTCAGGGTAAACCGCTGGCAATAATTGAGCAAGAGCTGCTGGCGTTTTGCGATGAACAGTGTGCTGGCGAGGGGCGGATATTGCTTGCGGGGAACTCTATCCACCAAGATCGCCGCTTTATCGACCGCTGGTGGCCGCAGCTGGCGCAGCGTTTGCACTACCGCATGCTCGATGTAAGCGCCTGGAAGGTGGTGATGGAGGGCAAATACGGTAAGAAATTTGCCAAACCAGAAGACCACCGCGCGCTGGAGGACATCCGCGGTAGTATTATGGAGCTGCGCTATTATCTCCAAAAGGTCGCTCTGTAATGCCCGAGCTGTGGCGCGATATTACGATCGACACGGCCGAGCAGCGGCGGGCGCTGCTAAGCGAACTGCACCTGCCTGAGCTGCAGGCCCGCATGGTGCGCGAGCATCGCTGGCTGCCGCAGGCGATAGAAGGGGAGGCGTGGCTGCTGCTCACGCTGGATATACCATACGTCAGCCGGCACAATGTGAAGTACCATACCATTACCATTTTGCTCAGTAAAACCGAGATTATTACGCTGCACCAGGGCAAGCTAGATGATGAGCTCATTCAGCGCATTACCACGCTGCGGCCCAGTCACACGACGCCATCGCTTATTCTGGCGACTATTGCCCAGTTTTCTATTGAGCAATTTATGCCGCTGCTCAACCATATCGACGATGTGACCGACCAGCTGGAGGATACGATGATCCGCACCCCAGACAATCGGCAGCTCCAGCAGCTCTTTGTCTACAAGCGCCAGCTGGCCGACCTGCGCAAGGTGGTGCTCCCCCTGATGAATGTGCTCAATGGTCTCAGTAACGGTCGCTATGCCTTGTTTGATAAAAAATGCGCGGTGTATGTGCGCGATAGTTACGACTACGCCTGGCGTGTCCACGAGCTCATCGATACGATGCGCGACCTCCTCACCAGCGCGCTCGACATGTATCTCTCAGTCGTCTCCAACCGTATGAACGATGTGATGAAGCGCCTGACCTTGGTTGCCACTGTCTTTATGCCAGTCTCGTTCTTGACGGGCCTAGGCGGGATGAACTTCGTGCAGTTGCCGTTTCGCAGTGATGTCGCCTTCTGGCTGATGATCGGCCTGATTGTCCTCATACCGCTAGCGATGGTGGGGTATTTTGTGCGGCATAAGTGGTTGTAGTATTATAGTGCTATGACACACAAGCAGCTCGAAGAATTTTTGCTCAGCCTGCCCGGGGCGTGGCTCGACTATCCCTTTGGGGACGATATCGCGGTGTACAAGGTAGGGCACAAGGATGTGCCTGGTCAGCAGGAGAAAATGTTTGCGCTTATTGCCGAAGGGTCGCAGCCACTAAGGGTGAGCCTCAAGTGCGACCCGCAGTTAGCCCTCACCCTGCGTGAGCAGTATGAGTCGGTCCAGCCAGGCTACCACCTCAACAAAAAACATTGGATCACTGTTATTTGCAGCGGCCAGTTGAGCGATGACGAGGTGATTGACCTAGCGCGGCTCAGCTACCGGCTGGTGACGGAGTAGGACGTACGTTTCAATAAAACACTGTAAAATGCTGGCTACTGGCTACTCCCAAACTTCGACCTTCTGATACCTAAAATACACTCTACCAAATGGAATAACAGAAGAGAATTAGCGCTGCGGGGCTTCTCGTATTTAAATTTATAATAGCCCAAAGAAGAGCGGCTAGAGAAACATGACAATCGGCACATATAAAATACCAGCATCATCCAGTGTCCTGCGGAGAAAAAACCGCTCCGTAAAGTTATATACAAACAGAATACCTAATACAGCAAAAGCCCGCCATAGAGGCGAGCTTTTGTCGATAGGGTAGCGTATGTCCGTATGTCGCTACTTCGTTGAGGTGAAGTTGCTGAATGACTTGGTGGCGGCGTCGAGCGTCTTGCTATTGGTGGCAACGTAGTCGGCAATGGCTTTGCGGTTGCCGCTGGCGGTTTTGAGCTTTTGGAGGTAACTCTTGAGGATGGATAGTTGGTAGCTCATTTCACGTGCGTAGACGCGGTCGAGCGCGCCAGTCAGGTAAGCGTCTTCGAGTGTTTTGGAGAGTTTGTCGGAGTAGGCTTTTTCGGTCTTTTTGGCATCGCCGACTAGCTCAGTCTTGATCTTCGCATCCTTGAGCGACGACTTGAGTTCTGTCCCCATACTACCCAGCGAGGTGGTGAGTGTAGTGTTCATACTCGAGAGCTCATTCTCCGTCAGGCGTGATTGCTGCTCCTTGGTGGCTGCCTGCAGCGTCTCGATGCGCGCCAGGGTGCTCTGGGCTTGCTTGGTGTAGTTGGGTTGGCTGTTGACCATCATCATGACAATGGCGAAGGCAAGCAAAAGCACACCGCCAATCAGCCCAAACACCGCAAAGCGGTTCATCTGCACTGGTTGTTGCTTGGGTGCAATCTCGTTGAGGTAATCTACCGGGAAGGAGGTGTCTGGCTCGCTTGCTGCACCAAGGTCTGCGCCGGTAGCAGCCATGGCAGTCGCGCCAAGTGGCTGCTGCGGGTTGGCATAGGGCTGGTCATTGTAGCCGCCTACTTGTGGTTGGTAGGGCTGGCCGGGGCCTGGGTAGGCGCTCGCATAGCCCTGTGATGAGTCTGCGCTAGTGTGTGAACTGGGTTGGTTAGTTGGTTGGGATGCCGTAGCTGGTGGCTGCTGCGGGGGTTGACTTGGCTGTTGCTCGGGCTGCGGCGCGTAGTGGTATGACTGGCCTGCGCCATAGCTCGCGGCTGGTTGGCTAGCTGGTTGGTCGTGTGATGGCTGATACGGCTGGTAGGGCGTGGCTTGAGGCTGCGGTGATGAAGGGGCGGGCTGCTCTTGATACGGTGACTGGGCTGGTTGGCTCTGCGCTGCCGGATTATATGCACCATAGCCATAATCCTGCGCACCGTGTGACGCCGCTTGGGTAGCATAGTAGGGGACATACGGAGCAGCTGCCGGCGCATTGGGCTGCGGGGGCTGTTGCTCGGGCTGCGGGGCCGAACCATTCGGTTGGGGAGTGTATGGTTGCTGTGGATTCATAGTTACTATAATACCATTTAAACACAACCACTAACAGGGGTAAAGAGGATAATATTTAACAGAGGTCGGATGGATGAATTATGCATAGTATATACCCCTCTACACTATATACTCTATACCCCTATATACTATATAAAAATTAGTCTCTATTTTTGGCTTGTTGCTGTATACGATCGGTCGTATTGATTGAATAGCTTTCGTGGTAGGTAAGAGCGACCAGATAGGTGATTGGTGCGGTTCGATTGGTCTATGCTCAATGCGGTATACTATATCTATGGATGCCAAAGAAGAGGTGCGGGCACGCTTAAATATAGAGGATGTGGTGGGCGAGTATGTGCAGCTCAAGCGGGCGGGGCGGAGCTACAAAGGTTTGAGCCCCTTTACCAGTGAGCGGACACCGAGCTTTTTTGTGAGCCCCGAGAAGAATATTTGGCATGATTTTAGTAGCGGGCGGGGCGGCGATGTCTTTAGCTTTATTATGGAAGTAGAGGGGCTGGACTTTCGGCAGGCGCTGGAGTTACTCGCGCGCAAGGCGGGGGTGGATCTTTCGCGCTATGAGCAGAAGGGTAATCGCGACCTGGCGCGGCGCAAGCAGCGGCTGCGTGAGGCACATCGACTAGCGGCGAATTTTTATCAGCATTGTTTGGTGCGGAGCCAGGATGCGCTGGTGTATGTGTTTCGGACGCGGCGGCTAAGCAAGGCGATTGTCCAGCAGTTTCAGATTGGCTATGCGCCGCGCGATGGTCATGCTCTGGTAACGTATCTTAAGAAAAAAGGCTTTTCGCTGGCGGAGCTGCGTGAGGCGGGTCTGGTGAACCGCTACGATGGTGATCTCTTTCGCGGACGGATGATGGTGCCGTTGATGGATGCGAGTGGGCAGGTGATTGGTTTTACGGCGCGCTTGATTGCTAATGTGCCTAATGCACCAAAATACCTCAATACGCCCCAGACACTGCTCTATGATAAAGGCCGGCACGTCTTTGGCTTGATGCAGGCCAAGCAGGCGATTCGGGCCCAGGGCTACGCGGTGATTGTCGAGGGTAATATGGATGTGATAAGCAGCCATCAGGCGGGCGAAGCAGCAGTGGTGGCGACGGCGGGCACTGCTATGACGGAGCAGCATATTCGGGCGCTCAAGCGGCTGGCGGGCGATATCCGCCTGAGTTTTGATGGTGATAACGCTGGGCAGGCCGCCACAGAGCGAGCGATTGGCCTGGCTGCCCAAGCGGGGGTGGAGCTAAAGGTAGTGTCGCTGCCAGCAGGGGCAAAAGACCCCGATGAACTTATTCAGCAGCAGGGGGTGGCGGCCTGGCAGCAGGCGATAGCGGCGGCTCAGCCAGCGGTGGATTGGCTCCTAGCGCAGTATCGGCAGCAGCTCGACCTCACCACAGCGGCGGGTAAGCGGCAGTTTACGACGGTTGGGCTGGCACTTGTTAATCGTTTGGGCGACCCGGTGGAGCGCGAGCACTACCAGCGGCAGATTGCTCAGGCAGTGGGCTCGAGTGTGCAGGCTGTGCAGGCCAAAGCGCAGCAAACCGCACCGTCCGCACCCATCCGCAAGGCCGTCAAGGCGGCAGCGGCCGCGCCACGCAATCGCTATCTCTCACAAGATGATGTGCTTGCGCTAGCGATGCTTGATGGGCCGAGCCAGGAATTGTTTAGGCGGATTGACCCACAGCTCTTTGCGGGGGAGGCGCGCCAGGCTTTGGCTCAGTACTATGCAGCGCACCACTCACAGCCTCTCACCACCACGCCGCCAGCATTGCAAAATTTTGACGAGTATATTACAATGGTGCGGGTACGTGCCGACGCTCGGTATGGTGCGTGGAGCGAGACCGATCGCTACTACGAGACCGCCCGGCTTTTGCGGCAAATCGAAACCGAACACAAGCAGCAACACAAACATCATCTCACCACCCAACTGCGCCAAGCAGAAGAGAGCGGCGATACGACTGCCGCCGCCGCTTTGCGCGAGCAACTGAACCAATTAATCAAGGAGATAGCGCGTGGCAACCGACGATAAGGATACCAAGCAAAAAAAACCAGCAACCACAGCTCAGGCAGCGCCACCCGATGCCCAGCCACCGATGATGGATCCAGCCGTCGACGATATGGAGCCCGACCTCGCGGCACTTGAGGAAGAAGATACGCCGGAGGAGATTCTCAACAGCAACCAATACTTTGATGATATTAGCGACGACTCGGTGCGGCTGCACCTGCGCGAGATTGGTAAGATCCCGCTGCTCAGTGCTGACGAAGAGGTAGACCTAGCCTACCGGATTAAGCAGGGCGATAAGCGCGCCAAAGACAAAATGGCCGAGGCTAATATGCGCCTGGTGGTAAGCATTGCCAAGCGGTATAGTGGTCGTGGCCTTGATTTTCTCGATCTGATCCAAGAAGGACACACTGGGCTGCTGCGAGCGGTGGAGAAGTTTGACCCAGATAAAGGCTTTAAGTTTAGCACCTATGCCACCTGGTGGATTCGCCAGGCGATTACCCGTGCGATTGCTGACCAAGCGCGCACTATTCGTATTCCTGTCCACATGGTGGAGACGATTAACAAGCTGCTGCGCACCCAGCGCCGCCTCACTCAAGACCTGAACCGCGAGCCAACCATTACCGAACTTGCCAAAGAGCTCGATATGGAACCGGATAAGGTCGAATATGTGATGAAGATTAAGCAAGACATTAGCAGCCTGGATGCTGGTGTGGGGCGCGATGGCGACGACTCGGAGGAGTCGGTGCTCGGGGACTTTATTGAGGACGAAGATACGGTCAGCCCTGAAGAGTCGGCCTCTAACCAGCTTCTCAAGGAGCAGGTGCAAGACATTCTCTCGACCTTGAGTGACCGGGAGCAGAAGATTATTAAAATGCGCTTTGGCCTGGAGAATGGCAAGAGCCATACGCTGGAGGAAGTTGGGCAGGAGTTTGCCGTGACGCGCGAGCGTATTCGTCAGATTGAGGCCAAGGCTCTGGCAAAGCTGCGCAAGCACAAGGACGCCAAGAAGCTGTACGAGTATTTGCAGCAGTAGGGCGTAGTGCACGAGAATAATCGGCATACAGTATGTATGTCGATTTTTTGGATAAATTGCTTGCAAAAGTCGTTACTGTATGGTTTTTAGTGAAGCTTCTGTATAATAATGGCTATTTACTTTGCTGTGAGGGCACAAACCTCTCGAATACCCACTCCTACTATCGCTACCGAGAAATAGAGATCATGATTGTAGAGGGGTGAATACGAAAGCCCTAAAAATGCAGAAGGTACTCTCAAAATACTTTACATAAAAATACCCAGTAGTATGCTGGGTATTTTTATATCGAAGTAAGTGGCTTAGTAGTAATAATAGTACCACCAAGATGGCTTGGACAATACACCAACAAACACAAGTATCCAGAAAAGCCAGATAAGACACCAGCAGACTGACCCAAAGATGCCCCAGCCCAGACTAACGTTACCCCACGTTGTAGACATACCGGCTTCCTTAGACTTATTGCGCGAAATAATGCCAAGGAGAATACCACCGATAGAGATACCAAAGAAGCTCAAGACGCATCCAATAACACCCAGTGTCTCACCAGGGTTGTCATAACGAACGGGATAGGCATATGGTGTTGGCTGTGGCTGAATAGCTGGCTGTGGCACTGGCGCAACTGGCTGCTGGTAGGGTTGTTGATATTGATATGTCTGTTGCGGCTGCGGCTGTGGTTGGGCCACCGGCTGTGGCTGCACGGCTGGTTGTGGTTGTGGTGCTGGCTGCGGTGTGGCAGGCTGCTGGGGCGTTGGCTGGTTGTTCATATACTCCTCGTATTAGGCTATTATCGTAGTGTGCATTTGCCTTATACACACGTGATTTGTGGGAGAATTATAGCAGAGGAAGGGTGTTGTGTCAATTATCTGATGATTTATATACCCCACCGGGGTATTTTACATCCAACCAATTTCTTGGCAGAGGGCGTCGACCTGCTGGTGGAGCTCGGTGAGATTGTGGCTGTTGGAGATGAAGTGGTCGGCAATGGCGATGGGGCCACCCTTCTCAATATCCTCAATTTCCGACCAGTCGCGGGCGATTGCTTCCTGCGTAGTAAAGGGCCGCTCGGGCCGCTGGGCGAGGCGGCGGTGGCGGAGCTGTTTGGGCGCGACGATGGCCGCCACAACGAGCTCACCCGGGAAGTGGTGGGTAAGGTACTTGTACTCCGTCCAGGAGTAGAGCCCGTCAAAGAGAATGTGGCGCTGCCCAGCGGCGGCAAGGCGCTGCATTTGCTCGGCAGCAGTGCGGATGATGATGTCTTTGCCAGCCTCTTCGCGCCAGGCTTTGCGAAACTCGGCTTGCGACTGCGGGGTGATGGCGATGCCGCGGCGGCGCATTTCGTCGTAGAGTATGCCACCAGCGTAAACCTTGGGGATGCCAAGGCGTGCGACGTGGTTGACTGCCTCGCTCTTGCCTGCGCCCGAGAGGCCAACGAAGGCAAGGATTGTCGTCGGATGAGATGGATGATTCATGTCTCTAGTATAGCAGATGATGACGCTTATGGTTAGCAGCGCGGGGAATGGTACAATATAAGATAGCATGAAAGAGCAGTCAGTGGCATCGCCACCACCAGAGCAACCCCGACGCTATGCACCAACTGACCTTGCGTTGCGCATCTTCTATTTGCGGATGCGGGTGCGGCAGCAAAAGGGAGCGGCACTCCCACCGCAATGGATGCACAAGGCTGCGTGCAACCCCGCCACGAGCGAAGAATATTTTAGTGATAATCCAGAAATCAAGGCAGCAGCCCTGCAGCGCTGCATTGGCTGTGCAGTGATCGACATCTGTGCGGCGTATGCAGTGAGAGAAGGAGTGTCGGTTGGGATCTGTGCTGGCCTAACACCAAAACAGCGCAAACAACTGATGGATAACCCCGCACCAACCGACCTTCCTAGCCAATCCACCGCTCTCACCACTGCGATGCACCACGCTATCCAGGCAAACGACACACCCAAAGCACGCATTGCCTGGGCAGAGCAGTGTATGGCCGAGCGGCGGCACATAGGGCACATTCCCACGCCGCAGGCTTTTGCTCGCTTGGCGCTGTGTATCGATGCCGAGACAGTGCAACGGCTAGAACCCGAGCGGCGCGAAGACTGTGCTGAGTGCCCAGTGGCAGCTGAGTGTTTGCTCTTTGCGCTGCGGGGCTACCAGCGCATCATTCCTACTGGCAATATACGGGGTGGTACAGCCAAGGCCGATCGCCAACAGTGGGGCGCACCCAAACCCAAGCGGCGGCACGTCCGGCGGCGCTGAGCAATGGGGGTAGGGCGATAAGCAGCGCACTACTCTGCTTATGCTTGGCAAAATAACAGTGGTGTGGAATAATGCAGAAGCCAAAGTTTTGTATAGCAAAAGAGAAAAAACTTATGACGCGTGAACAACCAAGAAAGCCGACCCCTGCCACGCTGGCAATGCGAGAACAGATAAAGAATGGCGTAAGCCCTGCGGTATATACTGAGCGGCTGATTCGCGGCGGATATAAGCCAGCCCCTCGATCAGCATGGATTGGACAAGCTGCCTGCAGCCTCGAGGATGAACCGTACTTTATTGGCCTCGATGGGAGAAAGCGGGAGCATTGGGAAAATATTAAAAAAGGGAAAACAAAATGCGGCAGTTGCCCAGTGCAGGCTGAATGCCTTGCGGCGCATATGGCGGACATCACAAAACATCAGCCAGATACAGATGATGTTGTTGGTGGAACAGACAATGTTGAGCGAGCGCGTGCTCGGCGGCAGGTTGCGCAAGAGTTAGCACGAAGGGCACAGAGCAGCCAAGGCGGTGGAGAGGTGTTAGCGTAGCGTTTCAGTGTAGTAATACTTATGCTATAACAATTGAAAAATCCGACAAAACGTGTACACTTATATAATAACGTATATAAGCGCGGATAGTGCAGACTGAGGAGATAGGAGTGCAGCGACAAGGTGGGCTGATGTATGGAGTAGTGAGTATCCTTGTTGCGGGTGCTCTGTCGGTGATCTTTGGTGGGGTTGCCCAGGCGCAGCAGTGGCAGATGGTGTATAACGAGGAGTTTACGACGTCACTGTCGAATTGGAAGGTTCTTCAGCAAAATAAGGATAATTATGGCAAGGAGCATTTGGCATATAGCGCCAATAATGTTGCGGTGACTAACGGCGCTTTGCAGATTACGACCCGGCGTCACTGCGTGTCGAGTGTGGCTGAGCCACTGGGTGATAGCAACGCCAGCCAAGAGCCGTGCCCGTCTGGCAAGATGACACGCTACCAGAGTGGGCGAGTGGAGTCGGGTCGGGTGCTCGATGGGCATAAGCCATTCCGTGTGGAGGTACGAGCGAAGATTAATTGGAATGGCGAGAATGGGACGCGCCCAGCTATTTGGCTGCGCAATAGTGTGACGCTTGCCAACTGCAGCAGCAACAAGCAAGCTAATGACCCCTATGGTGAGCTCGACATGCTAGAGTGGTATTCATGGACGCCAACTTACACTTGGTCGACGACGCATATTCGCTGCTACCATAGCCCGTCATCGCAAATATGGAAGACAAAGGGGCTAGGGCATAGCCGAGAGAACCTCATACCGTCCCCAGTGACATTGGCGAACAACTGGCATGTCTGGGCGACGGAATATGATGGTGAGACGGTCAGATTCTTCGTGGATAACCAGCCAGTGCTGGTGTATAACTATCGAGCGGGCGATGAGAAAAGTCATCCAACCACTCGAGTTCCAGCAGAAAAACCAGCAAAAATGGGCATGGATGTGAATCAATTTAGGCAGGTCTTTGACGATACGTGGTATGTTATTCTCAACGATTATGTGGAGTGGAAGAGTGAGGAGCACCCACCCGACTCATCGAAGAAGTTTGCCAACCAAACCTTCCTTATCGACTATGTCAAGATATACCAAAGTGGCACTCCAACCACTAGCGAAAAACCACCGGCTACTTCACCAGAGAAAAAGGACGACAAGAAAGATAAAAAGCCGGGCACCAAACGGATGACGGTGAAGAAGAAAAAGGATACGTTTACTGCCCAGGGTCCACTGGCTGAGCTGATGAGCAACTTTGTGCCGGCACTGCTGATAAGCCTGTGTTTGCTGCTTATCGCACTAGCTGGCTGGCTAGTGTGGTGGTGGCGACGGCGACGTCACCGCACTCAGCCTACGCTATAGCTGGAGGGCAGGGAGCAGGGGTGTTTGTGATACGCTTTGGCATCGCACCAATGCTATACTAGAACTATGATGAAGCGCCTAGTGATTATTGATGGCAAAAGTGTGTTCTACCGTGGGTACTATGCCATGCCCAACCTTTCGACGGCCGATGGTACGCCAACTGGCGGAGTGTATGGCTTTGCGGCGCTGAGCCTGGAGCTGATCAAGCGCCTCCAGCCAGACTATGTGTGCGTGGCGTGGGATAAGCCAAAGACGAATATTCGCCGCCGTCTTGCTATTTACGACCAATACAAGGCTGGTCGCAAGCCCGCTCCGCCAGATTTTTACGCCCAGATACCACTGTTGCATGAGCTTTTGCAGGCCTTTGGTTGGCCGCTGTATGAGTTTGATGACTATGAGGCAGACGATATTATGGCGACGCTCGATGCCCAGGCCGAGCAGGAAGGGGATATCGAGACGTATCTCATCACGAGCGACCTCGACGCCTTGCAAATACTCGACCAAAATACTTATCTCTACGCCCTGAAGAAAGGCTTGACCAATATCGACAAATTCGACATCCCTGCCTTCGAGCAGCGCTATGGTATTCGGATTGGCCAGTTCCTCGACTTTAAGAGCCTCAAGGGCGATGCGTCGGATAATATCCCGGGCGTGCCAGGCGTGGGAGAGAAGACGGCGGTTAAGCTGCTGCAGCAATTCGACACGCTTGACAACCTTTATGATAACCTCTGGCAGGTCAAAGATACCTTGCGGCGTAAGCTGGAGCAGGGCAAAGATTCGGCCTATATGAGCCGCGAGCTAGCCCGGCTATATACCGATGCACCGGTGACGCTTGACCGAGCAGCGATGGCAATGGATAACTGTGACCCAGCGGCGGTGCGGGCGATGTTGCAGCGGCTGGAGTTTCGTAGTTTGCTGCGCCAATTGCCGCCACAAATGCAGGCGGCAGAGAACACTCAGCCACCCGATGCACCAGTGGTGCAGCATGCGACTGAGCTGCCTGCTCACCAGGCTAAGGCGCTTTTCCTGATGGCCAAGGAGCTGCTGGTCTGGCCGGTCGAGGGCGGCGTGTGGGTGAGCCACGAGCGAGGTAAGGCGGCCCGCCTGAGCTGGCGTGATGCGGTTGATGTTATTCCGCATGTGCCGATCGTTGGGCACCGCACGAAAGAATTATTATGCCGCTTACTGGCTCGTGGCGTGCGGCAGTTGCCAGTCGTGAAGCACGATACTGCCCAGGGGTCATTTTTGCTTAATCCCCTGCGTACGTCGCGGGCGCTGGCTGATCTCGTGGGGCTGGAGTCGCTCGATGACCCACGCCTTGCTATTAGTGCGCTGTGGGCGGTGTACGATGAGCAAACTCAGGCGCTTGATGCGCTGCCCGAGCTTGCCCGGGTGGCACGGACGATGGACTTTCCGCTTATTCCTGTGCTGGCGCGGATGGAGTGGCGCGGTATCCGGCTTGATAGCCGCACGCTTGCGGCGATGCAGCACACCTTGAGTAGCGAGATCGCCGAGTTGCAGCAGCAGATTTATGGCATGGTGGGGTATGAGTTTAATATTGGCAGCCCGGCTCAACTGGCCGAGGCGCTCTTTGTGAAACTTCAGCTGCCAACGGCGGGTATTAAGAAGGGTAAGACGGGTTACTCGACGAGCCAGAAGGAGTTGGATAAGCTCCGGCCGCATCACCCGATTATTGGGCTCATAGAGCGCTACCGCGAGCTGACGAAGCTGCAAAACACGTATGTTGAGGCGCTGCCGCAGCTGACCGATGACGCGGGCTATATCCACACTACTTTCAACCAAGATGTGGTGGCGACGGGCCGGCTCAGTAGTACCGACCCAAATTTGCAAAACATCCCGATTCGCAGTGAGCTAGGGCGGCACGTTCGCGATGCCTTTGTGCCAGCGCCGGGCAATGTGTTTGTCAATGCCGACTATTCGCAGTTTGAGCTGCGCCTGGCGGCGGTGCTGTCGGGGGAGGAGGCGATGATTCGCGATTTTAATACCGATATTGATATCCACGCGAACACGGCCGCCCAGGTGTATGGTGTGCCACTAGACGTCGTGACGAAAGAGCAGCGCCGCCGGGCCAAGGTGGTGAATTTTGGTGTACTGTATGGGATGAGCCAGCATGGCCTGGCCGCCGCCGCGCAGATGAGCTATGCCGAGGCGCAGCACTTTATTGATGAGTATTATCGCCTCCGGCCCAAGCTCAAGGCCTATATGGCACAGACTATCCAGCAGGCGCATGATGCGGGCTTCGTCCAGACGCTGTTTGGTCGCCGCCGCTGGACGCCGGATGTTGCGTCGCGCAACTTTGCAGTGCGCAGCGCTGCCGAGCGAGCGGCTGCCAATATGCCCATCCAAGGCACCGAGGCCGACCTGATGAAGCTCGCCATGCTAGCGGTGGAAGACAAGCTGGCCCAGGCTGGAGAGCAGCTAGCCGACGGCGATGGCCAGCCGATCGGTTGGCAGGTGGTGCAGATCCACGATAGCATTATGGTTGAGTGCCCGCGTACTCATGCCGAGCAGGTAGGCCGCATCCTGCGCGAGACGATGGAGAATATCTACCCTCAGCTTGGTGTTAAGCTCAAGGTCGATGTCTCGATTGGTGAGAATTGGGGACAGGTCTAAGAACACCAACCGAACAGAGGCCGACCTCTGGACAAACCGCCTACAGCGGTGTATAATCTGTGCCATCACAATCAAAACAGAATAGAGGTTGGGCATGGCACAAGGCGAAGCAGTAGATACATCATTTCCTAGTGGTAGAGCGTGTAGTGGCCTTGAGCTGCCCAGTCCGCATGATCCAGAAGCGTCTGTCGATAGCGCAGACCGCTATACACATGAGCAAAACTCTCCTAGCTACTACGCCGTGCGCAGTGCTATCATCGAAGCAGCCCAGGCGAGTAGTGAGCTGCAGCCCCTGACTGAGGCAGAGATGGAGCGGCGCGCGGCGAATGAAGAAGCGGCGCGTCAGCTATTTGAAGCAGAGGTGCAGAGAGAAGAGAGAGAAATTGAGGGTCGATTGGCAGATCAATCCCTGGATGAAAAAGAGCGAGAGAAGCTTGACGCTCGGCTCGACAAGTTGCGCGCGATAGAAAAGAAGGGGCCAACGTATGGCTTTTTGTACGATCCGGCGGGTAATATGGTCGCCCTAAAGCATTATGAATTTGACTCGATGGATCTGGCCGATTGGCGAGTGGTCTGCTGTGATGTGGGTGGTGAGCCGTATGAGGCGCGAGTGACCGATGCATACCAATTTACTCGTGATACATTTGGTGCAACTGGCCTTGTGCCAGGTGGTGCGACGGCTCGGATAGTTGTGACAACAACGAGTGAGCAGGGAACAACGCAATACATTATTGACTGTTATGAAGAGAAGTCGCCTTTGGTTGTGGCGGTTGAGGCACTGATTGAGGGTGGTGACCGCACGGTGACGCCATGCTTAGAAGACTGGAACCAGATTAGTGCTGCACCAGACGGAGTAGATGTAGATAGTAGCGACCTGCCGCAGGGTGATACTACGCTTGTTCCTGCAGCGTAGGTGCGGCGCGCGAGCAAAGTCACTAATCTTCTACATCTATATACTTCTTTTTGTCGATTATATACAAACATAAAGAGGAGAAACGGATCTATATATAGGCAGCTGGCTTGACTTTTCTTGCGGGAGGTTCTATTGTGTAACAAACGAATAACAATACACTCACGGAGATACCCCTTATGACCTTAGTACCGCCAAGTGGCAGAGATTTAAGCCCAGATCAGCTATGGGCGCTCAAGATGGAGCAGCGCCACAAAGGATATGACAAAACAGCCACGCAGCAACAAGCCGAAAATGAAGCCGCCGTTAATAGTCTCTACGCTGGCCTCGGTGGCAACAGCGCGCCCAGCAGCACTACCTTCGACAAAATAGACAACACCACCACGCCAAAGAACAACGACCCGCGGATGGATGACCTTGCCAAGCGGGTGGATGCGCTGTATGGTTCTCCCCAAAACAGACAAGAGAACCCTGATGAGATGGCGACAAATCGCTTCTACTGGGACGTGAGCAAGACTGGCGAACCTGATGAGGCAGAGAAGGATAGTGTTTTGCCGGATAAGCAGTATGAGCCACTTACTCCTAAGGACGAAGGCGATCACCTATTAAATGGCCGCCGGACGAGTGCACGCAAGGTGTATAATCAGCTTGATGCATCAACAGCCGATCGTTTGGCTGGGGAGGGTGATTCGCGACTTGCGGCGCTTGATGTGATTGATGGCTTGGGCGACTCGATCCATGCCAACCAGAAGGGGAAATTCGACAAGCAAACACACAAGACCGAGACCGAGGTGCAGCAGCGGTTTGAAAAGCTTGGCATTGACAAGTATCTTGATACGCACGACGGTGTCAAACAGCGCATAAAAACGCGCGTTACCACAGAAGTGCTGGAAGCTGGCGTGGGTGACACTGGTGAGTACGTGATGGGCAAAGACCAAGTGAATACTGAGACACATGGCGATATTCTCAATACCGACAAGGCACGTGAAGCAGTGCGAGCTGTTGCGGCAGAGGAGTTCTTGCTGTGCATCAAAAATGGTGATATTGCATATGATGCGCTTGCGGCGGCTGACCCATCACTCGCACGTTTTGTCAGTGGCTATGGGAACTTTTTCTCTGATCGCAATATTGAGAGCGAGACGAACGAGAACCTTGCCGAGCTGGGTCGCCGTCTTGAGCAGTCGGAGCCTGCTATGCAGTTGATGCAGCAGATGCAAGAGCAAAAGCTCGCTGCAGCGCCATCTCCTGAGGATACGCAAAACCACTCAAATGTATTTGTTGAGACGACGTCTCGTCGTTCCTTTGCCAAGAAGCCCGCACATGCGCCACTCCAAAAGAACACGAAGACGACCAACACATTCCTTGGTAGTGGACAGCGTGTTAGCTGGTACTAGCTTGTAGCGTCGGTGCTGAGTATCCGAGGAAGCCGTGGGGATAGGCTGTTGCTAATTGTATGACTCTTGAGCAAACCAAGCGCCGCGAGATATGAATGATGAGTCGTATTTTGCTGTGGAGTAGCTTGGCAAGTGTTTTATGGCCTAGATTACTATCAGAAGTGTTGAGTTTTCTTGGGGTTTGTGGTACTGTATTTCCATGTATAAAGGCGAGCGGCCAAAAGTTTTTCCGATTATTGTCACTATCTTGGTGATTTCGTTGGTGGTGGCAGCGGTGGCGTCGGTCATCCGTATGGTGGCAACTCGCCAGGAATCGAATAACACCAATACGCAGCAATCAGCCGAGAGCTTCTACGACCAAGTGGTGGCGCATAATGCAACCAACAGTGTCCGCTGGACGGTGCGTGGGCCGATTGTGGCAGATGAGACCTTCCGCTCGTACCAGATCGAGATTTCGCCCAATAAGCGGACGTATACGGTGTACCAAGGCTACTTAGATAAGCAGCTTGACCGCAAAGAGTTTGAAAACAACCAGCAGGCCTACGAGCAGCTCGTGTATGCCCTCAGCAAGGCGCAGATCCAAGACACACGTAGTGTGGACGACGATGACGTGCGTGGGGTGTGTGCGACTGGTGGGCGGCTCTACACCTTCGAGACAATGGAGAGCGGCGTGACGAAGACGCGCATCTGGACGTCGAGCTGTCAAGGTTCACCTGGCTCGATGAAGGCCGATGTACCCAAGATCCATGCACTCTTTGCCAACCAGATCCCTGGCTTTGCACCGATGTTTGATAAGACGCAATAAAAAGGCGCTGTGTGGCTCGCTCTCGAAGCTTACATAACCTCTGTGGTTTTGCGCACCCTCTTATGAAATACCGTGACAGGTAGCTCTCTCCAGAGTACGGTTCTCTTGCGTAAGATCCAAAAAATTTATTACAACTCCTCACACTCCATCCAATGAAGAAGCGGGGGAGGAGCTTATACGCGGATAAATATGGCTTTGAGGTATCGATTGTGCGATGACTCTGCGCGGATTATCTGATGCTCATGCTAGCCACACCCCACTGCCAATGATATAATCGAGCGTATGATTCGTGCAGTAATTTTTGATTGTTTTGGTGTGCTCTATGGTGGGAGCATCGAGGTGCTGATGGCGCAGTGCCCGCCGGATCGCCGAGCCGAGCTAGAGGATATTAACAAGCAGTCGGACTATGGCTACATCTCGCGGCAGGAGTTTATCACAGAGGTGGCGCGGCTCTCGGAGCAGACGCCAGCTCAGATAGCGGCGTTGCTCGAGCAAGTCCATGTGCGCAATAGCGAGCTGATCGCCATGATTCACACGCTGCGCCAGCACTACCCAGCCATCAAGGTGGGGCTGCTGAGCAATGTGGGGAGTGATACGATCGAGCGGCTGTTTACTCCTGATGAGCTGCGCAAGCTCTTTGATGCGGTGGTGCTCTCATATGCCGAGCACGTTGCCAAGCCAAGCCGCGAAGCCTTCGAACTGGCGGCAGATCGGCTCGGCGTGCCGCCTAGCCAGTGTGTGATGATCGACGACCGGCTGGACAACTGCTCTGGGGCCGAAGCCGCTGGCATGCGTGCTATCCTCCACACAGCCAATAGCCGCACAATGGCCGAGCTTGAGGAGCTACTGGAGGAGCAATGACACCCGTGTGGCTTGGGCTGATGGCCGGTTGTTTGCTTGTGCTGCTTGTCTACACACTATGGATGGTACCGCCGCAGCTTGGCAAGACGCTCAGTATGCATATTGAGCAGCGGACGAGGACGGTGATTGCAGGTAAGATCCTCTTGCCACTGACTGGCCTGAGCCTTGCGCTGTGGGCTGTGCAGTCGGCATTGCCACAAGCGATGCAGCTGCTCCTTCTTATCGTGAGCCTTAACTTTTGTGTGATGGGGTTAGTGCCATTTGGCGTGAGCCAGCGGCGCACGCTGATTCACAACATTGCAGCCTGGGGCTGTATACCGGTTATTACGATCATTGAGATTCTTATCCTATTGAGTGATGCTTCCTCAGTGGTGCGGGTGGTAACGAGTGGTGCTCTGGTGTGTCAGGCCATTGTTCTTGGTTGCTACTTCTTTGCCAAGCCATGGCATCGCTATATTATGCTGGTGGGGCAGGCGGTGTATTTTTCGCTTTTTGTGGCGATCGTCTGGGCAATGGAGTATGCCCATGCCTGAGCTTCCTGAAGTTGAGACGATTCGTACGAGCTTAGCTCGCTTGGTGGTGGGGAGGCAGGTTGTGGCAAGCACGGTGTACGACTCACCCAAGAGCTTCCCCAACGACCCTATGGCGGTGGCGCACTTCCTGCACGGTGCGACCATCACGGCGGTAGAGCGCCGCGCTAAGGTGCTGCTCATCCGCCTGAGCACCAACTACACGCTGGTGGTGCACCTCAAGATGACGGGCCAGCTGCTCTTTGTTGGTGAGGAGCGCTGGGGCGGCGGCCACCCAAACGATAGCTTTCTCCACGAGCTGCCCGACCGCTTGACGCGGGTGGCGCTGACCTTTGCGGATGGCACGCATTTGTACTTTAATGACCTGCGCAAATTTGGCTGGATGAAGCTCTACCCCACACCAGAGGTAGCGCAGCTGCCCTTTATGCAAAAAGTCGGGCCCGAACCGCTTGACCCACACACCACAGCGGCGCAGTTCATCGCGCGCATCCGCCGGCGCAATGGCACGACCATCAAGGCAGCCATCCTCGACCAAACCACCATCGCTGGTGTGGGCAATATCTATGCCGATGAATCGCTATGGATGACGCAACTCCACCCCGCCACGCGAGTACGTATGGTGGATGATGAGCAGCTTGCTGCGCTCTTTGCCCATATTCGGCAGGTGTTACAGCTCAGCATCGACAAGGGCGGTAGCACCGACCGCAATTACGTCGATGCTGAAGGTAAGAAGGGGAGCTACCTGGCCTTTGCGCAGGTGTTTCGGCGTGAGGGGCAGCCCTGCCCGCGCCACCCCGACGTAGAAATTATGAAGATTCGCGTGGCAGGCCGCGGGACGCATATTTGCCCAGTGTGCCAGGTGAAAGTGGGGGAGTAGCTGATGCTTTATCTTATCGTGGGGAAGAATAGCTACGTAGCAGAGCAAGAGCTGGCGAAGATCACTCAGCATGCGCCAGTGCCAGCAGAACACATCGATACTCAGCAGCTTGATGCCGCGGGCTTGGCTGAGTTGGTGCGCGGCGTGTCGCTCTTTGCGGCGCAGCGGCTCATTGTGCTGCGGCGCCTGTCTGAGCGCCCAGACCTCTGGGAGCAGCTTGGCCAGTGGGTGCATGATATTCCTGACGAGACGACGCTTGTGCTGGTAGAGCCAGGGCTAGATAAGCGCACCAAAACGTACAAAGCACTGCACAAAGCCGCGACTATCATCGCTGCTGACCCACTGACCGACCGGCAGCGTCCTGCCGCCGAGCGGTGGCTGCGCCAGCTCGCCAATGCACGCGGCGTGTTGCTGAGCCCAGCGCATGTGCGCAGTATGGTAGAGCGAGCTCTGGTGCCGGATGAAAAGGGATATGGCGGGTCGATCGACCAGCTGCAGCTGGCGCACGCCATCGACGCATTGGCTCAGCTCGAGACTATTACCGATGATGCAATTGCCACCGTGTTGCCACCGGCCCGTGAGTTCTCAGTCTTTGATGTTGTAACCCTCGCAGTAGAGCGCCGAGGCCCAGCTTTGCGAGCTGCCTTAGATGAGCTGCGCCTGAGTCATGATCCATACCAAACTGCAGCGCTCATCTGGGCGCAGTGGGCTCAGCTGGCGGCGATTGCATACTATGGCGAGGCAGGGGAGGCAGAGATTGCGCGCGAGCTCTCACTCCACCCCTACGTTGTCAAAAAAACCAAGCCACTCACCACACAGGTCACGCCAGCTGATATCCGCACCCTCACCCAGCGTGCTGCCCAGCTCGACGCCGATATGAAGACGACGAGCGTGCCGCCATGGGACGCAGTGGAGAGCTTCTTGTTTGCGGTGGCGGGGCGGTAGTGTAGGAGGTGAATTCTTCTTCTCTACTGATTCTGTATCAATTGTGCTAATATTCTATTGAAGACAGCAACTCTAACGGAAGGAATTGATCCACATGCGCGCATTTTTCAAACCACTGCTTGTTCTAGTTGACGCAGGACTCTTATTGTACTGGTTCATGGTAATTACAGACTTGTTTCCCAAAGACCTACGCTTCAGAGACTACAGCAATGAGATAGTGCAAGCATGGAATTGGTCTTTCTTTCCGCTCGATGTAGCCGCTGCATTGGTCGTGTTTCTAGGCGCGTTCTTGATGAATCGAAAAATTGCAGCAGGCGAGCTTGTGCTTATGTTCGGATTGACTTTAACGTTCTGTGCAGGGTTTATGGCGATATCATTCTGGGCCTACTACGGAGACTTTGAGATATTCTGGTGGGGAGCTAACTCGATTCTTATGATCGTACCATTACTCGTGTTTGCTAATATGATTTATGAAAAAATGAAACCCACACAGGCCATTAACTAGTATCTCGTTCGTATTTTTTAAATCATTTCAAGGAAATCGTTATGTGTAGTAACGCTAAAGCATGCTTCATAAGTATGAGGATGAATCAAGCCTAACGTCTTGCCTAGTGAATATATGGTATAATAACGTTATCGCAAACAGTGGCGCAACCTAAGGAGGTATGTATGGCTACAGTACAGACAACAGTTACCACTCAGACGGTGCACACACAGCAGCATTCGCCAGGGCGGCAGTATGGCGTGCGCGCATGTCTGCTCATTGCGAGCCTTGCACTGGCTTGCCAGGCATTTATCAATATCTTTCTTGGCTGGCGTGCGTATACCGTTATTTCTTCGAGTGGTGGGCAAATACCGAGCCTCGACTCTAATATGACAGTGCCGGCTATCGTGTTTGTCTTTGGTGTTAATCTTGCTGCTCAGGCCATCTATCTTGCCTATACAGCAATTCGTTCCCGAGACATCCGAAGCAAAGGAAAGCAGGGGATTGCCATCGTCGCCATCCTCGCGTATCCTGTTGCCGACATGGTGAAGTACTCACTCTTCCACCACATTCTCCATACCGGTGTGCCATACAACACATTCCTTGATGGGCCTGTACCGTGGACGTCTGGGATCGTGCTCACCATCGCTGGTTCGCTCTACTTGTGGTATGTGCTGTTGCGGCCACAAAAGAGCGAGTGCCAGTAGCCCCTGTGGTGGCCCGGCTCTTTACAAATCCTGCGCCATGCCTTATAATGAGCGCTTGATTGTAGTACTAACCCATAATAATAAGCGATAGAGGAAATTAATGCCCATCATCAAATCAGCTGTCAAACGCATGAAGCAAACGGCTACTCGCCGCCAGCGCAACATTGCCACCAAGCGCGCCATCAAGGCCAGCACCAAGGCCTTCACTGCTGAGCCAAGCGCTGCCGCCCTGAGCCAGGCCCAGAGCGAGCTCGACAAAGCCGTCAAGAAGGGGTTGCTCAAGAAAAACACCGCCAGCCGCCGCAAAGCATCGCTCGCCAAGGCTGCCAAGGCTGCTGGCGTCAAGCTTGCGTAAAGCAATAGGCACGAGCATATACCAAAACACCTCGAGGGAGAGGTGTTTTTGTATGTAGGCTAGGGTAACTGTTATGAAATAGTGTGAGATATAAGGATCACACATTTTGGGGATTTTTGCACAAAGAAAGGTGCTATACTTCGCATAGCTACCTCTGTTAACTGTGACTTGCCATTGACGAAACGAAATTACTTATGGTAGGATAGATGGAGTTTTGGGTAAGGCAAAAGTAGGAGCTATGGACGAGATAAAGGTGCGGCAACAAATTATCGACAAACTAGGTGAGAGTAATAATATTTTGGTGGCGGTTAACGCCCACCCCACGGTAGATGAGCTGAGTGCGGCACTGGGGTTGACGCTTTTGCTCAACAAGCTCGACAAGCACGCCACAGCTGTCTTTAGTGGGGATGTGCCAACGGCAGTGGGCTTTTTGGAGCCAGAGCGTACCTTTGAGAGCACGGTGGATAGTCTGCGAGATTTCATCATTGCCCTTGATAAGGAAAAGGCCGACCATTTGCGCTATAAGCTCGATGGCGACCTCGTTAAGATTTTCATTACGCCATACCGCGCGACGATTAGCCAGAGTGATTTGGAATTTAGCCAGGGCGATTACAATGTGCAGTTCGTCGTGACGATCGGTGTGCGCAGCGAGGATGACCTCGACCCAGCGCTCAAAGGGCATGGCCGCATCCTGCGCGAGTCGCCAGTGGCAGCGCTACATATTGATGCGCCAGGTACGTTGGGCAATATCGTCTGGACGGATCCTCAGGCTAGCAGCTATAGTGAGCTCGCGGCAAGCCTCGCCCAGGGCTTTGATAATACGGATGATGAGCAGCCGCTCTTGGACAAGCATATTGCCACGGCCTTTTTGACTGGTATTGTAGCGGCCACCGAGCGCTTTAGTAACGAAAAGACTACCTCGCGTGTTATGACCCTCGCCGCGCAATTGATGAGTGCTGGTGGTGACCAGCAGCTGATTGCGGCCAAGCTCGCCGAAGCCAAGCAGCTCGCTGCAGGCCCAATGCCTGCCAAGCCTGCCAGCAAGAAGCCTGCTCAGGCAAATAACAAAGATAAGTCACTCGTCATCTCGCACAACGCTGAAGCTGGAAAAAAAAAGTTAAGCCAGACCGACGCCGACGAAGCTGAGCTAGCCCAGCAACTGGCCAAGAATAATCCGCAGCCCGAGCCCGCGCCAGCCCCGCGCCGCTCATCAGGACGCAACGGCAGCGCCGAGCCATGGCGTCAGCCCATTGAAACGCCGCTGAGTGAGCCAAGCCTGGGTGGCACACTTAATGCTACGACCAAGCAAGCAGCTGATGACAAGCGCCGCGAGCGCGAGAATGGCCGCAACAAGACCATCCTCTCGCACAAGGGTGGGCGCTACCTCGACAGCGATGACACACCAGGTAGCCAAGCGCCGCTCAATGCTGCCACGGCAGCACTCGACCATGAGCCAACCGTCCCCAATGTGAATGATATGCCGCGTGTGCCGATGGCTCACAACGACGACATCCTTCCGCCGCCAACGGGCAAAGAAACCCTGGCCGACCTCGACGCCAAGCACCGTGCCGCGCCAGCTGATGATGCCGAAGGGCCAGCTCTGCCGCCACTGCCACCAATGCCAGATTTCTCTAGCTTGCCACCATTGCCACCAGGCGTGCCACCGCTGCCTGGCCCTGATGCCGATAACCCCATGGCTCAGCTCGATGCTGCGCTCCAATCTGAGGCTAAGGCCAAGAAAGACCAAGCCAACCCATCGCAGTTCCACGTACCGGAGAAGTAGGGGGCTACTGGCTTTTGCCACTATTGTGAGGAACGACAAGACAAACCGGCCATATTTGGCCGGTTTTAATATGAAATACTGATTGGACAGGTAATTAACGAGAAACGTATGAGATCACCTTCAACCAGACCCTTCATGTATCAGGAAGGTACAGGTAGTATCAACTCATTTACGAATCCAACTGTCCGTTGGAGGGAGCTTGTTCTCGTGGAAACCCCAGTTGTATAGCAGTCGCAAGAGCGTCCGCTGCCAGCTCGTCGTTGAGCTCACGTGCTGTTTCTATTGGTATGCCATACTCTCTAGATACCATCTCGTCGAGCTCTACTGTTGCGGTATCTCTTTCGGGTGTTTTGTCTTGATCTTGACTGTGTGGACTGAATGTTTCCATACCAATGGCTCCTTCTAAATCTTACTATGCTAGTATCTTGAGAATTACACACTATATACTATTTGTCAACGTCTCCTGCGGTACTGTCATGCAAGAAAAGCATACCAACTGAGGACAATACAATCTCATAATCTTTATCATCATGCTATACTAACCACATGACGCACCAAACATCTGATTCATCATATAACCGCATTCTCCATATCGACAAGCCAGCTGGTATGACGAGTTTTGGGGTGGTGGCGCGGGTGCGGCGGGTGCTGAGTCAGCAGGCTGGCAAGAAGGTGAAGGTGGGGCACTGTGGTACGCTTGACCCCTTTGCGACGGGCCTTTTGCTGCTGGTGACGGGCACGGAATGCCGCAATGCCATGCGCTACACTAAGCTCGACAAGACGTACGAAGCGACGATCATCCTGGGCCAAACCAGCACCACGGGCGACCCAGAAGGGGAGATTGCTCCCTATCTGCCGGAAGATACTAAGGATCCTATCACACCGCCATCACGTCAGCAGATTGATAAGGTGCTGCAGCACTTCATTGGTGAGATTCGCCAGCGGCCACCAATCTTTAGTGCCATCAAAATTAATGGCCAGCGGGCCTATAAGCTCGCGCGCGATGGTAAAGAGGTGGAGTTGCCAGAGCGCACCATTACGATCCACTCACTAGAGGTGCTGGAGTATCAGTATCCGCGGCTCGTCATTCGCACGCGGGTGAGCAGTGGCACATACATCCGCAGCCTGGCGGTAGATATTGGCACGCAGCTTGGCACGGGGGCGTACTGCGCGGCGCTGCGGCGTACGGCGATTGCCGATTGGTCAGTAGTAGAGGCGCAGCGGCTGCAGGATTTTGGAATTGTTGATTAGTCATACACAATAAATAAAGAAGCGAGGAATACCGATGAACATCACGCTACACACGGGCACGACCACCGCAACTATCACCACAAGCGGCGCGTATATCACTAGCCTGGCTGACGAGCATGGGGATGTATTCTACCCACTGCAGCAGCTCACGACCTCTGATGGCGAGCGCAAAACGCGCGGTGGCTGCCACGTTTGCCTGCCCAACTTCGGCCCGGGCGGAGCGAGTGGCTTGGCGCAGCATGGCTTTGGCCGCACCAGCCAGTGGCAGGTGGTGGAGCACACCAGCGACCGAGTGGAGCTCATGCTGCAGGGGAGCGATGCTTATGCTGGGCTGGAGTCTCGCTTGGTGTATACAGTGGCGGAGCATCAGCTTGCAATGCAGCTCAGGCTGGTGAATATTGGCGAGGATGAACTGCTCGTGGCGCCAGCCTTCCACCCGTATTTTGTGTATGATGATGTGCCAGTGCTGGATAGCCAGCCATTAGCCGACCTCGCGCCGCTCGCCGATACGATCTTCGTTGATGGGCCCACGCACCAGCTTGCCACGGGCCGGCGCACCATTACGCTACAGAGCGAGGGATTACCTCGCTGGGCGGTCTGGACAGATGGGCTGGGCCCGTACCTCTGTGTTGAGCCAACACACAGTGGCAACTCCTTCGCCGATAGCCCGTCTCGTGCCACAGTACTAGTGCCGGGGCAGACGGCGCAGTATGGCGTGCGGGTGGAGTGGTAAAGTTTGCTGTAGGGAGTGGTGGAGTTTGGAGATTTTAGTAGTCTTAAGTTGACACCACTACCCAATAATGGCTATAGTGGAATTATGAACCATAACATACCACCATCCGAGCATCATACCAATGGGGAGTTCCAGGCCTCGCCAGAGAGTCTTAATAGGCTACTAGCAGAGGGGTGGTATACGCTTTATCTCTATGGTGAGCCATACGAAGAGCCGCCAGTAGCCCCATCATATGGCGACACGTGGCACCGGGGGTATCGTGTGGAGCTGCCAGATGATGTCGTCCGGAAGATATTTATTGATCAAGGTAGTGATGAGATGATTGCCGTACCAGATGACTACGAGCAGAGCGATACGGGGCGACGCCTCCAATATCCGCAGCAAATTGCCTTCCGCTCCTCGTGTATGCGTAATAATCAGCCGACTGGCGATGAGCTCTTTCTTGATATAAAAACCCAGGTTCCTATCCGGAACTCCGATGAGGCGCTCACTATTGCTCGCACATACGTCGTCCGTAAGGGCGACGGAGAGAGAGGCGCAACTGGCACACAAGAAGTAGAGTATTCGATTGGTCATAAGCGGATTAGCCCGACTAATCTCCAGCCACACACAGAAGGAACTTTGACGGTAGAGGATGTACAGAAATTGCTTGATGACCGTCGAGCACTCGACACCCCAATAACAGACGACGATGTCCGCCGCCTTGAAGATGTGCTTGATAAAATACCAAAGCTCGCAGAAAACAGCGGCCCACGTGATAGAGTGCGCTACCCCTACGAGAATACCCCAAGCTTTATGGATATGGAGTGCTATGCAACACAGCTCGAGCAGTGTTTGCGGAGGCCTGAGAATCAGCAACTCCAAGCACTCATCGATAGAGGCAAGCCGCTGATCGATATACCAATAACGCACCGCGAAGCTGCGCCTGATCTTGTGTGGCCAACAGCAGAGAATACCCAAGGAGTCGACTACCAATCGCCATTCCCCGACGCAGAGACATTCTTCGCCGCGCTCGATATCAGCGAATTTATCGATAGTGACATTGGCAATATGCGCCTCTTACTCACCGAGCCATTCTATGACCCAGAGAGCGATACTGATTATTATGCCGTTGCCTATCGGGGCAAGCCAGCCCGCCGCCGCGCGCATTGTATTGCGCCCGAGCTGGTGGAGACGCTTCGGCAATTTTATACCGCACTCGATGCCCGCTACCCTGCACGGACGGGCAACAAGGTGGGCAAGCGGCGTGAGCTCCTTGCGATGGGTCAGAACCACAGTGCCATTGCACAGGCAACCTTCCAATATTACAACCTGATGCGGCTGCTAGTGACCAAAGATGACATCAAGCAGCAAGCAGCGCTGCTTGGCCAGGAGAATAATGACACCATCATCACCCAGGCCCACCAAGCACTCCTTCGGTAGTGGACGCCAGCTAGGGAAGGGGTGTGAGCGCTGCTGATGAGGTTTCGAAACCTAAGTGCTATTACATTGACACCACGCCGCCCTCCTGCTACAATACACCAGTATGATTACTAAGGATAACAAAGCGAAAGCGATTGCTTTGACTCAGGTCAGCAAGAACGACGTCGGCAGCCCACAGGCGCAGGTGTCTATCTTGACGGCTCGTATCAAAGAGGTGACCGAACACCTTAAGTCCAACAAGCACGACAATATGGCTCGTCGTGGCCTCAAGCAAATGGTCGGCCGGCGTAAGCGGCTGCTCCGCTACCTTGAGCGGACGAACTTTGATGCCTACAAAGCAACGCTCGAAACCCTCGGCCTGCGCAAATAAGCGCCCGCCACGAGATATAAACCTCCCCACTTGCTGGGGAGGTTTTTAAGATTCATAGTGCCGTGATTGACAAATATTAACCCAGAATGTATCGTAATATAATATACCACACCATAAACAAAGAAGGATTTGTAGCATGTACGAAGCAGGACACGGAGCAGGCAGCAGTGGCGTTGCTGCCCTCGAAGCTATGCTGGGCCGGACTGAGTATGAGAAGGCGGTGGCTGATTTTGGCATATTTATTGATCAGCAGCTTGAGGGTGCACCTCTGCTACGCGAAGATCCAGACCTGCAACGATATATGACATATAGCGACTTGACGCTTGACGATGTGGCAGACATAGCTGACGCTACAGATTCGCCACGGATGCTTGAGCTGCTCAAGGCGGCGGATGCAGTGCAAGCGCAATATCGCGAGCAGCATGAGGGTACACTTCAGCCTCTCGAGACCTTTGATGGCTCGACACATGTGCTTGTAGAGCTGTATGAGCATATGACAACACAGAATGGGCAAGTACAACAAAAGGAAAAAGGTGCGACCATTCAATGTATTATGAATGGCATCAGTATTCGTGGCTATGGTGGTGAAGGATTTGTTCATCAGGTAGATCTTGGCGGGGCGCAGTATGTGATTGACCCAGATGGACTTGCTGTGCGATATACACAGCAGACGCAAACAAAGCCAAGCAAGGACCTTGGTAAATATGCCCAGGTAGAGGATATGGACGTTGTCAAGAGGCTCATTGAGCGCTCCAAGAAGAATGCCGCACCTACGACGCTTGACGTTGTCCGTGGTGGAGTTAAGCGCATGATGAACATATTCTCTCGCCCTTAGGGTATCTGATGAGGGCGGCCCTTCGCCTTGTGTATTATTCTCCCACCAATGATATACTAGAAAAAACACCACGAAAGGAGCACACCATGGCATTTGGCCCAATGATGACAGTCACGACAAAGCAGGGGCTCGAGCTGGAGCTTGCGCCGTTTGCACGGGATGAGCTGAGGCCGTTTGTGGAGGGGTTTGCGCGCGGGACGGTCACGCAGTATTTTGCCGAGCATCGGGCGCAGACGCTCGAGACCGAGCAAGCATGGTATGACAAGACAATCGCAGATAAAGAAAGTATCGTCTGGGGTATCTGGGCTAAGGATGGCGAAACGCGGCAGCTAATTGGCAGTACATCACTGGTGAATATTACGAGAAAGCACGTCCACACTGCCATAAGCGGCATCATTATTGTGGATAAAGATTACTGGGGCAAGGGTGTTGCTAGTGCTAGCCACCATGCTCGCACGTGGTACGCCTTTGAGAATCTAGGGCTACATTGCATCAAATCCGCTGTGGTGCAGGGTAACGTTGCCAGCCTGCGCGCCCTCCAGCGATGTGGCTATACTCATCTCTACACCCAGCGCAACGATGTCTTTATCAATGGTAAGCTGCACCACACCGACCACCTTGAGTGTCTCAACCCTATTGACTGGGCCTGGAACCAGTGGTGGGGGAGCGACCAACCCTCGCCCGAGCACACAGCAGCTCGCCAGCGCAGCCTCGCCGCACTAGAGTGGGCGAGAGAGCGGGTGGTGTTGCTATAGCATACGCAACGCTTTACAAGACTAACCACTGTACGTTATCATGCAACAATGAGCCAAGAAAAACAACCATCAGCTGAAACAACTTCGCCAGTGTCTTCCTCGCACGAAATAGCGAGGGAGCCACTATGCACAGCTGAGCGGCTTGCGCAGGAGCGTCGGCAGTTTGTCGTTGACAAAGCAGCGCGCGAGGCAAAGCGGTTTGCACAAGATTTGGAAACTATGGCAGCAGGGGAGAAGGCTGCAGAATATTTGGTGGATGGCAGCCCGGCAGATATGATACCTGAGGAGGTAGTGCCACTGCTAGACGGCGCACTTGTTACAGTGGATAAGCCAATAGACAAGACACGGAGCATCCTCGAGCAGCGAATTGTCACATTATGCCGAAGCCGGAATGACGGGCTGACAGATGATGAATTTTGCCAGGCTGTAGCAGATGCATACCAGCAGTCGCCAGCTATGCGGCGCGTGCAAGAGGTGGCGCACCAGATTACAAGTGGCATTGAACATCTGCACGCTGGCGCGCCCATGATCTCCATCGGTGCATTTGACCCAAGTATCTACATTGACCGCGTGTTGATGCGTAGAGTTCAGCAAGATGGTAGTAATAGTGCATTACAATGCTATGGGACGGCACTGCTTGCCCGCTACAAAGAGCAAAATGATGCAGATGAGCATCTATATCTCCACACCGCATCAGCACGAGCGCTGTTGGATGCTTGTGATGCTGGTGGTGTGCGTCTTGCGGGTACTGCTGAGTGGGAGCTCATTACCGAGCAGGGTAGCCGCTATGGTAATGCTTATGCCTGGATGTCGCGCGAGATTATCAAGATGGCGGCTGACCAAACAGGCCACCTTGTGGCGGAAGACGAACATCATGCAATGCTCCAGCCAACCGGTGAGCCAGCGGCGGATATCTTGATTGCCTTACTGAACCAAATTGCCACTCGTGGCACCGACCGCACTAGCGATCTGCCTATGCCGACCGAAGCAGTGCGCCTCCGTGAGGGTGGCTGCAAAGATGTCGAGGCGTACTTTGCTCAGGCATATACGATGAGGACTCAACCAGCGATAGGCGAGACGGATATTGCTAACAAGCGCTTTATTAGCAAAACACATGGGGCGCATACGTTCCTTGCCGCCGATGCAGTGCGATACTGCGGTGTTGAATTTCCACCGGGCACAGTATGGGGGCGGTTTGGCGATGGGTATGCTCCGCTGAGGCTGACGGGCTTTTGCTTCGACCGAGACACAGCTGCAACGGTCTTTGGCGCTGAATATATGGCCAACGTGCCCGAAGCGAGCCAACCCGCTGTGCACGACTACTTTCACCGTATTGTACAAGCGTAATCACTTCCATTCTTCCATTCTATAGTTAATATGGATGAAGTAATGGAGATAATAGACTGATACCACTGAGTTTGCAAGTAACGTGCCACAACAGAGAAGCCACCGCAAAAACATTGTGACATACACAACATAATACCTATTTGTGCACAAAGATGCTATCATAGAGAGTGACTATGCAGGATGTGACAGACGCAGCACGGGCGTCCACGGGTGTGGCGATGCGGTGGAGTATGCAGCAGGTACGGCGGGCTGTGCTGATGTTTGTGGCCACCGTAGCGGTGCTGGGCCAGTTGCTTGCGCCGCAGGTGAGTGCTATGGCACCGCAGCAGTCCATCATGATGCCAGCCTATAGCTACCCCATGCAGGGCGGCAACAATCAGTATTGGAATGATATGGCTAATGTCTCGAGCAAGATGCCCTTTGCAGTGGTTAACCCCTCGAGCGGGCCAGGTACAGCGGTTAGTAGTGATTATGTAAAGGCTCTGGCACGGCTCGATTCGCTTGGGGTCAAATACATTGGCTACGTCAAGCATGGCCGCCAGACGCGCAATATTGCTGAGGTGGCAGCAGAGATTGACCGCTGGTATGCGCTCTACCCCAATGTGAAGGGGATTTTCTTTGACGAAGCCGACAACCACAGTAGTGGTCAAAAGACCTGCTACCTGGCTAATCTCTACAACTACGTCAAGGTCAAGCACCCTGGCTCCATCGTTATCCATAATGCGGGCACACGCTTCCTTGGTGAGTCTGTCATGCCTTATGGTGATGTATTCTTGAATGCCGAGACCTCGGCAGCGCGCTACCTGAGCGATAGCTACTACGACCTAAACCACCCAACTGCCACCAACTTCGAGAAAAACCCAGCCAACGCCTACAAAATGTGGCACGTCATCCACAGTGTGGGCAGCAACGAGCAGCAGGCTCAGGTGGTAGCCAAGGCCCGCGAGCGCAATGCTGGCTGGGTGTATACGACCTCCGATCGTGGCCCGACCACACCAGCTGAGGAGGCAGATCCAAATATCAACCCGTATAATGATTCATCTACCTTGCTGGGTGGCTTGGCCGGCCTAGGGAGTGTCCAACGCGGTAATGTGCCAGTGGGTGCAGCCACGCCGCTCACGGCTGATTGCGCCGACACCTTTGGCCTGAAAGTAACGGCTCAGCCTGCGCCAGCACCTGCACCAGCACCAAAACCCGCCCCCAAGCCTGAGGAGAAGAAAAAAGACGACAAAGACAAGAAAAAGGACGAAAAGAAGGACAAGAAAAAACCGCAGCCAAGCAAAAAGCGCCAGCAGCCCACTGTGCGCAAGCAAGAGGAAGGGCCCAATTGGACGATCATCATTCTTATCGCTGTGGCAGTAGTTCTCGCTGCAGCGGGTGGCGGTGGTGCCTGGTGGTGGTTCGTCGGCCGCAAGCGCCGCCAAGCGAAGAACCGCAGCCGGTACGACAACACAATGATATAAGTGACAAGTGTGTCACGCATGCCGCTAATCCGCTAGAGTAGCAGGGGAGAGAGGCTCATAACAGAGGTGGTGAGGCTATGCTGTGCATACGTATGGTGAGGGGTTGATTGACGAATCTGGGATAACTTGCTAATATAAAGCAGTTTTGGAGAAACAACTCTCTCAGCGTAGTGAGTATATGATCTATGGCCAACCACAAGAGGTGGAAGATGGTGTCTCGTTTGCTGTCATAGGGGATCAAGGCGAAGAAATTACTGTTACGCCACATGGTGTTGAATGGCTGAGCGCAACGTATGTACGATTTATAGGCAGTGCAGCGATCAAGGGTAGTAAAAACATTCTCTCTATCAAGGGCTCACAGACTACGTATGAAGGTGATGATACGATGCGCCTGGTAATTGATGGCAGCCCAGACAGCGTGTAAGCTCCGAGGCTGTCCGATACGAAGCACTACCAGTATATCCCAAAATGCGGTATACTAAAGGGAGTATATTAACGCGGCAGTGATAGCGTTGAGGGCTTGCATGAAGATGATGAATGCGAGCATTCACCCCTGTTACTTGCCGCAAGAAAGGAGCTCTGTATGAGTATTATTAACCCAAGCGGCAAAGATGTCTTTGCTGTGACGACCGAGTTATGCGGCCGCCCCCTGACCCTGGAGGTCAACCGCGTTGGCTTTCGCTCGACGGCCAGTGTGCTGGTGCGCTACGGCGACACAGTGGTGCTAGGCACCGCCCAGGTGGGCAGCCGCCCGGTGACGCTGGATTACTTCCCCTTAAGCATCGACTACGAAGAGAAGTTCTATGCCTCGGGCAAGATTAGCGGCAGCCGCTTTATTAAGCGTGAGGGCCGGCCCAGCGACGAAGCGGTGCTGATTGGCCGCCTGATCGACCGGCCGATCCGCCCACTCTTCCCGAAAGGCTACCGCCAGGAAGTGCAGGTGGTGGCTACTGTGCTGAGTATGGACCCGAGCTTCCGCCCCGATATGGTGGCGATGGTTGCCGCCAGCAGCGCCCTGATGCTGACGGGCACGCCGTTTGATGGGCCGGTGGCGGGCCTGCGCGTTGGCCGGGTGAATGGTGAATTTAAAGCCTTCCTGACACCAGAGGAGCGTGAGCAGTCCGACCTCGACCTGGTGGTGGCCGGCATTGAGCGTGGCATTACCATGGTAGAAGCCGGCGCTAAAGAAGTGCCCGAGGACGTCATCGTCGATGCCATAGCCTGGGCACACCAAGCCATGCAGCCAGCTATCGCGCTGCAGCGCGAGCTGGCGAATAAGGTAGCACCAGCGCCGCAGGAATACGAGCTGGTCTTACCAAACGAAGACATCCAAGCCGTGGCCAACCAGTGGGTTGATGGCAAACTGGGCGAGAAGATCCGCCGCCCATACCCCGAGCGCAATGAAGTTGTGAACGAAATCCGCTGGGCCTTCCACGAGGCCATGGCCGAGCAGCTGGGCCTCGACGCCGAGGAATACGCAGCGGTGCGTGATGAGTACGACGAAGCCTTTACCCTGGCGCTGCACAACGATGTACGCCGCGGCATTGTGGAGGAGCGCACCCGCCCCGATGGCCGCGCCCTGACGGAGATCCGCCCGCTCTCGAGCGAGGTTGGGATCTTGCCCCGCACCCACGGTAGCAGCCTGTTTACCCGCGGGGTGACGCAGGGGATGAATATCGTCACACTAGCGCCGCTTAGCTACGCGCAGTTAGTCGATACCATGGAAGTGACGGAAGGCGAGCGCCGCTATATGCACCACTACAACGCGCCGGGTTACACGGTGGGTGAGGTCAAGCGCCTTGGTAGCCCCGGTCGGCGTGAGATTGGCCACGGCTACCTGGCGGAGCGCGCCCTCACGGCAGTGCTACCGAGCGAAGAAGAGTTCCCCTATGCCATCCGCAGCGTGACAGAAATCATGAGCCAGAACGGCTCTACCAGCATGGCGGCCACCTGTAGTAGCTGCTTGGCCCTGATGGATGCTGGCGTGCCCATCAAAGCCCCGGTTAGCGGCATTGCTATGGGCCTGATGATGGATGGTGACACGCCCTACGTACTGAGCGACATTGCCGACGCCGAGGACTTTGCTGGCGACATGGACTTTAAGGTGACGGGTACGAGCAAGGGTATTACCGCCTTGCAGATGGATATGAAGGTGCATGGCCTGCCCGTGCAGGTGCTGCGCCAGGCGCTCGAGCAGAGTAAGGCCGGCCGCGCCCACATCCTGGAGCATATGCTGAGTGTGCTGCCAGAGCCACGCAAGCAGCTGAGCTCCTACGCGCCGCGTATTGAAAAGCTCAAGATTAACCCAGATAAAATTGGTGCCGTTATTGGCAAGGGTGGTGAAACCATCAACAAAATCACTAGCGAAACTGGTGCCGAGGTAGATATTAAAGAAGACGGCCTGATTACCATTGCCAGCCCCAATGGTGAGGCGATTGAGAAGGCGCTGGCCTGGATTAAAAGCCTGGTAGAAGAGCCCGAAGTTGGCCGCACCTACACCGGCACCGTGGTGACGATTAAGGACTTTGGCGCCTTTGTAAACATTTTGCCTGGCGTGGATGGGATGGTGCATATCTCGAAGCTTGCCAAGGGTCGCGTCGGCAAGGTGACAGATGTCGTGCAAGAAGGCCAAACTGTACAGGTGAAGATCACCGGCATTGACGAGCGCGGCAAGATTAATCTGACGATGATTGGATTGTAGCAGATCTGAGCACTAGCCTCGCAACAGAAGACAAACACCCCAGCAAGGATGCGTGGGGTGTTTTGCTGGTAACAACCTCCGCTTTCTTTGGTGCTGTATGAGTGGATGTGAAGGATAGGAGGGCGCGCAGCCACAGCAAGATATATATTGGCCAATTGCTGCTATTCCGGTATAATAGTTATGGTGAATAATAGCCAAGTTAACAAGGAGATGCATGAGTAATCAACCAGCAACCCCCCAGGAGCAACCCCCAGAGGCTGTCCCAACCTTTGATATGAATAACCCACCTTATACTGAGGAAGAGAAGGCCGCTCTGGCCAGCAAGCGCGCTGCCGCTGAGCCAGCACCAACTGAGCAGTCTACTCCTGCTGCTCCACAGCCAGCTGCTGAGCCAGCACCTGCAGCTCAGCCCCAGCCTCAACCTCAACCCATTTCACAGCAACCAGCTCAGCCAGCACCAGGCCAACCTCAGCCAATGCAGCCACAACCAGGCCGGCCAATGGGCCCAATGCCACCCAAGCAGGGCATGAGCAAGGGCTTGCTATGGAGTTTGATTGGCGGCGGGATTGGTATATTTGTGCTGATCATCATTATAATCGTGTGTATCGTACTATTCTCAGGGCCAAGCACCGAGGATTACCGCAAGGCATACGCTATGATGAATAGCTTCGACTCAACCAGCCTTAATATAGACAGGTCAGACCCAGAAACGTCAATCAACGAGGTAGTTCGCAAGGCGGATGACCACTTCGACAAGCTCGGCAAAGCTGCCGCTATGCGCGATGGTGAGGTCAAGAAAGCCTTCGAAGAGTACAAGAGTGATTACGAAAAAGTCAAGCCGCTGCTCAAAGAATCGGGTGCGGTCGCTACTGCCTACAAAGAATACAGCAATTCGTGCCGCACGAGCTACAGCTCGCCACTCAGTAGCTCATCTGGTGATGAAGCTGGCCAGAAGTATGATGAGCAGCAAAAATCTTGCCTTAACGCCCTTAATAAGATGAAAGACTCACAGTACGCCAGCGTGCGCGACTATGCCAACGAGCAGATCAAGTATCGCAAAGAGATGCGCGCTTACTATGTCGCTCTCGTCAACTACTACAAGAACCGTGATAGCAGCAGTAGCTCACCAAAGCGCCCCGAGATCCCAAGCACATCTTTGACAAAGTCGCTCTACGACAAGCTCAAAGATGCACAGTCATCGAGCAAAGAATCTGTCCGCGAACTGCGCGATATCTTGCGCACCAAGGGTAAGATGGATACCCTTGGCGACTAATTATCGATACTGAGATAGGCAATATAGCAGCTTATCTTATGCTAAACACCCCAGATGCTGCTGGGGTGTTTTTGCTGTGCTTGGAGAAGCTGAGGGCTCTATGTCGTTTGGGTTATCCTTGCATAGCTGCGCCAGTAGTGTGACTGGCCTTTTTACTTTTGCTGGGTTTATGGGCGGTAAGTAATGCAATAAACGAAGTACTTGTACTCAAGAGCAGTATATATGACCGTCATATCATCATGCGCAAATAGCCTACGTATGCTGCTCATGAGCAAACGAGTCTGGCTGCATACTGGCGTAGTGTTTGCCGATAGTAAGTGGGGCTTATGATGGCAGCGAAGCAGGGCAGCAACAGAACAAGACACCAAGCTGGACTGCTAAGAAAGATATAGAGTGAATGAGATAACAGAGGTAAATACTTACATTACCCACTACGTGTCTATAAACTATACACTAAGTGTATAATAAGGCTTGCACTCGCTAGTCACTCGGTGTATAGTAGAGATATGAACGTTCAATATACATTACTCGGATTGTTGGCGAATGCGCCAAACTATGGCTATGAGCTGAAGAAGCAGTACGATGGCTTTTTTGGCAAAGATAAGCCAATTTTGCCAGGGCAAGTCTACTCGACGTTGGGGCGCCTCAAGCGCGACAACAAAGTGGAGGAGATCGCCGACACCAGTGAGTCTGGTGGGCCAGACCGGGTGCGCTATGCCATTACCGAGCAGGGCAAGCAAGATCTGCAGGCCTGGCTGGAGGCGCCCGAGCTGCCATCGCATCAGTCGCAGGCCAATATGTACGTCAAGACCGTGCTGGCAATCCTGCGCGAAGGCGATGCCGCGCCCTACCTAGACAACCAGCGGCAAGCCCATATTCAGCGGATGCGCGACCTGACAAGCCGTCGCCGCGAAAGTAACTTAGCCGACACGTTGCTCATCGACCACGCACTGTACCATCTGGAGGCAGACCTGCGCTGGATTGAGCTAACGACGTCGCGCTTAACCAAACTTAAGGAGGAACTGATCAATGAGACCAACCAATCAACCAATCATTAGCGCCCGTAATCTGAAGAAATCCTTCGGCCAGACGGAAGCATTGCGCGGCGTGTCGCTAGATGTAATGCCCGGCGAAGTGCTGGCCATTATGGGGCCGAGCGGCTCGGGTAAAAGTACATTGCTGCATAGCCTGGCGGCGATTACCCCTGTCGATAGTGGCGAGATTCACTGCGCGGGTAAGCGGATCGACCAGCTCAATGACGACCAGCGGAGCGTCCTCAGGCGCACAGCCTTTGGCTTCGTCTTCCAGTTTGGGCAACTTGTGCCAGAACTCACGGCGCTGGATAATGTCGCGCTGCCGCTACTGCTCAATGGCGAGAAACGTGCCGTAGCGTACGAAGCCGCCCAGCGCTGGCTGGACAATGTGGAGCTAGGCAATAAGGCGGGCAATATGCTCGGTGAGCTCTCTGGTGGGCAGATGCAGCGGGTAGCGATTGCCCGGGCGATGGTTATCAAGCCGAAGGTGCTGTTTGCCGATGAGCCAACCGGCTCGCTCGACAGCCTCAACTCGCAGCGTGTGATGGAATTATTTATTGCCACTGCCAAGCAATATGGTACTACCGTGATTATGGTGACCCACGAACCAACCATTGCTGCCTATGCCGACCGCGAGATCATCGTGCGCGATGGGCAGATCTCGGGAGGGATGTAACATGAGCGTTAGTTGGTTATTACTAAAAAAATCGGGCCGGCAATCGATGATGCGCCTGGGCCTCACGGCAGCAGCCATCTCGCTTGGAATCGTCATGCTGTGCTACATGGCCGCTGGGCTCAATGGCTTGGTGGGCCGCCAAAACCGGGCGATTATCTCAAGTACTATCTCTGCAGCCAGAGATACACCCCAAAAGCCACAAGCAACCGGCCAAGAGCCACTCAAAGCTGGTGGCATCGAGCGGGGCAACAAAGATGAATGGCGAGGCAAGACGATTAGCGTCATCTCGCTGCAGGGCACTGAGAAGTCCGCCAAATTTGCCAAGATAGACACGCCAAAGGCAGGTGAATACTACCTCTCCAAGGGCTTAGCAGCGGCGATCGCCCAACACCCAGAGGACAAGATTCTCGAGCGCTTTGGCAATCTCACCACTAACCTTGGCACACTACCAGATGAGTACTCTGCGAGCCCCGATGACCTGTACTTGGTCAAGGGTGTGAGTGCGGAGGAGGTTGAGAAGAGCAACCAATATGCTAAGAAAAATGGGCAGCCCAACTCCTACGCCGACGTCTACATTACCGATGTCAATGGTAAGGCGCAGAGTGTTGCCTTCGACCCATTCTCGCTGATGATGCTGGTCGTGGGCGGATCGATCTTGCTCTTCCCAATTGTCACCTTCGTTGCTGTTGCTACGCAGCTGGGTGGGGCACAGCGCGAGAAGCGTTACGCCGCCCTGCGCCTCGTGGGTGCGACCAAGGGGCAAGTGGCCCGTGTGCTGCTGCTCGAGTCGCTGCTGGCCTCGCTGGCCGGTGTGGTGCTGGGCCTCGTTATCTTTACGCTGACGCAGAGCTCGCTTTATGGCTTCTCCTATGGCGACATGCGTTTCTGGCCAGCTGATCTTGCGCTGCAGTGGTATCAATATATTATCATCGTCGGTGTGACTCTCGGCCTAACGACGTACGTCAACTGGCGTCGGATGCGCAAGGCACAACTCTCACCACTGGGCGTCTCGCGCTCAGCCGAAAAGGCAAAGAAGCTGCGGGTGTGGCGCGTCATCCCCCTGGCATTTGGCCTCAGTATTTTTGGCTGGATGGCGTCAAAGCCTGGGCACGACTGGATGGCTGAGCGAGCAAGTGAGAGCTCTATACCGACCCTCATTCTCTTCGCAGCCTTCCTCAGTGTGATGTTTGGCCTGGTGCTGGCTGGTGGCTGGCTGACGAATAAAATCGCTCGCATCGTGGCACGCTATGCACGTAGTGGCTCGGCCTTGATCGCGGGCAAGCGAATTGCCGTCCATTCGCAGACCGTCTTCCGCAGTGTGAGTGGGGTCGTGCTGGCCCTCTTTGCGGGGAGCTTCTACCTCTCGGCGGTGAGTGGTATTGATGCCCTCAACGCTTCATCGGTGGCGAGCAACGGCTACTCGCAGCTGCGCAGCAATGCTGTAGCGATCACCTCGCAAGATCATACCTTGCAGCCGGATACTCAAAAAATCCTGAGCGAGCAGCCATACATCACCAATGTTGCCCCAATGTATCCTATTGCTGGTGACAATGGCCGTGTCCAAGCTCGTGCCATTCGCTGCAGCGACCTTGCTATCTACACCGAGCACAGCTGCCCCAGCGGTGCACAGGGTGACCACTATGCTTTGCTCGATTTCAACGGTGCTGTCGTCAAGACTGTCTCGCTCGCCGAGCAGCCAGTCAATACTAATGGCCCCAAAGACTACCTCCTCACCGTTGCTCACAGCAATGATGTGGAGAAGGTGCGCGCCCTTGTCTATGCCCGCCAGACTCCGCAAGACTTCCTCTACATCCGCAGTGGGGACTTCGAGAAGCATCCACAGATCAACCCGATCATCAAGAACTTCGCCGAGATGGCCTACGCTGGCATGGGTGTGACACTCTTCGTCGCGGTGGCAAGCTTGATCGTCTCGACGATTGGTGGATTGTTTGAGCGCCGTCGCTCGCTCTACACGCTGCGCCTCGGTGGTATGCGTCTGGGCCAACTCAAGCGCCTCATCATGACGGAGTCGCTGGTACCGCTGCTGAGCGTTTCGCTCCTCTCGTGCGCCATTGGGGTGTGGGTTGGTACCGTCTTCATCACAACCTTCTCCGCCTCGCTCAAGCCAACGCTCTCACCACTGTACTTTGCCATCGTTGGTGGAGGGCTCATCGCCGCCATCATCGGCATCTACCTGGTGCTGCCCATGGTGCGCAAGCTCACCGACCCAGAGGCAAACCAGACAGAGTAGGGAATAGTACGCTCAGCGCATCGCTTCCTTGCACGGCAAAACACCTCCTTTTGTGGGGGTGTTTTTGATACATTTCATACGTGATGCGCTACTAGAGTATCATTTTTTGCTCCATCCGCCCATCGATTGCTATACTGGGTGTATGACCCATCCACTTGACCCATCCACGCCAGACCAAACCCAAGCCGCTCAGCTAGCGCACCTCGCTGAGGAGATTATCACCGCCAAGCTCTGCCCCGAGCTGGCTGCCCAGGCCACGCAGCTGGTGCTGGGTGATGGCAACCCCAATGCCGACATCGTCTTTGTGGGAGAAGCGCCCGGTAAGAATGAAGACCTGCAGGGCAAGCCTTTTGTGGGGGCGGCGGGGAAGTTCTTAGACGAAATGCTCGCCACAGCTGGCCTGGTGCGCAGCGATGTGTATATTACCAATATCGTCAAATATCGCCCGCCCAATAATCGCGACCCACTGCCGGAGGAGAAGCGCGCCTTTTGGCCGTACCTCATGCAGCAGCTCGATATTATCCAGCCAAAGGCGGTGCTTACTCTTGGCCGGCACAGTGGTGGTGGGTTCATCCCCGATCTACGCATTAGCCGCGACCATGGCCAGCCGCGCAAAGTGCGCTTGCACGAGCGAGAGTTCGTCGTTATTCCGCTCTACCACCCAGCCGCTGCGCTATACAACGGTGCCATGCGCCAGACGCTCATCGACGACTTCGTCCGGGCAGTGGCGTATGTGCGGCAGACGACGCAGAACAAATAATGAATACTCGGAAGATATATTCAGATGTATAGTGCCTCATAATCAGTGGTAGAGGAAGGGGTAAGAGATGCGGCAAGAGCTTTGCCGCGCAAACGAAAAAAGGTAAGCATTGCACAAATACTTACCTTAGTGTGTATATTTGCAAGAGCTGGTTAGGCGGTCTTCGTCTTGCCAGCCTCTGGTGCGGTCACGCCGTAGCCTTTGCGCTCGAGGAGCTCTTGGGCGGTTTGGAGCTCGGTGGCAACTTTGGCTTGCTCATCGGCTTGCTTTTTCTTGGTGTTGTAGTCGGCCGTGGCTTGAGCAGTGGCATCGGCGACGTAGTCATCGAGTGTAAGCTCTTCTTTGGGTTGAGGACCAACGCGGGTGAGGCCAGCTGGGCCATAGGGGCCAAAGCTCGCACGGCCGAGGTCGCGCTCGATCAGCTCGAGGCTGGAACTGGGCAATACCTGGAAGAGCTGGCCATTATACGAGCCATTGACGGGCACGCGGCGGTGCTCTAGCTCAGAAAAAATACGCGACACCTCCAGCGCGTGGCTAATGTAATCGCGTGCACTGGTGCCGAGCTGTGCCTCACCAATCTCGATGGCGGTCACATGCTGCAGTGCCTTTTGCAGGGTAGCAAGCTTGGTCTTGGCAGCATCAAGCTCGCTCTGCGCGGTCACCGACGTAGTGCGCTCAGTGTCGTCGGTAGGCTTTTGCCGGTAGGCGCTGCTATCGCGGATGGCAGGGTCAGACTGGCGTGTGGTTTGTCTGCGGGCTGCTTGGGCTGGCCATGGCAGGCCAGCTGCTTCTTGTTTTGGCATTGTGTTTCCTCCTCACCTCATTGGTATAACACTTATACTTATACATGATACTACAAATCGCCCCATTGTCATAATTGTGATATCGCTCATGCTTTAATAAAATAGACCTATCTGAGGTAGGAAAAATGACATACGGAGAGAGAATTTTGGCAGCAGCAAAGAGGAGTAGAGGCTGAGAGAGGAGGGTGGAGAAAGGCTCTCGCAAACCCACTCCATTGAGCAGTTCTACGCTATACTATAGAATAAGTATAGTAACAAGGAGAAAATGATGAACACAAAGAACAACGGTGTGGCAGCATACTATTCGCGGTTTGGCTCGTGGGCGGGCTACAACATGGTGCTGGGCCGCTCGCAGCACGCTGGCTACTGGACGAGCGAGACGAAGAACGAGCGGCAAGCCCAGGCGAACTTCTTGCAGATGTTTGCCAAGGAGCTGCAGCTCAAGCCGACCGACCGTGTGCTCGATGCGGGCTCGGGCCAGGGCGTCATGGCGCGACACCTCGTTCGGGCCAATGGGGGGGGGTGAGGTAATAGGCATTACCATCACACCACGAGAGGTTAAGATATCTGAGAAGCTGTCGCGGCATATGACTCCTGCGCCGCGCTTTGTGCTGGGCGATTATTCGCACACCGATTTCCCAGACGAGTATTTCGATGTGGTGTATGTGAATGAGACACTATCGCACGCCAAGGATATGCAGGCCACGATGCAGGAGTTTTATCGCATCCTCAAGCCGGGTGGGCGTGTAGTGTTTGCCGATTATGAGGTCGATGCGCGCCATATGTCGGCTCGCCAGCAGCGCATGATGGATTTTTTGGAGCAGCAAGCTGGTGGCTTTGGTGTACGGCAGCAGAACCCCGGTGAGATATCGCAGGCACTACAGCAGGCTGGCTTTGCCGATATAAGCGAGACCGATTGGACAGAGGCCGTTATGCCAACATACCACCGCTTGCGCTCGCTCGCCCGGCCATTCGCCTGGATTCAGCCCGATGCGAAGCTTGCGCCATTCTTCGTTAATGCCGTGATGGCATCGCATGGCTATAGCACGCTGTATGAGGCAGGGCTGTTTCGCTACTTGCTCTACAAAGGCACGAAGCCACTGGCACGCCGCGCAAAGTAGCACAAGAGTATAAAAAGAAAATGCTGGGCTGTGATTTATCAGCCCAGCAAAATATATGCTCGAGACCACAGAGGTAGCTTGATTTTTAGAGGGGCATATTCTGACGACAGGCTTGAAAAAAGAGGGTGGTCTATGCTAATCTGGATATTAGATATCTATTATCAACAATCAAAGAAAGGAGGAGTGAGCTGCTGCGCATGGTGGGCTGCATAGCACCTCGCATATAAAACCATGAGATTATCAGGAGCAGTCGAGCAGGCCTGTTGCATTGTGATTTTGCTGGCGCATCCAGACCTGCGATCGCCAGTGACGAACCAGAGCTTGGCAAGGCAAATGGGGGTGTCGCCAACGTATATTACTAAAGTAACGCGTAAGCTCGTAACAGCCCAGCTGATTACCTCGGCGAGGGGTGCGGGTGGTGGCTTTCGCCTGGCGCGGGCTAGTACAGAGCTGACGCTGTGGGATATCGTGGCGGCAGTCGAGGGGACGGAGAGCTTTGTCCAGTACCAAGGAGTCGCCGAGCGGATGTTTGCCCGCCAGGCGGATGATAGCAAGATCAAACGCGGTGAGGTGAGCATCCTTGGTGCCTTTGATCGGGCTCAGGCACGCTGGGCTGAGACGCTGCAGGGTGTGACATTGCAAGATATTATTCGGGAGTTGGCTAACAATGGGTGAGAAGATGAAGCAAGCCATCAGGCGTCGCCGCAGCGTGATGGTCCAGGCCGAATGGCGGCACTTGCTGCAGAGCAAAACACTACTGGTGGCAGTGATAGCAATAGCCTTTGTGCCGGTAATATATGCGGCGTTTTTCCTCAGCTCGGTGTGGGATCCGTATGGGCATACCGACCGACTGCCGATTGCCTTTGTGAATGAGGATAAGGGGGCGCAGATCAATGGTAAGGAGCTGCAGATCGGCCGGACAATGACAGAGTCTCTACATAAGAGCAAGGCACTAAAGTGGGAATTCGTCTCCAAGCAGCAAGCCGATGATGGCGTACGCCGTGGCTACTACTATGCAGTAGTGACGGTGCCGGAGGACTTCTCGCAGCGTGCGGCGTCACTCCGGCAGGACAAGCCGCAGCAAGCAGTGGTGTCGTATCAGCTGACGCCAGCCAAAAACTACATTGGTGCAGTCATTAGCCGCCAAGCCGCGCAAAAAGTGAAGGAAACAGTGGCCGAGCAAGTGACCCAAACCTACCTCAAGGAGGTTGCAGCGGGTATTGGTGCAGTGGGTAATGGCATGGCGCAGGCTGGTGATGGTGCTGGGCGCTTACACCAGGGGTCGGCACGGCTCCAAGCGGGTCTTACTCACTATACCAATGGCGTTAGCCAACTGGCGAGCAAGCAGCAGACGCTGACAGCGGGCTTAGGGCGATTGCAGGCTGGTGCAGTGCAGGTCCAGCAGGGCGCAGCGCAGCTGACTGGCCAGCTGCCAACAGCAGCCCAAGTGGCCCAGCTAACGGCTGGTATGCAGCAGATCAAACAAGGGATGAATACACTCAACGCCCAAGTGGCTCAGCCATCACCAGCGGTAGCGACTCAACAGGCGGCCGTCGTCCAAGATGCGCAGCGGGTGGTGGGTGCGCTCCAGGCAATGCAAGCACCAGCTGCGTCGGCTGGGGCGATCCTCCAAAAGACTAGTGCCCAGGCTGCTGTATCTGGCGGTAGCACGACCATCACACTGCCCGAGCTGCAGACCTTAGCGAGCACTCTGCAGCAGACCAAAGCCATTGCCGAGCAAACGCAGAGCTTGCTGGCCAACCTCGATACTCTTACCAAAACACTTACTACTCAGCAGCAAACACTCAAGAATGGTGTGGCGGCGCTCAATACTGGCGTGGAGCAATTTACCCCACAAGCCACCACTGCCTTTGCGGGTTACAACACGGTGCGGGCTGGTGGCGAGCGGCTCCAAGCTGGTGCAGCACTGGTGGCGGGTAATCTCGCAACAGCTCAGCAGGGTAGTGGGCAACTGGCTCAGGGTGCAGCTACCTTGCAGCAGCACTCTAGCACGCTGATGCAGGCAAGTACCCAGCTGGTGGATGGCTCGGGCACACTGGCGCACAAACTGCAAACTGGTGCTGCTCAGGTAAAGCTCTTGCCAACCAGCCCAGCGGCTCAGCAGCAGATGGCCGCACCTGTGGCGAGTAGCGAGCACAGTACTGGCAGTGTACCAAACTACGGCTATGCCATGGCACCCTATATGCTCTCGCTAGCGCTCTTCGTTGGCGGGCTGGCTCTGACGACGATGTACCCAGTGCGCAAGACCTTCTCGCGCCAAGAAAATGCCTGGCGCTGGTGGCTGGCTAAAATGTCGGTCTTGGGGCTGGCTGCACTGGTGCAAGCAACGATTATGATGCTGGTGCTGGTCTATGTGGTGGGCTTGCAGCCCGACCATCCGTGGCTATTTGCTGCCACAAGCTACCTTGCTTCGCTTGCCTTTATGTCGCTTATTACGCTGCTGGTAATGGTGCTGGATAATCCTGGCCGACTGGCGGTAATGATCATCATGGTGCTCCAGCTGGCAGCGAGCGAAGGGATATTCCCCATCCAAACAGCCTCTGGTTTCTTCCAAGCCATCAACCCCTGGCTACCCATGACACACTCCATCATTGCCTATCGTCATGCGATCTCTGGTGGGGTAGATAGCGCGCTCTATACGCAGCACATGCTCATCCTGGCTGGCTTTGCGCTAGTGGCAAACGCGCTCCTCATCGGCTTCTTGGCCTGGCGTGGCACGCGGCAGTTTGCTCATACGACGGTGGATGGAGATTAAAATTAATGTGCTGCGAGGCATAGCACAGAGCCGGCTATTGTGGGGTAGCCGGCTTTTTGCCTGCTAGCTTTGGGACTCGAATAGAACACATTTGACAGGTATAGCAAATACAAAGTACTATAGCGGTAAATGGATAGTAGTAAATAAAGCAGGAGTCGATGATAATGAAGAAACCTTGGCAGAAGACAAGCAGTATGGAAGGGAGCTTTGCACGAAAACCGATTTTGAGCGAGACAAACTTGCGCATTACGTTAAGTAATGAGAGTGCTACCGATGATACCGATAAGAAAGATACGCTACGGTTCTCGCTGAAGCAAAAGTTTGCCGCTCTGGCGGTCTTGCTTGCTGGTATGAATGGTTTTGCGTATTGTCATAATACAGCAGAAGCGCCCGTATCGAACGAAACAGCCGCAACGGCTGAGCCATTTGGGCAATCGGGTCGTGAGGTAGAATTTACAACTCCCAATGGTGAGATTGATGTGAAGAAGGTCGACAGGGAAGTTTTGCACGGCATTACGACGCGCTATACCAAACTGCAGGGCAAGACGAAGGCAGATCGTTATATGGGTGACTCCCTTGCAGTGCACCAGACTGATAAGAGTAGGGCTATTAAGGAGATTATTACAGCGAAGCGAGCTATCGTCGACCGCGGTAGGCAAAACGTTGTCGTAACGACAGTGGCTCACAAACAAAAAGACACAACCACCGGCAAAACAACCACCCGAGAGGAGGTGACGCTGGAGACGCCGCAAGAGCCAGGGGTCGCCCAGCCAGCTGGTGGGCTGACGACGGCAGAGCTGCTGCAGATCACAGGCAACCCTGCCACAGAGGTCACACTGGTAAGTAGCTTCCGTCCAAGCGCTAATACTGACCCAAATGAGAAGCTGTACTACATACGGATGACGCGAACCACTGACGAGAATGGCGCACCAACGTTTGCCATCGAAGAAGCATCAGCTAGCACAGAAAACCCTGATGGCAGCAGCCCAAGTGATAACGCATCGTGGCAGCCAGCTCCCCAAGCGGAAACAGGCGAAAATTTGAGCGATATGCTGCGATTTTGGTGTGCATAGATACACTATCAATTCGTTGCGACACGAAGCAAAAGCCACCTCTCGCGAGGTGGCTTTGACACACCTCACCATCATCTGCTATAATACAACCACTTATTGAGGCTCTTAGCCTGTCTCTTATTAGTAGAACCAGAATAATGTATTAGAAGGAGTGAGATACAATGGGTCAACGACGAGTGGCCACACCCCAGGCAGATGACGCCAAGAAGCGTCCACACGCAAGCAAACAACCAGCGACAACCAACACGGTGCTCAGCGCCACCACCACACGCAAAGGCGAGGTCTTTCGGGCACAGCGCCGCACCAGCGAAGGGGTCAATGCCCAGGCCTCGCAGCATGTTATTAACGTGCCGGTCAATAAGTCGGTCTACAATGGCTATGGCGGCAAGCAGTTTACTCTCAATATGCAGCCTAAAAGGCCCCGCGCCCCGCGCCCAACGCTCAAGGTCATCCCGATTGGCGGGGTAGGCGAGATGGGCATTGGTAAGAACATGACGGCCATCGAGTACGACAACGATATCATCATCATCGACATGGGCTTCCTCTTCCCAGGTAGTGACTATCCAGGTATCAACTACATCATCCCCGATACGCAGTGGTTGGAGGAGAATAAGCACAAGATTCGGGCACACATCTTTACCCACGGGCACCTCGACCATATTGGTGCCTTTCGGCACATCATCCCCAAGCTGCCTGCACCAGTCTATGGCACAGCCTTTACCTTGGGTATGTTGCAGCGCACTATGGCCGAGACCGATGGCAGCTACGAGCCAGAGTATCACGAGCTCAAGCCTGAGGAGCATGAGATCGTCCAGCTGTGCGACTCCTTTAGTGTGGAGCTGGTGCGGGTGAACCACTCTATCCCCGATTCGGCCGCAGTAGTGGTGCGCACGCCAGTGGGGAATATCCTTAGTAGTGGTGACTGGCGTATTGAGGAGAACCCGGTGGATGGCCGCAAGTTCGACTTCGAGCGCTTGCAGGATATTGCGCACACCGAGGGCTTCCTCCTCATGATGAACGAATCGACCAACTGCGAGAGCGCTGGCACTCACACCCACGGTGAGCACGACATCCAGCATAGCATGGGTGAGGTGATGGACAAGTGGGCCAAGAGCCGCATCATCATCAGTAGTTTCTCTAGCCAGCTGCACCGAATTCAGCTCATCCTCGAGGAAGCAGAGAAGCATGGGCGTAAGGTGGCCTTTGCTGGCTTTAGTATGATCCAAAACCTGGAGGTAGCACTGCGCACTGGTGCTATCAAGATCCCCAAAGACACGGTAGTAAAGATGGAAGATCTCGTTAAGCTGCCCGACCACAAGATCACCATCGTCTGTACGGGTAGCCAGGGAGAATTTAGTGCAGTGCTTAACCGCATGGCGACGGGAGCGCATAAGTTCGTCAAGATCAAGGGAAGCGATGTGGTGGTATTTAGCTCTAACCCTATCCCAGGCAACGAGAAGTACGTCGTACGCACCGTTGATGGCTTGATGCGCGAAGGTGGCGACGTGGTGCAAAATGGCAAGACACACCTGACCGGGGTGGGGCCACTCCACCTGTCTGGCCATGGCTATTATGATGACCACGTGCGGCTCATTAGTGCCGTCAAGCCCACATATTATTTGCCTAACCACGGCGAGTTCCACATGTTAGTGCATAATGCTCGCCTGGCCGAGAAGGAGTGTGGTATCCCACGCAGCCATATCTTTGTCTGCGATCCGGGGGATATTGTGGAGTTTACTACCGATGGTGCACACAAGATTGGGCGCATTCCGCACTCGGGCGGCACAATGTATGACGACGCTGGTGCAGTCGTGAGCGATGTCGTGCTGAAGGATCGCATCCACATGAGCCTGGAGGGGATGTTCGTTGTGGTGCTCACCGTCCAGCGTGGGACGGGCCGCCTCCTCACCAGTCCAGATATCATCAGCCGGGGCTTCATCTATCTGCGCGATAATGAGGAGCTGATGGGGATGATCCGTGCCTACCTCAAGCAAAAAGCAGCGCGTAGCATGGTGGGTTCGTATGACCTTGATGTCGTAAAGAAGGAAATCAAAGACGACATTGCTCGCGTCTTGTACGACCAAACACGCCGCATGCCCATCATTATCCCAGTCATCAACGAAGTGGGTGCACCACAAAAGGCGTCGAGCCGCACTACCCGTGTGGGGCGCGAAGTCCCAGCTGGACGCTCGCGCCAGAGCCTTGCTGCGCCAGCTCAGCCACACACGCCACCGCGTATTGCCAAGGGTGGTGCCGCCGCCAAAGCAGCCGCCATTGCTGCACGCAAAACTGCTGGTGTACTGCCCGCCACCACGGATGAGAAAACACCAACTCGCCCAGCTAGTACGCGCAAGCGCCGCTCAGCCAATAATCGTACGACCGCGCGTAGCAAGCAGCCGAGCAATGACGCCTTTGCCGGCCTACCGCACAAAAAGTTCCCACCGCGGCAAGAGCCCGACACTGAGGTAGCTGTACCAAAGGACCGCTCGGAGCGCCGAAGCTACTAGGGGTCGTCCACGATATCAAAAATGAAAAAGCCAGCGCTATACAGCTGGCTTTTTTGCTTGCAAACTGTGGTTACGTGTCCGACTTAATTCGCTGCTGCAGCTCATGTACCATCTCTTCCAGGCGTTTGATGCGTTGCTGCATGCGCAAATATTCGGCGAGCACTACCAGCACAAAGGCAATCACCGCAAAGGGTGCAATCATCGTTACTATATTCCATACCATCTGCTGCATACGACCTCCTTGTTTCTATTGTGACATAGAATGGACAAAATGGCTATTTTTGAGTTTCACGCTTTGTCCTCTTGCTCATCCCTCTTCAGGAACACTGTAAGAGTCTCTACTTCCTAAATGTTGACCGCTTGATGTTGGACGAAAAGATTATGACAATCTGCCCTCATGCTCTATCTGAGAAGGCGATGAGACGATGAAGCTAACGCTGAGAAAACAAAGACAGTGCCCACAATCCTATACCGATTGCCTAATGTAGTAAATTATGCTACAATATACGCTATCAAACCAAGCATAAACAGAGTACAATAAAAAGGATATGGCTACAAAAAGAAAAACCACTCGCACTCGTTCGTCTACTCGCTCAAGCGCTGCCCGCCGGCGCAGCCCGAGCAAGAGCAAAGCCAAGCAGGCCGCGCCGCAGCATACGTTGCCAGCGGGGTTTTGGGCGCAGGTGTCGGCGGTGCTGTTGTTGGCATTTTCGGTGCTACTGGTGGTGTCGTGGTTTGGCTCGGGTGGGCCAATTCTCAAGTGGCTTGATGCGACAATGCTGCATATTATTGGCTATGCAGTGTATGTCGTCCCAGTGGTGGCGGTGTATGTGGCGGTGGCGATCTTTCGGGCGGAGGACAACCGCCTGCCAGTGGCGCTGAAGCTTGCGGCAGGGCTGATGGTGCTGTGGTTTGCGGGGCTATTTGGCTTGCTGCGACGCGGTTCGGCTGCGACGGGCGGTGTGATGGGTGACCTCCTCAACCGTGCTATGCTGGCGCTGGTCGACCGGCCAGTGGGGGTTTTTGTGTATGTATTGTTGATCGGCTTGACGCTACTCTTCGTCTTGCGTGTTTCGCCCATGGCGCTGTGGCGTGGCCTGCAAAACATGGTGCGCAGCGAGGCTGAGGCAGACGATGCCGCTAATGTGGCAGTGGCCCGCCGCGCCGCTGATAGCCAAGCACCAGACACCAGCAAAAAGGCTAAGCGCAATAAGGACGAGAAGGCCCAAGATAAGCCTGCTGCTATGAGTGACTTCAAGCTCAACGCGGGCGTCCCAACCCTCTCCGGTGATGGCCCGGCCGAGCCAAAGCCAGACAAAAAGCCACGGGCGACCTTGCGCGACAGCACACCGTCTACCTCTGTAGACAAAGCAGCCGAAGACCGGTCTGCTATGCTTGCTGTCAATGACCCCAACTGGCAGCCGCCCAGCCTGGAGCTACTGGAGAAGCGTCAGAGCCCGGCTGATGCCGGTGACATTGAGCAAAATGCCCACATCATTCAAGATACGCTGCACGAATTTAACATTAATGTCGAGATGGAGGGGGCAAACATTGGCCCGAAGGTAACGCAATACACGCTCAAGCCACCCGTCGGCGTCAAGCTCAACCGCATCACTGCGCTGGAGACGAATATCGCGCTCAATCTCGCGGCATCAAGCCTTCGCATTGAGGCACCCATCCCCGGCAAGAAGGCCGTGGGCATTGAGGTGCCAAACCGCAAGGCAGCCGATGTGCGCCTGCGTGGGGTGTTAGATAGCCCCGAGTGGCAACACGCCAAGGAGCCGCTGGCGTTCGCTATTGGTAAGGACATCTCGGGCCGGCCCTTCGTTGGTGAGCTCAACAAAATGCCACACCTCTTGGTGGCGGGGCAGACGGGCTCGGGTAAGTCAGTGATGATCAACACGCTCCTCACTAGCTTGCTCTACCGCAACAGTCCCAGCGAAATGAAGCTCATCCTCGTCGACCCCAAGCAGGTAGAGATGGCACCGTATGCCGATATCCCACACCTCCTGACCCCTGTTATTGTTGAGCCAGAAAAGACCATTAGTGCCCTCAAGTGGGCGGTCAATGAAATGGAGCGGCGCTATAGCCTGCTGGCTGAGGAGAAGGTGCGCGACATCAAGACGTATAACGAAAAGATCAAAACGCGCGGCAAGCAGATTGCCGTGGCCGATGAGCAAGGCCACATGCAAAAGGTCGACGAAGGCCGCATGCCGTATGTCGTCATTGTGGTGGACGAGCTAGCCGACCTGATGATGGTAGCAGCGCGCGATGTGGAGGCGCTGATCGTCCGCTTGGCCCAGAAGGCTCGAGCAGTTGGTATTCACCTAGTGCTGGCGACGCAGCGGCCAAGCGTGGATGTGATCACCGGCCTCATTAAGGCCAATGTGCCAGCCCGCATCGCCTTTACGGTGGCCAGCCAGGTAGATAGCCGCACTATTCTCGACCAAATTGGTGCCGAGAAGCTCCTTGGCCAGGGTGACATGCTGATGAAAACCGCTAGCATGCCCAAGCCCAAGCGTATCCAGGGTGCCTGGGTGATGGACGAAGAAGTCGCTAAGGTGACCGACCACCTACGCATGCAGTCGGCACCGCAGTATAATGATGAGATCGTCAGCCAGCCTGTCCAGCTCAATGGCAAAGGTGGTGTAGTGATGGATATGGATGGCAACGGCGAAGGCAATGACGATATGTTCCGCGATGCCGTGCGGGTGGTGGTAGAGACTCGCAAAGCCTCGACCTCGCTCCTCCAGCGCAAGCTCCGCGTGGGCTATGCCCGAGCGGCCCGCATCATGGAGGAGATGGAAGAGCAAGGCATCATTGGCCCAGCCGACGGCTCGCGCCCGCGCGATGTGCTGATCGGCAGTATGGATGAGCTGGGATAAGGCAGCGGGCAGTGTGCTCGCAGACTCACCCCGCACAATACTCACCCAGCAGCCGTACAGTATGGTCGCTTTGCTCAATGGCGCGCAGGGCGTGCTTGAGTGGGGCACCAGCGCTGTCGACGACGAGGAAGAATTTGTATTGCCAGGGCTGGCCGACGATGGGCTGAGACTGCAGGCTGCTGATATTGATGCCTGCCGCGGCGAAGATGCGCAATACCTCAAGTAGTGCACCAGGCTGGTGATTGGTCGTGACGACGAGCGTGGCGCGGTTGGCACGGGCTGGTGCGTGGCCTGGTGCGAGGACGATGAAGCGGGTGATGTTATCGTGGCTATCTTGGATGCTACGGCGCAGGATAGGTAGGTGATGGAGAGTAGCAGCAGCCTGGCCAGCGATGGCGGCTTTGTGCGGGTCGCCAGCTGCTTTGATATAGGCGACCGCTCCCGCTGTGTCGAAAAATTCATTCTGCACCGCATGCGGCAGCTCGGTAGTAAGAAAGCGCTGGCACTGCGCAAGTGCCACAGGGTGCGAGTACACCTCGGTAATATCAGCTAGGTGAGCGCCAGGTAGTGCAATGAGCATCTGCTCAATGGTAAGACGTACCTCACCAATGATGGGTAGCGGGCATGTTTCGAGGTAGTGGTACGGCTCGTTGATTGTTCCGTAGAGTGTGTTTTCCACCGCCACAACGATACCTTCGGCTTGGCCAGTCGCGTACGCATGGAAAACATCGCGAAACGTCGTGCACGGCACGGTATCGACCTGCGGCCCAAACCACTGCTGCGCCGCCTGCTCATGAAACGACCCCGCCTGACCTTGGATGGCAATATGCATGAGATTAGTATAGCATGAGGCGGGGATGACGGAGGTTATCCATCTAACCTGCGGTATGATATCGCACCTTGCAGTTGTCTCCACATCGCGATGATTCTGAATATATTTTGAGAATATTCAGTATTTGGATCAGAGTGAAAGAATATATTATAGAGGAGGTTGCTATTGAAAAGTGGGCTCTGGGATTCAAAAATTATCGGCTACGCGCGTACCGGCAGGAGAGCCAGAGACTCGCGCCAATTAGCATAGACAACACTCCAAACCAAGCGAAGACTGCCAGCCCTCGAGCGCCCACCCACGAAAACAGCTGCAAAACATATGGTGCGCTGCCACCACCGAGATTGCATCCAACGAGGACAATTGCTGTGGCTGTGCTGCGCGATTGTGCGGGGACTTCGTCTGACAACCGGTGGAATATCGTTGAGAGAATGATGCTGTAGACGAAACCAACCCCAAAGGACGAGAGGCCGAGCAGCCAGATCGTTGGCGATAGCGACAAGCCAACCAAAACAACACCAATCAGCAGAGCAGACAGCGCCAAGAGCCGCTGCTTGTACCGACTCACGGCATAGACAAATACTGCACCAGCGATAATCCCCATGATTTGCTTGAGGCTGAGGATGATGCTTGCGTCTGTGGCCGAGCCAAAACCCGCTGCAATAGTGATTTCGGGCAGGCGCAGCGCCAGTGATACATCAATACAAACAAACCATACCCCGCACAGCGTTAATCCAATGACTGTGCTAAGCTGCTGGCGGCTCAGCGAGTGAACGGTTGGCGAAGCACCCTCTGCTTTGGTAGGCTCAGTGGGCACCTGTGGTTGTCGTGGGGCGCAGATGAGGAAGATAGCAAGAATGATGAGCCCGGCTGTGTAGATCAAGAAGGTGTGCATCCAGCTAATTTTGATCAACTGCCCAGCCAGTAGAGTGAGCAGTGCACAGCCAATGATTTCGGCAGAGACGCGCCAGCCTAATACTTGCGCACGCTCTCGGCCACTGTAATAATCGCTGAGTATAGTAATGGCAACCGCATTGATGAGCCCCGTCCCAATACCAAAGGCTGCGCGCGAAGCCAGCACGAGCCAATACTCCTGAACAAAAAACGGCACTATGCCAGCCAGCGGAATGAGAATGAGGCTGATAATGATAATGTGTCGCTCAGACAGCACGCGGCGAATTGCATGATTGGCCAGCAGTGTGAGAATGACAAATAGCGACGGAATAGACAAGATTAGCTCAACCTGTGTACTCGAAAATTGGTGATAAAATGCCTTCATTGCGGGGATAGCTGGGGCAATGGCACCAGACGACGTAAGTATAAGCGATAGGCTGAGCAAGCCTGCTTTTTCGATAGTTTGTTTCATAATAATGAGTGTAACACATTCGCTTATTACTGCTGTAGTAATGGATGGAAGCAGGAAGAGCTAAGAGATATTGTGGTTATGGTCATAGCATATGCTACATCGTGCCTATAACAAGAACGATATGCAGAGATAGATTTAGATTGATCAGACTCTAAGATACGCAAAAAGCACCCATAAGAGACGCTTTTTGAGTTAATTGTACATCATGGTCATGGTACATTTAACATTTAGTATTTAGTATTATATCACACGCAATTGATTCAATAGAATGATCCATGCTATAATACCACACGAGTTTCCTCTTTTCGGGGTAGGGCGCTGGTGTGAGCGCACTGCCTGGCAGAGAAGGTATAGACACGAGGCGGAGGTGCTGCTCCATAATCGTACATACAGATGCTGGGCTACTATAACCCAGCGGCAGGTACTCTACACTCACACTACTAATCCAACAGTGGGGCGAGCGATAGAAGCCGAACAATAAGCAATAAGGAGAAATTGCATGCCAACCATTAACCAATTGGTGCGCAAGCCACGCAAGACGGCGGCTCGGAAGTCGAAGTCGCCAGCGCTGGGGCGCATCCATAACGCACTCAAGGTGCGCTACTACGACCAAAATGCACCACTCAAGCGTGGTGTCTGCGTCAAGGTAACGACCAAGACCCCCAAGAAGCCAAACTCCGCCATGCGCAAGGTGGCTCGTGTGCGCCTCACCAACGGCCACGAAGTCTGGGCCTACATTGGCGGCGAAGGCCACAACCTGCAGGAGCACGCGGTGGTGCTCGTTCGGGGTGGCCGTGTGCCGGATCTCCCGGGTGTGCGCTACCACATCGTCCGTGGCGCGCTCGACCTACAAGGGGTATCGAAGCGTAAGCAAGGCCGCAGCAAGTACGGCGCCAAGAAGGAGGGTAACTAACCATGCCTCGTAAAGTCACGAAAAAACTCCAGCGCACCATCAAGCCAGACCGCAAGTACCAGTCGGTGCTGGTGCAGCGCTTGATTAACAAATCGATGCTGGATGGCAAAAAGCAAGTTGCTGAGCGGGCTGTCTATAGTGCGCTCGAGCAAGCTGCCCGCAGCCTCAAGAGCGAGGATCCACTGGAAGTATTTGAGACCTGCATCAAGAACATCAGCCCTAGCTTTGAGGTGAAGAGCCGCCGTGTTGGTGGTGCCAACTACCAGATTCCATTCCCCATTCAGGGTCATCGCCAGCAGCACTTTGCCTTTATGTGGTTGGTGCAAGCGGCTCGCTCTAAGAGTGGTATGCCGTACAGCAAGCGCCTAGCAACAGAGATCGTTGATGCCTGCAACCAAACCGGCGTCGCCTTCAAGAAAAAGGAAGACACCCACAAAATGGCCGAGGCCAACCGCGCCTTTGCCCACTTTGCTCGCGGCTAAGTTCTGCGGCACAGTATACGCAGCCGCCCGAGGTATATCCTTGGGCGGTTTAGCTATGGCTGCATAGTAAGTGACTGTGATAGTGGATGGTGTGCTGTGGTTTGCCGCAGAGCCTGGCATAACAGGGGTATGCTATGCATGTTGATTTGCCTTTGGTGGGGCATGAGAGGCCGTCTAGCATTGGTTTGGATAAGATCTAGACTCTAGGCTACACAGCAGAATCTGCATACAGCGCCTTAGAACTGGGCAGCTTCGCTAGTGGCTACCTCTTCATTACCATAAGAGTTATTTCAGTGCTGGAGTGGCGTAGTATCATCGCGCTGATATTTGCGCTACACACATGCAGCGACAGAGCAGGAGCAGGTAGGCAGTGAGGGTGTTATTTGTGAAGGAGAAAAACGCGTAATCAAGACCAAAATGCTTGCGAAAAATATATAATTATCGTCCAAATAGCCACCACTGGTACGACAGGGGTACATATGGGGAAAATAATACGAAAATAAGGCCAAAAATAGCTTTGCAGGCGCTGGTTTTGTGCTATAATGCAAGTTGATACGATTACTTACTACCACGCTGCCAACGCCACAACGTACGCAGCAGGGAGGAATCGGCAGAAAGGAGCCAATGCCGTTAACCAAAATCATAGTGCGGAGTATAAAAAGCTATGAGTGAGTATACCAATAACACAAGAGAAAAGTCCTTCGCAAGAAGTGACAAACCGCCAGTGGGCGAAACAAAATATTCAAAATACGACACAGCAAATGATGGAAATGGGCCGACAGACAAAGAGTTTAATGATCGCTACGGCAAGCCGAATGCCCTTGAGCTGCCGTCTGTTCAAGAGGTTCGAGGCTGGCTGCAGCGTGAGCTTGGGCCGCTATTTGCGATGTCGATGGCAGAGATGACAGACCAGCACATTGATACCATTCATAATAAATTATCCAAGCTGCGCGATGAGCTTGGCTTGGCAATTGGTGATGTCATTGAGATCAACGATGTCCCGTATGTTGTGCCTATTGTTAGCGACTTCAAGAGCCCTAAGGACGCCCAAAGCGATGTATCATCGCTGTATTCCGCAATTGAGTCGTCGCTATCCCACCAAGAAGCGGCGATTTCTTTAGGCGAAGATGGTGGAGCGGAAGAAGGGGTAATCGGCTCATTGATTGGATTCTATGTTGGAAAGCGCCCAGATCAAGAGGTGATTGATAGTGCCCCTGTTGTGTATGGCATTATTCAGGGTGAGCCAGGCGAAGGCCCGCAGATGATCACAGACCAAGGTGATGTGATTGATGGTGAGCTTAGCACTGCAAGTGGTATTGTGCTGGTTCCGACTACAGAGTCGCAACGACTTGAGTATGGTGATGAGCTTGGTTTGGTTCAAGGAGACTTTTCACTCGCTGCATAAAGGTTAGCTATAGGCGAGAAAAACCAGTGTGATGAGCACTGGTTTTTCTGTGCAAAAAGTCTATGGTGATTGCAAAGAATAAACAAGGGCACGTGCTATGCCATTGAATTTTTAAGGATCGCGTGTATTGGTTGGTGCAATGCGCCCGTTGTGGTAAGAAAATAATGAAATTTTTATGCTATAGGGATATTTGTGCGCTATATGGATTCTCTTTGTGCATTATACATTGCTTGAGGGGGAGCAAGAGAATGTCTGAACATGACAATAATATATTCAGAGTAGTAAATAGTAAATTAAGTGAGTATAGATGCGTTAATTTACTATACATCGAGCATGGTGATGAGTGTTTTGTGTGTAAAGTGAGTCGATTGCTTTATCGAATATATCTTTTTTGTATATGATGACGTGCATGCTATGGAAAAGGAAACAGCAAGAGAGCATGAACAATATGCAAAATCGTTCATGCAATTTTTTGCTGCTGCATTAATGAGAGTACGAGTGGGCGCGAAATAGGTGAACCATGAGTGCGGTATGAATTGAAATACAAAAAATAAAAAATGAGACAATAGCAAAGTATAATGCAGAGCGACGAGCAATTTCTGCAGTAGATGAGGCATTTTTGCAAAAAGATTTGCAAAAATACGAGTGAGCACTACACTATTAATAATTATTCTGCAGTAGAATACTATTTTTTGCCCGTTCTAATTGGTGTGCGATGTATATGCTGCGATATTTTTACATACAGAAATAATGATAGAAGTGTACTATTGCAAAAAAATGATTTTTCAACGACTAGAGTAGCAAGCGGATACTACATACGTGACAAAAAATAATGACGCGTTGCGACGCTGTAATAAAAAAATAATGATGAGTCATTGATGTTGATAAAAAATTAATGGTGCTCGACAAAAACATTTGTAAATTTACAAAGTAATGTGCGTGCAAAATAGTTTTTGCTACCACGCGAGTGATGAATGATACAAAAATAGATTGTTTGATGGCAAATATAAAATTAGCATGGTGCCGATATGTACATTTGCGTACAGATTTGTGAGAGCATGCAAAATTATTACAGCTAGATAGAAGGATGGAGAGGTAATAAACAATATGTGTGATGAAAAATGAAATGCGTACTGTAGCAGTGCAAAATTTTCACATTGCGATTATAGAAATGTGCAAAAAATGAATGTGAGGTGGTGAAATGAATTGGGAAGTAAGCTTACTTGAGCAAATAAGCTGTCTTGTTTTGGCTAAAATCTGTGTGGTGTATGCGAACACAAGAGGCTTGGGTGTGATGCAAGAAGCGAATTAGGTATACGGTTTTTTCGCTAAAGCTCATGAACGGAATATAATGATGTTCATAATAAAAATTTGAGAATAATGAGACTTAGTCCGACAAATTGGTGCAAAAATATAGTACCAAGAAGTAGTGATGGTTCGTGCGTACCAAAAGAATGTGATGATTTTGGTGAGATGTGTATGATATGCGAAGCATGTGTGGCAGCAGCTGATTGACCGCGAATAAAAAATGATGATTTTTGAAATAGTGCGAGGTGATGATGGCGTGAGGGGTGAGATTTTTGTGTACCGTGAGGTATGACGATGTACAATTGGTGCGGAGAGGGTGTATGAAAACAGTAGAAAATTATTCAACGATAGGCTTGGTAGCAAAATTTGCATAACAAAACAGACGGATGCGATGAGGGTCAGAAATAGCAGGCATTGGTGAGCCAAAATGTATGTTAGGCGCGAGTAACTTTGTGGCTAAGAGGGTGCTTTGTGAGGAAGTGGTGACAGCTGGATTTGCGTCTGCACTACATCAATATGATATAGCCATAAATTTTCACGATTGGTTGCATAATGCAAGTAAATGATAGTTGATGGTGAGATAGGCATAATTAGTATAGCAAAGCATAAGGTTTATAAAACAAACTCAGAGTGTGAGTGCGAAGTTAAAAAATGAATGGAGTGTGATGGGTATGATCTAGAGGGTGGGTTAGTATGGTGATATTTTCGTATTTTTGAGCGTAGGTGGCTAATTGTGTATTGAGTGTGAATGGACGTGTGATAAACGTAAGCAACACATAGCGGTCATGGTTATTAAATCTACACGATTTAGTGGGGTGCGATGTATGGCTTGTATAAAAAATAATGATGCGTTGTGGATGGCACAAATGGAGCTTTCAAAATTTTCACATTTCGCGCCATATGTTGTTTTATGATATAAAAATAGATAGCAAAACGCTGGTGCAAATGTGCGATGTATGAGGGTAGGGCAGCTGGCTCTATATAGGTAGTGTGCAAAAATGAGATGGGGACGATAGAGCCATGGAGAGCCATAGGTGGCTCTGACAAAAATGCACGAGAAAGTAGCGGAGCGATACTTCGCTTACGGCAGAAGCAATAGCAAAATAAACACAAGCGAAAACTAGCTCGATAGTTTTTGCAGTTACATCGCAGCATCAAAAAAGCTAAAAAAGCGAAAGACAAAGTAATACATACACGACAAGTAAGGGTGGTTCATTTTTTCACATTTTGACGTGTGATAAATAATGTTTTCTAAATGCGATAGAGCTCGAAAGGTGCTCTCATGTACTTATATATAATAGTACACAAGCATCATATATTATATATAGCGATAGGGCGAAGCAAGTGAATCGTAGCGCTGTACTATAATTATCATTTTTGAAAATGTGGGTGAAGTGTATGACTATACTGCACCGCCAGCTGGTTTATGGCAGGATGGGCGAGCGCGTGGGGAGAGAAGCACGGGTGTGCATCTAATAATATAAATAGCTGCGTGCGTGGAGTAGTGCCAAGATAAATACAAAAAATGAAAAAGCAAAAAGTACAACGCCCCCACACCCCTGTACCTCGCTAGACTTTGCGTGCTGTCTCGCGTATAATATAATGCGTTATTAACCTAAGTTTATCGTCCGGATAAACATCCATATGGATCCCAAAGGAGGTTTACATATGAAACAATATGAACTAACGGTTTTGATTCGGCCAGACCTAGAATCGAACCTCGAGGCACCACTTGCCAAGGTGCGTGAGCTGGTGCTCGGCGCTGGTGGCTCTATTACCAGCGAAGACAACTGGGGCAAGAAAAAGCTGCAGTATAGCATTAAGAAGGAAGACTTTGCGGTGTATGTCTACTTTGAGGTGGCGCTGCCTGCCGATGCACCGCTGAAGATCAGCAATGCGCTGAATATTTCTGATGATGTGATCCGCTACTTGCTCGTCAAGGTGGACGAGAAGGGCCGCAAGCTGATGGCCGAGGCCAAAGCGCGCGAAGCCAGCCGCCAAATAGAAGAGTAAAAATTACCACAACAACTAATAACCACAGTAAAGAATCGAGGAGGATATATGGCTCGAGGATTTAGCAAAGTTATTTTGATGGGCAATTTGACGCGCGATATAGAGGTGCGCACCACAGCGAGCGGGCAGAACGTTGCGAATTTTACACTAGCGGTCACTCGCACATGGCGCAACCAAAATGGCCAAAACCAAGACCAAACCAGCTTCATTAACTGTGTAGCCTGGGGGCGGACTGGCGAAACCATTGCGCAATATGTGAAGAAGGGTAGCCCGCTGCTCGTCAGTGGTCGTCTCGACCAGCGCAGCTACGACGATAAGGACGGCAACAAGCGCTCTGTTGTAGAAGTAACAGTAGAGGACTTCACCTTCGTTGGTGGTGGACGTGCTGACGGAAATACAACACCGGCTGCAGTGCCAACTAACAGTGGTAGCAGCCAGGATGTTGTCATCGAAGACATTGATGACAAGCCGATTGACCTATCAGAAATACCATTTTAACAACATACTAAAGGAGAACAAATAATGGCCAAGCGCATGCGCAAGGACACACCGGTCTATTTCGACTACAAAGATGCAAAAACATTGCAAAAGTTCATTAATATTTATGGGCAGATCGAGCCACGCAGCCGCACAGGGTTGTCGGATAAACAACAACGACAACTCGCCGTAGCGGTGAAGCGTGCTCGCCACTTGGCGTTGCTGCCATTTGTGGCACAAGGTTAGGAACTTTTTCAGCGCAGTACCTCTGTGACTGCGCTGGCGGATGTTTCGAACGAAGCAGCAACTACTAAACAGGAGATAGGTGATGTACCAACCAACTGACCTAAAAAAAGGCGTGATTGTGCAGCTCGATGGCAAGCCGTATCGGGTTGTGGACTATAATCAGAAGGTAATGGGCCGGGGTGGCTCTATTGTGAATGTGCGGCTGAAGAACTTGATCGATGGGAGCGTGCTGCCTAAGACCTTTAAGGGGCAAGACAAGATTGAGCCCGCCGAGGTATCGACGCAGAGCGTGCAGTACCTCTATAATGATGGTGATACGTTCTATTTTATGGATCCAACTAGCTTTGAGCAGTTTGAGCTCGCCGCGGACCTCGTCGACAGCGCCAAGGATTATCTGAAGGAGGGGGATACACTAAGCCTGCAGTTCTTCGATGGTAAAGTAATCAATGTCGAGCTACCAAAAAACCTCTACCTCCAGGTGACCTATACCGAAGATGTTGTAAAAGGTGACACAACCAGTAGCGTGCTTAAGGATGCGACGCTGGAGACGGGCCTTGTCGTCAAGGTGCCAGCCTTTATTAAGACCGGCGACGTTATTTCTGTCGATACTGCAAGTGGAGAGTATCGCGAGCGCAAGAAATAGTGCCCTGAGAGCTCATGAGAGCCGCTCTCATCGCGTTTACACGCAAAAGTGAGAATACGTAGGGATAGCACACATACACCGCGAAAAGCGGTGTATTTTTTGTGCCGCGTGCTACTCAGGCTGGAGCATCTTAGAGATGTGATAAAAACAACGTAGAGTAGAGACGATTTTTGCCAATTTTGAGCGCGAGCTTGCGGACACTCTGTGTTTTTGCTGAGTAATAGGGAAAGAGGACGTAAATGATGTTGTAATAACTAACACATAAGGTTCACTGTCAAGCTCGATAGGATCGAGCTATTATTGTAGAGAATGCAACAAAGCTTTCTGTGACGAGGATGATGCCAAAATATACAAGGTATTGTAAAAAAGACAGAATAGAAACAGAGAATACCTGGCGAACTTTCGAAATATGATCGTCGTAGAAAGTACAGCAATCGGGCAAAACGATGATACAAGCACAACATGAAGGAACAGACATAGTGATGTATAAACAACAGCAGGGCAGCTAGAAGGATATAGTGAACACAACAACGATGTGTCAAACTCAACGAGTGCTTTGTGCGATGTGCAGCAAGAGCGTGGGAGCTCATGTGCCAGGTAAATGCAATAACCATAAGCACAAACGAACAAATTTCTATTACAATCGCTCAGGTGCCTTTAGCAATATAACAATGCTTATGGCAATAGGGCGTAATACAAAACGCACCAAAGTAAACATAAGCACTATATAAATAATGAACACACTTTTTTGTTGTGTAGCTGCGAAGCTATGCGCTTTGCTTTCGCGTGCTACTGCAAAAAATTGCAGATGGCGAAATGACGCATGGGCTGTTGCTGCGAGATAAAAAATGTGATCATTGTCCAGCTCGTCTATTTTTTGAGTTTGGATATTTTTGCTTTTTGCTTTTTCGTGCAAGTTTGTTGTGGCTGGCTGGAGGGTGTTTCATTTTTGGTTTTTGCATGCCGGGCAAATTATAGCGATACGATATGCTGCTGCGAAGTATAGGCTGCGCGAATGAGCGGTTGATGATAAGAATAATCATTGTTTGTAGATTTGTGCAAAAATAAATTGCTTGTTATTGCGGCTAGAATTGCTTGCAGATGACTCATGCAAATTTTGCAAAAACGTGTATAAGCGCAAAATATTGCGCGATACATCTTGGCTCATCTATGTGCTGCGAAGATGCGAAATATACCATCTTGCATACACAAATACTCACGCTTGGCTTGCAAAAATGTGATGCTGTCAAAAATCAATTTTTTATTCAGACAAGCTGACTTGCTATGCGAAGCATCTGCCGTGGTGGCATCGTGTTTTGCTACATATAGCGCTTGTGCGGGAGGATGAATGCGCAGCTCGTTGGTGATGTGGCACAGCCATACGAGCAAGATATTTTGCTATCACGATGTCCACTCGATTTTTGTTATATATACTATATGTCTGGCTGAGCTGTCTTGTGTCTTGAATATCCTGCTAGCTTCCAACGACATGTGCGAATGAAGAATAGCATGCTGCAGTGCGCGATAGTTTGAGTGAGTTATTAATATAAAAGCTGCAATAGCGCGCAAAGAACAAAGCGGATTTCTTCATCATCAAAATTTGAAAAACGACGGAAGTAAGAAGCATATCCGCGCGCAGTAATATCATCCAATCTCATCATTATCATGCTCTATAGCCTCATGCATTGTGTAAAGATGCAGCAGGTCTATTAGCTTCGCACCAACTAAATATCTATCCACTTGTGCAGTATAATAAGGACATGCAAAAACAACGACTAGACAAAGCAATGGTGGCGCGTGGCCAAGCAGCAACACGCTCAGCGGCCGAGAATTGGATCCGCCTTGGCAAGGTATTGGTGGATGGTGCGGTGGCGCACAAGCCGGGGATGTTTGTGGATGAGTCGACGCAGATAAAGCTGGTGGCGCACGAGCGCTATGTGTCGCGGGCGGGGCTCAAATTAGCCAGCGTCGCGCAGCGGCTCAATACTTCATTTGATAATACTATCGTACTTGATGTTGGCAGCAGCACTGGCGGCTTTACTGACTATGCATTGCAGCATGGTGCGTGCATGGTGTATGCGGTGGACGTGGGGACGGAGCAGCTCCACCCCAGCCTGCGTGGCGACCCACGCATTGAGCTGCACGAAAAAACCGACATTCGCGATTTTGTGCCGGCCACCACACCAGACATTATCGTTATTGATGTATCGTTCATTAGCTTGCGCAAAATTCTGCCGCACCTAGTACACATTAGCAGTCCGCGCACCAGCATCATCGCAATGGTCAAGCCGCAGTTTGAGGCGCAGCGTGCGCAGCTTACGCGCAGTGGCATCGTCAAAAATGACAGCGTGCGCCGCGCCATCCTGCGCGACTTCGAGCAGTGGGTGCGCACCCAGTGTGTGATCATCGACAAAGCCGATAGCAGCGTGAAGGGCGCGCATGGCAACCAAGAGCGGTTTTACCGATTGCAAAAAAGCACAAAGCGCTAACGTCTCATTGAGAACAAGCATCGTTGGCAGCTCCTCTTGCTATTCTCTCCAGCAGAGTAACATAAAGGCTGGCTACCTCCGGCCACACTCTTAGATTGAGAAAAACTAGTTTCACACTCCAACGAATGAAGCGGTGAGGACAGCGAGTGCTTCGAATGGATACGATCTAGGCTTTTGTATACCACCTGCCCGTATGAATCGTTATATATAATAAACAAAGACCTTGCATACCGCTTCGTATCGCACTCAATAATTGCCTATGCCAGATTCTGAAAAAGCAGAGAATAGGATAGTGCGAATAATATAGTAAATATAAATCCAAGTAACACATTACAGCACAACAAATAGCGCCATCACCACCGTCGGCCCATTGATGAGCACGCTCGCGATGGCATGCGCCGTCATTGGCACATGTATATTGCGCGTCGTGATGTATGCTAGGCTAAATGGCAGTGCCCACACCATGCCCAGCAGCACACCCCACGGTGCGACGAAGTGCTCTGCTGCAAACAATATAGCACTCAGCAAAGTGGTGCAGATGATCGCTGTGCGACTGGCTAGGCAGATCATTTGCTTGCGAAAAATTGTCTCCTCTACGATGGCGGGGAGAACGATGGTTGAGAGCGCAAAAAGTAGCAATTCGCCTGCCGTTTTGACTGGCATTGTAATGGCACCTGTGGCGAGGTGAGGGAAGGCTTGCTCGAGCAGGCTCGTCGCACCAAATGCTCCTGCTGCGCAAACCAGCGTGATTACTACCTGCCGCCAAAAGTGCCACCCACCAGCGAGCGCACGATACCACTGGTGCATACTCATACTTTTTGTTGCGATAATGTAGCCAAGCAGCGCCACGAAAAATGCTGTATTACTATAAACAAACAAGTGCCGCGGCAGGACAAAACACGAGACGATGAAAATAACCTCGAGTATGACCGGTATGGCAATGCGCCGCACATAATGATACATATACCACCAGTGTACTCTTTGCTATACCTTCTGAGAAGATTATAGTAATAGTCCATGCAAAAACTCGCCACAAGCTCATGGCGAGTTTGCTTATGTTTCCTAGCTAGGATCACTTGCTTACATTAAATCGAAATTCCACCACATCGCCTGGCTGCATGACATAGGCCTTGCCTTCGGTGCGGATTTTGCCTGCTTCACGCGCTTTGGCTTCGGAGCCTGCTGCCACGAGGTCATCATAATCCACCACCTGCGCCGCAATGAAGCCTCGCTCGAAGTCGGTGTGGATGACCCCAGCCGCTTGTGGTGCCGTCCAGCCTTGGTGGATCGTCCAGGCGTGCACTTCCTTGGGGCCCGCGGTGAGGTAGCTCTGCAGGCCGAGCGTATCGTACGCTGCCCGGATCAATTGTGTCAGGCCAGCCTCGGGCACATCATAGCTTGCCAGGAGCTCCAGCGCATCCTTCGCGTCGAGCCCCTTGAGCTCATCCTCTAGTGTGGCACAGATGAAGAGCGCTGTGCTGCCACGAGCTAGCGCCGCTAAGTGGGCTTTGGCCTCAGCGTTGGCAAGGGTGGCTTCGTCGACATTAAAGACGTAGATGACTGGCTTGGCGGTGAGGAGGTGGAGGTCGGCGATTGCCTCATGAATAATATTTTTGTTCAGATGAACAGGGGTACCGGCAGCAAGGTCGTCGCGCAGCTGCTGCAGATACTCAAGGGTGCTGCGCGCCTTGGGGTTGGCCTTGGCCTCTTTAGCGAGGCGAGCCAGGCGGGTCTCGATAGTCTGGATGTCTGCCAGCATGAGCTCGGTGTTGATGATATCGATATCGCGCTGCGGGTCGACGGTGGTATCGACATGGACGATATCGTCATTTGCAAAGGCGCGGACAATGTGGACGATTGCATCGCACTGGCGAATATGAGCGAGGAACTTATTGCCGAGCCCCTCGCCACTGGCAGCACCAGCTACTAGCCCGGCGATATCGACAAAGGTCACCGTGGCCGGCACAACCTTCTCGGCGTGGTACATATCAGCTAGTACGCTCAGGCGCTCATCGGGCACAGGCACGATGCCAGTGTTGGGCTCGATGGTGGCAAAGGGGTAATTGGCTGCCAAAATATCATTGTTGGTGAGGGCGTTGAAAAGGGTCGACTTGCCAACATTAGGCAGGCCAACGATACCGATAGATAGACTCATATATATAGTATAGCAGCGCAAGGGGAAAATCGGCAGGAGAGAAGAGGAAAATGTGAGGAATGTGAGCGTGCTGTGGTGTATATAAATTATAGTAAAAGGTTATTTTGTCTCATTGTTATACCAAAAATACTTCGATCTAGAATATACCGCAGAGCTTTTCTTGTGTGCTTGGCTGCTGGTCTCCAGATATTTTCTTGTGTAGTGATAGGCTATGGTTGGCTCTAGGAGCTAAATCTTAAAGCCTATCTCTGCGTTAGCTCTACCAACCCATCACTTCATTTGATGGAGTGTGAAAACTCGTTGTAATAACGAGTTTTCAGCCCTGGCGTCAAGAGGTCGATACTTGGGGAGTATCGACCCTTATAGTGTTCCATCGGAGGGAGCGTGGGGGAGGTAGAGTGTGAGATAATTATAGATATTGCAATTCGGGCACACACTACTTACTTATTTGCACCATCTGGCGTTCGTCGTCATGAACACAGTGCACAATTGCCCCAACTTTGCTATAATCATAAGCATGACATTTGTACATTTTTGTCGCCAATCACTGGTGCGTGCTGGCCTGATGGGGCTGCTGTGCGCTGTGGGGGTGAGTGCGGCACTGGGCGGGCTGGCTGCAGCTCGGCCCAACAACGAGGTCGAGGCCAAGCTGCCCGAGCTCTGCCGTAGTGGTAGCCCCTGTGCAGTGGTGTGGTTTTCGCAGCCTGGCGAGCGGAATTATTATAAGTCGGGTATATCAATTGACCACAATCAGACAGGCCTCGTCGATATTGTCATTCGTGGCTCGGGCTACTCGGGTAACCGCTCGGGCCCCTTCGACATTAGTTCGATGCACCTCGACCGCAACATGAATTGGAACTACAACCGCAATAGCCGCATCAAGAACGTCCAGTCGAGCGTGATGTACCGTGGGCGCGTCAGTGGCCAAAACCAATACACCAGCCAGGGGGGTGAAGTGCGAGCGCAACTCGACATTGGCCAGTTTGATATCCCGGTGGGGCAGTCGCGTACGGTGGGGATTGGCCTGTATAGCTGTATCTCGACTGATGGCGGGCGTACCCTGGCTGCTAGTGAGAATATTGCCTGTGGTACGAGTGATGTGAAGGTGACGATCACGCGGCGCATCCCACCCTGGACGATCAATGGCCAAAGCTATGTGGGCAAGCAGTGGCCTGGCACGCAAAATATGCAAAAATCCGTCCGAGCCTTTCCGGGTGAACAAATCTACTGGGCGCATGATCTCCGCAATAATGGTCCCAACAGTGCAACCGTGTCCGTGGGGATGGATGGTACTGGCTTTGCTAATAATTACAGTGGTGGGCATAGCCTCGCGCGCAATGTGACGGGCCAGTCTGGACAGCTCTTTTATACGGTGTATCCAAGCGGTGGCACGACCGACCGCTTCACGAGTTATCGCATCCAAACGAGCGACGTTGGCCGCACACTCTGCCAACGGATATCGTGGTCACCTGGCATTGCTGGTGACCCAGCGTGGCGGCGCAGCGACCCAGCGTGTGCTAGTGTGCACTCAGACTTTGAGCTCTATCCATCGGCCACAATTGATGGCAAGAAGCTTGCGACGCTGGAGGGTGGGAATATTGCGCCCAGCCGGATTGACGAATCCATCCACAACACTGGTGCAAGCCTCGACAAAGACCGGAGCGAGAGCGAAGCCGCGGCCTACCAGTTTATCGTGCGAGGGCAGCACCGCCAGCAGTTCCTTGGCAGCTTGAGCAGCATCTTCGACCGTGGGGCAGCAGTGGGCTATCCCTATGCTCTGGGTAGCTACAGTGGCAGTGACACAGCGTGCACCTGGCTGCGCGGCAAGCAGCCGATCGACTGCACCAGCGAGCCCACCTTTCGTGAGAACAAAAAATATCTCGACAGCCACACGCGCCTGAATGACACCAAAGATATCAACGCTGCCGATGCCAAGGTAGGGGATATGATCTGCCGCATCGTTGCTATCAAAGATTATAATTATAAACACACCGACGGCAATGAGCGTCGTATTTCCTCACCTGCCTGTGTAACGGTGACGAAGCTACCATGGGTGCAGATTTGGGGTGGCGACTTGCGCGTCGGCAACGGCATTGGTGCGGCGAGTGGTAATGGCGATGCACAAATCGTTACTCTCAAGACGACCAAAGATGGCAATATGTATGGCAGTTGGGCTGAGTATGGCATGATGGCACCGCAAAATGGCGGCAAAATCCTATCAGCCACTGGTGGTGTATTATCTGGCCGGCGGGGGTATGGTGGTGATTATGACCGCTCGAAGGATAGCCTTGCCTTTGCTAATACCGCTACACCAGCTGGCCGCTGGGCACCGCCGAGCAATGTGAAGGTACCAAGCTTTGGCCGGGGTACAGCGGCTGGTACATCGATTGATGTCGGAAGCTTTGCTGGCCACAATGTGCGTACCGTCAATGGCGATGCCACCATCCACGGTACGCTGCCAGGTAGTAGCACACTGGTGGTGGAAGCAAGCGGCACAGTGACGATTGATGGTGACCTCAAGTATGGTGCCACTACAGTAGATGATGCCACCAAGCTTTCGCAGCTCGTCATTAAGGCTAAGAATATCGTTGTTCGGCATAATGTTAAAGAAGTGAATGCCTGGCTGATTGCTCAGCCAACCGGTGGCAGCGGGGGAGTCATCTCTACCTGCGACGAGATCCGTCACGTTGGTGCGTATTTCAATGGCCTTACCGCTGAGACCTGCAAAGAAAAGCTCACCATCAACGGTACCATCATGGCGCGCCAGCTCCAACTGCGCCGCACCTTTGGTGCTGAGAAGGATAACCTTGCCGAAGCTGCTGAGGTACTCAACCAACGTGCCGATGTCTTTATGTGGGGCTCGCGTTACAACAAAAACAACGACCTGCCCATCACCACCGCCACCACAACAGAAGCCGCACCGCGGTTTTAGCTATGATAATTAGCTACAGGCTACAAGAAAAGGAGCAGGCTAGGAGCCGCTCCTTTATTGCAGTAGAAGATACCAGACTCAATATAGCAAAGCGTGAGCTATAGTTGCTCCAACTCCTGGCCGGGCCGGTTCTTGGCATCTTTTAGCTTTTGGCGTATCGCTGCTGGATCGAAGTTATCAGTGAATCCCATGATCATGTCGGTTATATCGGTATAGGACTCGACATCTGGCTCATTTGTTGAAGCACGAAGGCCAGTTGGTGATGACTCGTCGAGCTTCAGAGTAAGCAGTTTCGAGTGACCGTACTCCGATCCTGGGTGTCTACTACCAGAAGTTGAGCGAGTGTCTAGATTGACAAGGTCGGGTAAATACATAATAGTCAGTGCGTCAGAACCATAGCCTGTTGGAATCAAGTTTCCCTCACAGCTTTTCGTTGGCACCCAGACAACATTTTGGTCGTAATACGATACTTCTTTGTCCTCAAATACTACACCATTTGGCCCAATCGAGACAAGCGACTGCTGTGTAATTGTCTCGTCCTTCTCGAGTTGTCCGCGTGAGAAAGGATAATCTCTTGGATGAGTAATCTTGTTGCCCTGTTCTAGATAAGCATAGAGCCATAGTGCGTATAGGTCGGGCGATGCAGGGTATGCCCCAGAACGCTCCAGGAATTCTCTGCGCATTTCCCGAGAGAGCTGAGCCTCGCGCTCATATTTGAGCATTTCTTTCTCGCGTATACGTCGCTCCTCTGCAAGTCGATCTGCCGCAGCCGCAAGCGCTCGCCGTGTCCGGCCACCGCGTGGCGTATCACTTAATTCATGGGGGGTGGTATTTGGTTCTCGAGAGGACCGATCAAAGAATTTCATAATAACCTCATATATATCAGACAATGATGAAAAAGTCAATTGCTGATATTTCCCCCATCAACCCCCTTGCCTAAACCAATGTCGCTTATGTATAATAGATGAGTATGAAGTTTCAAAAAGGGTCGGGCGATTTCTTTGCACTCGATATCGGCACCAATGCCGTGCGGGTTTTGCAGCTAGCACCAGCTGGCGACGAGTGGGAGCTCGTGGCACATGGCTATGCGCCCGTTGACCGTCGTATTACTAGCAGCGATGCACCAGAGTCGCGCCGCCGCCTGGGCGAAGTTATTATGACTGCCGTGGGCCAGAGTGGCATCAAGACGAAGAATGTTGCGATTGGCCTACCTTCCAACAAGACCTTTACAACAGTGGTCGATGTGCCGCAAGTTTCCGATGCCGAGCTGCGTGCCACGATGAAATACCAAATTGACCAATATGTGCCGATGGCGGACGACGCTAAGGTAGATTGGGTGCTGCTTGGGCCATCGCTCCATGCGAGCGATCAGCAAGAGGTGCTGATTAGCAGTGTATCGAAGGGGTATAGTGAGGATCAGCTTGAGTTTATCGAGGGCCTGGGGCTGAATGTGATTGCTATCGAGCCCGACCCAATCGCCATGGTGCGGGCCTTTGCGCCGCCTCAGCAAGCGGCAAATGGTGCCGCAGTGATGCTCATCGACATTGGTGAACTCTCGACTGACCTCGCCATTATCTACGGTGGGGCACCGCGCCTTGTTCGGACTATTCCGTCTGGTGTCAGCAGCTTCGTCAAGTCGGCAGTGCAAAACCTCAGCGTTCAGGAGGACCAAGCTCGGCAGTTCATTCTCAAGTTTGGTCTGGCGGAGGATAAGCTCGATGGGCAAGTGGTGCGTGCTATTGAGGGTGCGCTGGATAACTTTGCGAGCGAGCTTATCAAATCGATCAAATTCTTCCAGACGCGCTACGCCAGTGCCCAGGTGTCGAGCATTACGCTGACGGGCTTTGGCGAGATGATCCCGCATCTCAGCGAATATGTTGCGGCCAAGGTAGAGGTCTCGACCGCCCCGGGTAACCCCTGGCATGGTATCCATATGCCGCAGACGAGCCAAGAGCAATTGGCTAACGTCGCACCAGAGTTCGCCACAGCCGTCGGCCTCGCAAAACGGAGGAACGACGCATGATAGAGATCAACCTCATCCCTGATGTCAAGCGCGAATACCTGCATGCCCAGCGCATGCGCAATGGTGTGATATCGCTTTCCATTCTCGTGAGCATCATCGCTGGCGCAGCGGTGGCGCTGCTGGTGGTGTATGTTGGTACGCAGAGTGCCCGCGAGTGGTTGACCGACAACGAGATCAAAGACCAGTACGGCAAGATTAGTAGTGTTAAAGATGCCAATCAGATTGTCACCATCCAAAACCAACTAGCTCAGCTCTCCTCGATGCACAAGGACAAGAGTATCGACTCGCGTATCTTCGATGTGCTCAGTGCCATCAACCCTGCTGCGCCCAATGATGTGAAGATGTCGACCGTCAGCCTCGATCCGTCTGAGACGAAGCTCTCTATTGAGGGGTCGGCAGCCAACAGCTTTGAGGCGACAGACAAACTCAAGAAAATGATCCTCAACACCAAGCTGAGCTACACCGATGGCGATAACCGTGTCCAGACCGTCAAGCTGGCTGACGATGTCACCGTGAGTGATACCAGCTATGGCGAGGACGCCAGTGGAGCTAAGGTGCTGCGCTTCAAGCTGACCTTTACCTACCCCAAGGAACTTCTCGCTAATAGCTCTAAGAACCTGCGCATTGAAGCCCCAACTGGTAGTACTAATGTGACCGACTCGCGCTTGCATGTGCCCGATAGCCTCTTTACGCCCAAGGCGACCAACAAGGAGAAGAACTAAATGAGTAAGAAAGACGCCGCCATCCACAAGCGCCAACAGATCGAGCAATCCAGCCGAGTGATGTTCCTCTGGGTGGCTGGAGCCTCAGTAATTGTGGGTTTCGCACTGGTGATATCGTGGTTTTTGGTGCAGCAAATTATCTTCAAGGAGCGGGTGCTTGGCGAGAAAAATAACACTGCTGCCGTACTCAAGAACAACAACGACGCAGTCGAGAAGCTACGCGGCGAGCTGAAGGTACTGGAGACCAACTCACACCTCAATGCCAGCCGCATCAACAACGATGAGAAGGCTCTCCAGGTGGTGCTTGATGCTTTGCCAGCGGAGGATAACGCGCTCGCGTTGGGGGCTTCGCTCCAGTCTAAGCTGGTCAATGGTGTGGCAGGAGTGTCACTTGATTCGCTTAATATCGACCAAACGGATGACAGCGAGTCGTCTGGCAGTACTGGTGCAGCCGCTAGCAATGGCAACTTGCAGTCCATCCACTTCACTATGGAGGTATCGGCCAGTAACCCCAATGCTCTGCGCGAGCTTTTGCAGCGCTTCGAGCGCTCCATCCGCGTGATCGAGATTGACCGCATGACCATTGAGCGGACCGACAGCAAAGTCGCCATGAAGATCTCGGCCCACGCCTACTACTCACCAGCCAAAACCATCGAGCTAAAGAAAAAGGACATCAAACCATGAAGAAGACCGACATCGCAATGATTATCTTGATCGCTAGTATATCAGTAGTGGTGGCGTTTTTTGTGGCGAGCAGTATCCCATTCTTGCAAATGCCGCAGCGTGGCACCAAGGTAGAGACAGTCGAGAAGCTCTCGAATACGATTGATGAGCCAGACAGTGCAGTGTTTAATAAGGAGGCGATCAACCCAGCGGTCGAAACGATCATTGGGCAATCGCAGCAGAAATAACAGAGGTAGCGTGTGGCACTGATGACAAGTGATATGCAAGAAAAACTCACTACACTCCTTGTTGACGAAGGACTGATCACGCGCCAACGCCTTGATGATGCTACTAAGCTGGCGCGCGAAAGTGGCCGACCATTGTTGACTGTGCTAACTGATGAGTCAGCGATCGATAACGAGCTACTTACCCGAGCGATTGCCCATGTGTCGGGTGTGCCGTATGTCAATCTCACTAATACAATTGTTGACCAAGACATCCTCACGCTTTTGCCATCGGATATTGCCGAGCGTTTCATGGCAGTGCCGCTGGCCGAGGTGCAGAACCGCTTGGCGGTGGCGATGATTGATGCCAACAACGTCCAGGCGGTCGACTACCTTGCCAACCGCGTGCAGCGCCCACTCAAGGTCTTTATGGCGTCGGAAGCTGGAGTGCGCCATGTGCTCGAGCAATACCGCACCGACCTCAGTAGTGTGAACGTAGCCGCCCAAGTGTCGCAGGCCGAAGCAGCGGCCGAAGCTCGGGGCGATATCAAGACGATCGTCCAAGATTCGCCAATTAGCCGCGCCCTCAGCACCATTCTCGAATACGCCGTAAAGAGCCGTGCGAGCGATATCCACATTGAGCCGCTGGAGAAGTCGCTCAAGATCCGCTGCCGCGTCGATGGTGTGCTGCGCGAAGTTATGCAACTACCCAAGAGCATCGAGCCAGCACTGGTGAGCCGGATCAAGATCCTGTCTGAGCTGAAGATCGATGAGCACCGTATCCCGCAGGATGGGCAGTTTGCCGTGAAGGTGGCAGATAAGGAAGTTGACCTCCGTATTGCCATTAGCCCAGTGGTGTGGGGCGAGCAGGTGGTGATCCGCTTGCTGGATAAGACTGGCACATCCTTCGAACTCGAGCAGATGGGCTATGCTGGGCGCGCCCTTCGGCTGATTCGCCAGGGGATCCACCGCCCCAATGGGATGATTCTCACCAGTGGCCCGACCGGTAGCGGTAAGTCGACCAGCCTCTATGCACTGATTAAAGAAATCAAGGACGATACCATCAACATCGTCACATTGGAAGACCCGGTGGAATACAAAATGGAGGGAGTCAACCAGATCCAAGTCAATAGCGACGTTGGCCTCACCTTTGCCAATGGTCTGCGCAGTATTCTCCGCCAAGACCCCGATGTGGTGATGGTGGGGGAGATCCGCGACAACGAGACGGCCAATCTCGCCGTCCAGGCAGCACTGACGGGCCACCTTGTCTTTAGTACGCTTCACACCAACTCGGCAGCGGGGGTGTTGCCGCGCTTGCTCGATATGCATATTGAGCCATTCCTCATCGCTAGCACCGTTAATACCATCATTGGCCAGCGCTTAGTACGCCGCATTGGGCCGCAGCACGAGAATTATTGGTCTAACCCGCTCGAGACAGAGATGATCCTCAGCACTGTCGGGCACCTCTTGCCCAAGACCAAGGCAGAAGCAGCCAAAATCTCGGCCGACCTTGGCTATACCGACTTGCCGCTAGCTGGCCAAAAATCCTACCGCCTAGTGCGGGGGCGCGACACGGCCAACACACCACGGGGCTACAGCGGCCGAGCCGGACTCTTTGAGGTGATGGAAGTGACAGAGGAGATCCAGCAGCTCATTACTGCTCGAGCGTCGAGTACCGAGATCCAGAAGAAAGCCATTGAGCAAGGGATGATCACGATGCGCCAAGATGGCTACCTCAAGGCGCTGCAAGGGATTACCACCCTGGAGGAAGTCAACCGTGTCACATCAGACATAGCATAAGAAAGGAACCAATAACTACCATGGAAAATAGAGAATTACGCATAGAAGTCCTGCTCGAGGATGTGGTGCGCCGCCGCGCCTCAGACTTGCATATTCAGGTGGGGCTACCCCCCATGCTGCGCATCGATGGCGCGCTGACCCCTGTGGCGGGCTTTGGCCCACTGGACGAAGCACAGGTGGAGCGGCTTGTTTTTGCCATTCTCGACCAAGACCAGCAGCAGGTGCTGATGAAAGATAAAGAGTTCGACTTTAGCTTTGCCTTTGGTAATCTTGGGCGCTTCCGGGTTAATGCCTTTCATGAGCGGGGCAACTTGGCGGCTGCGCTGCGTTTGATCCCGAATGAGATAAAATCTGTGACCGAGCTTGGTATGCCGCCCGTCGTCATGACTTTTGCTGACTTCCCGCGCGGCCTGGTGCTGGTGACGGGCCCGACCGGTAGTGGTAAGTCTACCACGCTGGCTGCTTTGATTGATAAGATCAACACTGAGAAGTCGCACCACATCATCACCATCGAAGACCCGATCGAGTTTACTCACAAGAGTAAGCGCTCGGTGGTCGTGCAGCGCGAAGTGCACTACGACACCTACTCCTTTAGCGCCGCGCTGCGCTCTAGCCTGCGCCAAGACCCAGACGTGGTGCTGATTGGTGAGATGCGCGATCTTGAGACGATTAGTGCTGCCATCACCATTGCCGAGACAGGCCACTTGGTGTTTGCTACCTTGCACACCAACAGTGCAGCGCAGAGTATCGACCGCATGATCGACGTCTTCCCGCCGCACCAGCAGCCGCAGATTCGGGCTCAGCTGGCCAATATCTTGATGGCGATCTGTAGCCAGCGCCTGGTGCCAGCCATTGGTGGTGGACGAGTGGTGGCGGCTGAGGTCTTGGTGGCCAACCCAGCGGTGCGCAACGTCATCCGCGAGGGCAAGAGCCACCAGCTCGATGCCATCATCCAGACTGGGGCAGACCAAGGTATGCAGACGATGGATCGCACACTGGTGAGCCTGGTCCAGAGTGGCACCGTGACGTACGACAGCGCCCGCGAGTTTGCGGTTGACCTCACCGAATTTGAGCGCTTAATGAGAGGATAATCAATGCGAAAGTTCAACTACGAAGCACGCGACAAAGCGACCGATACCATCATCAAATCTATCGTCCAGGCCGAGTCTGAGATGGCAGCGGCACGCGTTTTGACTGAGCAAGGCTTCGTTCCGCTCGACATCAAAGAAGTTGATGAGAGTGGTGGGCTCTTTGGTAGCCTGACGCGTCGTGTGACAACCAAAGATAAGGTGGTCTTTACGCGCCAGCTTGCAACACTAATCGGTGCGGGGCTACCCCTGTCACAGAGCCTTCGTACGGTGCTTGAGCAGACAGAGAACAAGAAGCTGCAAGAGATTATCCAAGAAATCATTGCCAATGTTGAGGGTGGTCGGCAGCTGTCGGACTCCTTTGGCAAACACCCCGAGATCTTCGACAAAATCTACCTCTCACTCGTGACTGCAGGTGAGGCCTCTGGTACGCTCGACCAAGCGCTCAAGCGGGTGGCCGCCCAGCAGGAAAAGGATGCCGCCATGGTGAGCAAGATTCGCGGTGCTATGACGTACCCAGCCATCGTCTTGGCGGTGATTATGGGAGTGATGCTCTTTATGTTGCTCGTGGTGGTACCGCAGGTGGAGAAGCTATATAGCGACATGCACAAGACGCTGCCATTCCTCACTGCGGCACTAATCGCTGTGGCGAAGTTTACTGCAAGCTTCTGGTGGGCAGAGCTGATTTTGCTGGTGGGTGCCATTTACTTCACCCGCCAATACGCCAAGACAGGCCCCGGCACGCGTACCTTCGACACACTTAAGCTTAATATGCCCTTCGTTGGTAGTATGTTTCGCAAGCTCTACATGGCGCGCTTTACCCGTACTGGCCAGACGCTGCTTGCGACCGGTGTGCCGATGCTCGACATGCTCGACATCACCGCAACAGGGGTCAATAATACGATTATCGAGGCTTCCATCCGCCGGACTGCCGAGAAGGTCAAGGGTGGGCGAGCGCTGTCTGTCTCACTGAGCCGTGAGGATTACATCTTGCCAATGGTGCCGCAGATGATCAAGATTGGTGAGCAATCGGGCAAGATTGACGAAATGATGGGTAAGACTGCCCAGGTCTACGAAGACGAGCTAGACGAAGAGATCCGCAACATCTCCACCGCCATCGAGCCTGTGTTGATGGTCGTCCTCGCCATTGTGGCTGGTGGTATGGTGGCAGCCATCCTCTTCCCGATATATAGCTTGGTGGGGCAGCTGACGTAGTGCTTGCAGCCAGAATATTGAATACTTTGTTTTCTCTGTGCTAGCTCACTCTCCCACACTTCATCCGATGGAGTGTGAAAACCGGTCGTAATGACCGGTTTTCAGCCCTGGCGTCAAGAGGTCGACATCCAGCGAATGTCGACCCTTACAGTGTTCCAGAGGAGGGAGTTGGGAGGGTGAGCGTGAGAGGTAGTGAAGCTGCATTGACTATTGAATTATGCTTGATTCTTGAATCTTGTGACGATCCCATAAGAGAAAGTCTGATTCTCTATAGCCGGTTATGATAGTATAAGAGTGCACTATAGTCGGGGCCGGATAAGTGTCCATGCGTCGGCTTTTCATTGCCTAGCACAGTTCGCTTCAGCGCAACGAGCATGCTATACTATACCCATGCCCTGGTAGCTCAACTGGATAGAGCGGCTCCGTCCTAAGGAGAAGGTTGTAGGTTCGACTCCTATCCGGGGTACCAAGATTTATATAAATTAGTCGTGCAATATTATGGCGTGCTAGAGTGTGCTAGTTTGTTATAGCAAAAACTCGCCAAGGTAACGGCGAGTTTTTTGTTTTGCTTGAGTATCGTGTGATGGTAAGCGCAGAAACGTAAGGCTTTTATTACCGCCCAAATCCGCCAACTACCTCAGCCGCCCATCGCACCCAGTCGGACATATCCTCCCATCGGCTGCAGGCAGCGCCAACGAACATGATGGCGGAGGAGAAGAGGGCGAATGAGACGACCCAAGCCATAAAGTCGGCTGGCATGGCTCGTGTGCCACCACTCGTCCAACAGAGGTAGCAGAGCCAACCAAGCGCCCCTGCCGCGAGCATGCAGAGCGCTCGCACGATGCCATGGCCAAGGCGGCGCTGCCAGTCGGGTGCTGCGATCGGCTCGGTGGGGCTCACGGCCGGCGGCGTTGGTACCTTTGGCGGTGGTGGCGCAGCTGGTGGGTGGTGCGGCGGTGGCACAGGTGGTGCTCCGGCACCAGCAGTAGTGCGGCGCTTGTGGATAAATCGCCCAGCCGTCACCATATGTAAATGCTCCGTAGTATTGTCATGGTTTTTATTATACGCGGGGATTGTGGGGTAGTGTCAAGGGGTGAATCACTGAAGCTTTTGCTTTTTATGTGCTAGCTCTACCCTCATTACTTCATCCGATGGAGTGTGGGGAGGGTGAGCGTGAGATGTAGCAAGGATACTGCTGCTATAGGGCACTCACTAGACCGAAAATGTTCCGGCCAGAATATACCACAGAGTTTGTCCGCTTGCTTGGTCGCTGGCCTCCAGATATTTTCTTGTCCAGCGAGCGCCCTATAGCAGCAGGCAGTGAGGTTTGGCACCCAAGTGGAGGTGAGTTCGTGCTACAATAGACATCAAGAAAAGCATAACAATCATCACACAAAAAGGCAGGGAATAATGGCACAGACCAAGGCATTTAATGGGCAGCGTGACGGTGAGGAGTTGCTGTTTGTCTTTCGGCGGCATATTATTGCCATGCGCAAGGGGTTTTATATGCTACTGGTGCCGCTGGCGGTAGGGGCTATTCCACCGCTCATCTGGCAAGACACACTGGAGCTGTTTCTCTTGCCAGTGGTGGGGCTTGGGCTCGGGCTTGTTGGCTTTTGCTATCATTTTTTGATGTGGCGCTACACCTACTACATCGTGACCAACCAGCGTATCCGCCAAGTGACGCAAAAAGGATTTTTTGGTACCGATGTAGTGGAGCTGAGCTTGGCAAAAATCCAAAATATCAGCTATAATATACCAGGATTCTCGGGTGAGGTGTTTCATTTTGGTACGATTGTGATCCAAACATTTGTGGGCGATCTCATCATCCGCAATGTCGATCATCCCGAGCAGATCTACAATCAGCTGCAAGATGCCGTCAGCGAGGCGGAGCGCGCAGCACAAGCAGCAGGAGTATCACCATGAAATTACCAAGCAAAAAACCCAAACGCAGCCGCTACGGCGCTCAGTCTACATCAACTGCCCCAGCCGCTGGTCTGAAAGATCGCCTGGCAGCACTCAAGCCGAAGCAGGGGGGCAAGAAAGCGGGCAAATCCGCCAAAACAGAGGCGGGCACAGCCAACCCCAACACTCCCAAGAAGTTCGAGCGCATCACCAACGAGACAGTAGCGGCACATCGCGAAGAGATATTGGCTGGTGGGCGCAAGTTCAAACATCCCGTCCAGGTGTCGCGCCGGCGGGTGATCATCAATACGATTATTGTGGCGCTGGTAGCGGCCTTGCTGCTGGCGGCAGTGGCGTGGCAGCAGCTCTACATTGCCCAGAGTTCCAACAACCTCCTCTACCGCATGACGCAGATCTTTCCTGTGCCAGTAGCCAGTATTGATGGTGAGCTCGTGCGCTATAGCGACTACCTGGTGCAGTATCGGGGATCTAAGTATTATCTAGGCAAGTACGATGAGATCCGCATCGACAGCGATGATGGCCGCGAGCAGCTCAAGCACATCAAGCGCGAGTCGCTCAACCGGGCGCTGGTTGATACCTACGCTGCCAAGCTGGCACGCCAGTACAACATCACGGTGAGTGATCAAGACATTGATACCGTTATCGAGCAGCAGCGCAACACCGCTAATGGCAAGATTAGCCAAGAAACGTATGATGCATCGTCGCGCATGATGTATAACTGGTCGCCATCGGATTATCGCCAGGCAGTGCGGCGCAGCATTGTGCGGGCTCGGGTAGCCTTTGCGGTTGATAAGACGGCCGATGAGCTGCAGCACAAAGCCGCGGGGCTGGTGGCAAGCAGCAATGGTGAGTTTGCCAAAATCGCGACCCAGCTTGGTGGCAGTGGCCGCAGCAAACCGCAGGTGGGGGATTCTGGCCTGATCAATCTTGCCAGTAGCTACAACGGCCTCGCGGTGAGCGAGATCGCTAAGCTCGAGCCTGGCAAACCCTCTGGTGCTATCAAGAGCACAACAGACAGTGGCTACTACTTCGTCAAAGTCAACGAAAAGAACGACAGCAAAATCCGCTTCACCTATCTCTACATCCCCCTCACCGAGCTCACCAAGCAAGTTGCCCAGCTCAAAAGCGACGGCAAAGTGCAAGAATACATCGACGTGCCGCAGAAGTAGAGAGTATTTCGTCCGATGGCATGTGAAAACCGGTCGTAAATGGCCGGTTTTTAGCCTTGGCGCTGGGAGGTCATACTTGGGAAGTGTCGACCCTTATTATATTCGGGAGGAAGGGGTGATAGGGTGTAAGCGTGAGACAAAGTGGGCGTATTCGACTAATATGTCGTGCCTATGGTTTTCAGCAGGAAATACGCGGGGCAGGCCATTCTTGGTACATTTTCTATAGCAATTATGCCAAAAATACCAGTCATATAGCACCGTTTTGTGCCTCTCCGCATAGGCTTATCATCTTGTGCGAACAAAACCTAGACAATGCTGCCATTCTACGCTATGATAGCAGTAACGTAAGCATATTCGTACATTGGTACAAAGGAGAAGTATGAAACAACACCAAGCGAAACAAGAAGGGTTTACCATCATCGAGGTGATGCTGGTGCTGGCGATTGCCGCCTTGATATTCTTGATGGTCTTTGTGGCGCTACCTGCTCTGCAGCGGGGTCAGCGCGACACAGCGCGCAAGAATGATGTGCAAAACATCGCTGCTGCCGTGACGCAATATACATCAAACAACCGCGGAAAGTTCCCCGACAGCAAGGGCCTCAAGGGTTATCTGGGCGATCTCTCGAACCTCGACAAAGAGAGCATCACCGTCCAAGACAATGCGGGCAATGGTACCGTAACACCTACCACCGAGAGTGCGATCGTCGTCAAGGGTGTGCGCTGCGACGCCACCAACTCTGACGGCGCTACCCTCAAGAAGGGCACATCGAAGCAATTCGTCGTCGTCACCAAGCTTGAAGCGGGCGGCAACGGCGTGGCATACTGTCTCGAGTCATAGTAGGCAAGCAGAAAATGTACAAGAAGATGGCTGACACCAAGAGGGTGCCAGCCTCTTTTTATGTATGGAGTACACGAATTGCTGAATCGTACTTGTGACGAAAATGTTCCGGCCAGATAATACACAGCATGTATCCGCTTGCTTGATTGCTGGCCTCCAGATATTTTCTTACACAAGTATGACCCAGCAATCCATCATACAGAGGTGATACTGTGTGAGTATAACTCCACCCCAAAACGTCACGGTCTCATACTGACCTATTTTTAATGACGTTGGCTCTGCATCTCCGCAGATTCTCACACACCATTAGAAGAAGTGGTGGGGAGGTGGGGTGGCATTAAGAAAATGAGATTTGTATATGCAAGGTACAGATAAATCCCGAGGCTCACACACCATGCTTGCCGAACAAGAAAATTTGCGAAGGCCAGTAGCCAAGTGGGTGTGAGAACCTGCCGTATATTCTGGCCGGATAGTATGTCTGCATGAGCCTTCGGTAGGGCGTGATGATGTAGCACGTTCTTGCATATCTTTGCTATACTAGTGAGGTATGACGATCTTGATAGCAGGCGCACTGCTCCTCCTCGGTGTAGTGCTGGGTAGCTTTGCGGGCGCGCAAGTGTGGCGGGTGCGTGCGCGGCAACTGCGGACTGATAAGCAAACCGGCCACCCCTACGACAAACACGAATGGCGTCAACTACGCGTCCTCTTGCAAGGCACACTGCGAGACGACCGCTCGCGCTGCCTGCAGTGTGGGCATGTGCTGGCGTGGTATGATCTACTGCCAGTCGTGAGCTGGCTGTCGACTGGTGGGCGCTGCCGCTATTGCCAGCAGTTTATTGGTTGGTTTGAGCTGGTGATGGAGCTGGTGCTGGGGGTGGGCCTGGCACTGTCGTATCTGGTGTGGCCATGGGCTCTACCGGCTAGTGGCCTGCTCTTTGCTGTATGGGTGGTGGTGGCCTTGGTGCTGATGATCCTCGCGGCGTATGATGCCAAGTGGCAGCTCCTGCCCGATCCGCTTAACTATGGCTTGATGGCACTGGGCGCACTCTTCGTGCTGGTGCGGATGACGACACTGCACGATGTTGATCTTGTATCGCTCACGGGGGCGGTGGCGCTGCTGGCGGGGTTGTATGGTGGGCTGTATGCCATCTCGCGCGGAGCGTGGATTGGCTTTGGTGATGTGAAGCTCTGCGTGGGTTTGGCACTACTGCTGGGCGATTGGCGATTGGCCTTTATGACGCTGTTTTTCTCCAACATGCTGGGTTGTATCATCGTCTTGCCGGGCCTGGCACGCGGTCAGCTCAATACACGCTCGCAGGTGCCATTTGGGCCACTGCTCATCATTGGCTGCGTTATTTCGCTCTTGTTTGGCGGGCATATCTTGCGCGCGCTGGTGGCGCTGCCACTGGGCTTTTGAGGCTCAGGCTGGGTAGAGATTTGCTCCTTCTTGTAAACCTGATGTAATACTTGACAATCCAGAGAGAGAGTACTATAGGCATCATAAACACCTAACTCCAAGGAGATATGATGCTACGATATGACCAGCCACTTAGTGGTGAGACAAAGTATAAGCCAAAGTTGCGGGACTTTCCGATGCCAAAGACTGAAGAGTTCACCGAAGAAGAGGATGCCAAGCGCGCCGAGCTGATAGAGGAGGCGATGGCAAAGGTCGAAGCAAAGCTCGGTAAAGAGCGTAAAGAGAAGTACTGCGAAGATATTGTTGCGGAAATACAGCGGATTGGCGGGGTTTTGGCAGAAAAAGGCTTTGGTAGCCGACCTGAGGAGGATAAGCGTGTTGTCGTCACTAGCTATGTTGGTGGTGAGAGCACAAATTCGTGCGGGGTCTATGTTGGGTATGTGCCGGCCGTTGTAGCGCGGTTTATCCCCAAGGGTGCATATGATGATAGTGGTTGGCAACAAGCTCCAGAAGACTTGGTATATAAAGGGGGCGACTACGATGTCACTGACCCATATGATAAAGCCCAGTATGATAAATCAAGCCAGCGTGGTTACATCATTAGCATCGTAACTGGCCCAGCAGTCGAAGTGTACTCAGATCGACCACTAACAGAGGAACGGAAGGATCGCTACCGTGATTTTTACAAGCCAGGGACAGTGCTAGTGAGCCCTGCTGGCCGGTATAATGGCGAGGCAAAGGTGCTTCGTGTTGGTGAGCTAGGTAGGTCAACTAACCCAGAGGCATACGAGCTCGTCCTTGCTGCTATGCAAGATATTGAGGAAGAGCTGCCAGCTAGCAAAGAGACGCAGTAGGCAGTAAAGCCCTTTGAAGTGAGCCAAGCAAAGACCAGCCCATGAGCGGCTGGTTTTTGCGCGCTGTGCCTGAGCTGTGCAGAGGTATTATCTCTCCCCAGAATCGCCTCATCGCCCTGTGCTGCCAATGCTGCTTGTGCTATACTAGAGAGGTTATGAGTATGCCAGTGAAGCCAGGGTTCACCATTATTGAGATGATGCTGTTTTTGGCGGTGAGTGGGGCAATGGCAGCCGGGATTATGGTAGGTGTGGGAGCGACGGTCAATGCTCAGCGCTACCGTGATGCCACCCATTCGCTGGTGAGTTTCTTCCAGGGGGAGTACGACCGGGTGGTGAATGTCCAGAACGATCACGACCGCAACCTTGGCTGCAGCACTAGCGGCATTAGCCAGAGCATTACCCCACAGGTGCCTGGCACGAGCGAGTGCACCATCATTGGGCGGTTTATTACTACTGGCCGTGATGGACGAAGCCTCATCGCGCGGACAATTTATGCCACGCGCGATGGCTCGACTGCAGCAACGGATTATGAGGCGCTAACTCGCTCGGGGCTTGTTTTGTCGGACACCGCCAGCCAGACAACTACCTACGAACTAGCGTGGGAGACGGCGTTGCGGCAGGGTGCACGCCACTCGTATTTGATCGTGCGCTCGCCCTCCAGTGGTGCCATCAAGACCTATATTGGCAACACAGACAACCCTATGACCGTTCTCTCGCCTGATAATGACGCCCAAAAAGGCGACACCAACCTCTGTATCGACCCCGATGGCTTGGTCTTTACTGGTATTAGCGGAGCGGTGATCGCCCGGGGTGGCAGCTCGGCCAGCAGTGTGAAGTTGATCGGTGGAGGGATAGGACAATGCTAGAGCGTCGCCACGAGCGGGGTGATACGATCATTGAGGTGATGTTTGCCTTCGTGCTGTTTAGTATGGTGATTGTGGGGGCGTTTATGATTATGAACCAAGGTATGGCGCTGGCACAGCGCTCGCTGGAGGTAACACAGGTGCGGCAGCAGATCGACTCGCAGGTGTTACTGATTCGGACTGCTCAGCAGGCGGTCAACCAGCAGCTGTGGGAGACCATCAAAGGCAAGGTAGGTACGACCACGCCCATTACGCTGAGCGAGCTCGCTGAGAGCAACTGCCGCCTTTCGCCGGATACATTGCGGGGGCGCGGCGCATTCTTTGTTGCGCCGCGGGCCGATGCGGCCACGGGCAAGCAGGTCATCCGTCTCTTCGAGCCGACCAATGCCAGCTACCAGCCCGAGCCCACGACCTACAGCAAGGTAGACTTTGGCAACGATCCGCGGGCGCAGGGGCTCTTCGTCCAGATCGTCAAGGCGGAGGGTGCCAACGCCAACCTCGCCTACGATGTGTATGTCTCTGCCTGCTGGCCCACCGTGGCGAGTGATAAGCCAATGACGATTGGTACCGTAACGAGGTTGTATGATGTGGCGCGCTAACAGAGGCAGAACACAGGGAGAGAAGCCGCGGCAGCACCTAGCACGGCAGGCCGCACGGCGCGGAGAGCTGGGCTTCACGCTCATCGAGCTACTACTGGCGATGAGCTTTCTCTCGGTGTTGCTCATTGCCATTACTACTTCCACGCTGCAGATCATTGGCCTGTATACGAAGGGGGTGACGCTCAAGTCGATCAACCTCGCAGGGCGCGATGTGGCCGACTCCTTCCGGCGCGATGCTCTGGCCTCGGCAGATGGGATCCGCTATGTGTCGCCAGACAAAGGTGGTGGGCTGGGGCGTCTGTGCTTTGGTACGATGTCGTATGTGTGGAGCCCAGCCGCCAAGCTACAGCAAGGTAGTGCCGTCCGCTACCAAAACGACACACGCCAGGGTGATGTGCGCGGTGATATGATTGTCCTCGCCCGTGTGGCTGATGCCGGTGCGCAGTATTGCAACCCAACGGCTCGTGGCACGTACTCGACCGATGTATTTCTTAGCAAAGCAACGGAGCTGCTGGGCTCGCGCGAGGGGGATTTGGCGCTGCGCGATTTACAAATCAATCCCGTTATCGAATCGACCGAGGGCACGCACACCATCTACCGCCTCCGCTTCGTCATTGGCACCAACCAGCAAGATACGATCAACACCGCCAACCAGACCTGCAAACCGCCTACGAATGACAGTGCTAATTACAACTTCTGTGCCATTAATATTTTTGAGACATTGATACAGGGGTAGAATGATGAGGTGGATGCAACAGCATAGCAACAAGCAGCGGCAGGCCGGTATGGTGTCGCTCTTTGTGGTGATGTTCTCGACTGTGTTGATTGCAGTGGTGACGGTGAGCTTTATCCGCCTGATGGTACAGGAGCAGCAGCGCGCCAGCAACAACGACCTTTCGCAGAGTGCCTACGACTCGGCGGTCGCTGGAGTAGAGGATGGCAAGCGTGTCATTCGTGCGGCTCTCAAGGGTAATGAGCGGGCTCGCCGCGCCATTGAGCAGCAGCGTTGCAACACCGTGGCAGCAGCTGGTGTGGTGTCGTCTGTTAGTGGTGAGACCACCATCAAGACGAGTAGTGGCAGCAGCACGCTTAACCAAGCCTACACCTGCGTCAAGATCGAGGCCAAGACCGAGGACGTCAAGCTTGACCTTGCAGAAGGGGAATCGACTGTTATCCCGTTGGTTGGTGCAGATGCCTTTGATAGTGTGCAGATCGAGTGGATGCGCAAGAAAAACAGCGACAACGAAGTTGCCTCCATTGAGACACCAACCTCTGGTGACCTCCGCTCGTTGCCACGCAAAGACCAGTGGAGCCCCAACGCGCCAGCTCTTATCCGGGCGCAGGCTGTCTTGCCCACTAAGACAAGCGTCAGCCTAAGCGAGCTCGATAGCGCCCAGGTGTCGACCAACTTCTTGCGCCCCAGCATCATCACCGACAATGCGAACCCACTCACCATCCAACGCCCTGGCCTGCGCGCCAATAGCGATAGTGGTGCTCAGACGACCGTTAATGCTGTGCCGTGCTCCAACGCGCGCTACACTGGTGGTGGCTATGCCTGTCAGGCCGTTCTCCAAATGGCTGGTGGCGAGTCTGTACCAGCTGGCTCGCGTGTGGCGTTCTTGCGCGTGACCAGCCTGTACAAAGCCTCAGCAGTCAAGATCTCTCTCAAACGGGCAAGCAGCGTGACGAAATTCGACACCGTCCAGCCCGAAATCGACTCTACCGGCCGGGCAGACACCATCTTTCGCCGCATCAAAAGCCGCGTCAATGTCGGCTTCAATACCAATGGCAGCTTCACCTTCCCGGAGCAAGGCGTCGACATCACTGGCAGCCTCTGCAAAAACTTCTATGTCACCAACGATGAAGCAGGGCCACTGGGTACATCGTGTAATCCGTAGAGAGTTCGTTTCACGCTTACCCTCCCTACACTCCCTCCGATGAAGTGTGGGAAGTGTGAGCTAACGCAGCGTTCTCTTATCGTGTCTTATTTTCATACAAGATGCTACGACGAAGAGGGGAGAGACGATAAAATATAGAGTCTCACAATAATACTACTCTACCCCTGTTCTCTCCCGCTATGAAACTGCTCGAAGATGTCGCGCAGGTGTTGGTCGGTGACGTGGGTGTAGACCTGCGTGGTGCTGATGTTACTGTGGCCGAGCATGCTCTGGACACTGCGCAGGTCGGCACCATTCATCAGTAGGTCGGTCGCGAAGCTGTGGCGCATAGTGTGGGGGCTGACGTGCTTGGTGATGCCAGCGAGGCGGGCATATTTGCCAATCATCGACTGCACGCTGCGTGTCGTGAGGCGGCGGAAGTCGCCACTGGTGTTTGTGGCACCGTGGTTGCGGCTATAACTGATGAAAAGCGGGTCAAGCGAATCATGCCGGGCGCTGAGGTAGGTCTCGATCTGCTCGGCGGCACGGCTGCTGACGAAGACCGGACGGTCTTTTTGGCCCTTACCACGCACCATGAACTCGCGGCGCTTGAGGTTGATATGGTCGCGATTGAGATTAACCAGCTCCGAGACGCGCAGGCCACTGGAGAAGAGCAGCTCGATGATGGCTTTGTCGCGCAAGTTGGCTTCTTTGCCATCGCTTGGCACGGCATCAATCATCCGCTCCACTTCATCATAATGCAGAAAGGTGACTTGCCGCTTGTGTGTCTTGGGGAGCTCGATCTTGCTCGGCGAGAGGCTGGCGATGTCGCGCTTGGAGAGGTAGTTGAGGAAGCCACGCAGCGCGATGAGGTGGTAGCTCTGGGTGAGCATGCCGAGCTCCTCGCCATAGACGCTTTGGTAGCGATTGAGCCAGAGGCGGTAGCGCCGCACCAGCTCGGGTGTGATCTGATCGACCGTCAATTCAGCACCAGCAAACTCAACGAAGCGCTCGAGGTAGTGTTTGTAGTTCTCTGCTGTTTTGGATGATCGGCCGCGCTCCACCTCCATATATTCGATGAAGTCAATGATCAAATCTTGCATATAATAGTGCTGTGCCATTTGCCATAGTATACCACAATATATAGACAGAGAGGTAGAGTATCAGGTGTCGGCAGGGGTATCGTATCTGACTATATGATTGTTTTTTAGCCAGCGCCGTAGCCTACTGGACCGAAAATGTTCCGGCCAGATTAGACGATAGAGCATACTCGCATATGGTATTGCTGGCCTCTAGATATTTTCGTGTCCAGTAAGCTACGGTGCAATACACAGTTCTGGCACCTTCCATTTTCGCGATCACTCACAATACGCTATAATACAAGCAAACCTAACAATAAGGAGCTTTATGAGCGAAACAACAGCGGTGCCCAACAATAATAATGTGCAAAAGACCTTGGTCGTCTTCAAGCCAGACGCTGTGCAGCGAGGGATTGTCGGCGAGATTTTGACCCGTTTTGAACGGGTGGGCCTCAAGATTGTGGCTGTCAAGATGATCGCTCCAACGCGCGATCATTACTACCGCCACTATGAGGAGATCGGCAAAATGGTGTCGCGCCGTGGCAAGCACGCCTTTGGGGTGACGTTGGACTTTATGATGCAAGGGCCAGTTATTGCCATGGTGTTTGAGGGAGTAGAGGCTGTCAAGCTGGTGCGCAAGCTGGTGGGCCCCACCGAGCCAATGGCTGCCGAGATGGGGACGATCCGCGGCGACTACTCGCACATGAGCTTTGGCTATGCCAACGACGAAGACAAGGGTGTGCCTAACCTCATCCACGCTTCGGGCAATCCCGAGGAAGCTGAGCAGGAGATCAATCACTGGTTCTCAGACGACGAAATCTATGAGTATCATGCATTGCACGAGAAGTTTACGCGCTAAGCGTTGATTTCTTGCGTATCTATGCTTTGATAAAGCCACTAACTCCTAGCGAGTGCTCCCATCATAGGGGAACGAGCGCCGCTAGGAGTTTTTAGTAAGAAAGGTAGGATAGTGTGCAAACGGCAATGGCAGTGCTTGTGGAGAGTTGGTTGTATCGACAATGAACCCACCGAGAGGGAATTGACCGTATGCGTGATCCACCTGGATCATATCAGAGATAGCCTTAGCTTACATAGTGATGGACTACAAACGAAAGACGACCATTTTCGCATTATATAAATAAAAAATCCTCTTGACCTGTTGCAAGAGGGTGTATCGTATCCAATACTGGCGCGCTCGACCGGATTCGAACCGGCGATCTTCTCCGTGACAGGGAGACGTGATAGGCCATCTTCACTACGAGCGCATAGGCTAGATCAATAGTAGCAGCAATTACCAAAAATCGCAAGAGGTTTGTAGAGGAATCGTCGAACCGTAGTCTCACCCTCCCCACTCCCTCCTCAGGAACACTATAAGGGTCGATACTTCCCAAGTATCGACCTCTTGATGCCAGGGCTGAAAACTCGTTATTACAACGAGTTTTCACACTCCATCGGATGAAGT
>CAJPUN010000002.1 GCA_905373835.1 Candidatus Saccharimonadota bacterium
ATTGGCGGCTATATACTGCCGCTATAAAGATATGGGCTTGAAGAAGTGATGTGGCGTGAGAGGTGCCTGCGGCTTACGTTACAGCGTAGTGCTAAGTGCAGGCATCTGCTGTGTATCGAGAGACTACAATCTCCGTATATCAGATGCGTTGTATAAGCTTCCGTTAATAAAAATAGTTTAGCTTTATTCTATCTATACCGCCACAGTAATCCAGCTAGCGCCCGCTCACCACCTCGTCTTAGCAATCACCTCCTGATACCGCTCCACATAATTTTGCGCCATGATAGTGGCAGAGAATTTTTGCTCAATGCTGGCTCGGCACGCGGCTGGGTCGATCTCGTCCACGCGGTTGGCATAGGCAAAGAACTCGTCTTGGTTGCTCGCAAGGAAGCCATTGACGCCGTGAGTAATAATCTCGGGCATGGCACCGCGCTTCATCGCCACAACGGGCGTGCCGCAGGCCAGTGCCTCGATAACTGCCATGCCAAAGGGCTCATCCCACTCGATAGGGAAGAGCAGCGCCTTGGCGTTGGCTACAAAGTCGAGTTTTTTCTTGCCACTGAGGTTACCTGCATAGGTGATGCGCCGATACTTGAGGACGGCCGGGAGGATGTGGTCGCTATAGTAGCGGAATTCTTCGTTGCGGCGGTAATTGGTTAGTGGGTTGGAGAGCTCAAGGAGCAGCTTGCGGTTGCTGCCGATCCCTGCGACTGTGCCCGCCATACGGAGGCGCTTCTTGTACTGGGCGGCGTAGGCTACGGCGGTGGCTTGACCTTTATCTTGGGTAAAGCGGGCGAGGGTGATGTAGTAATTTTGCTTGTGCGAGACGAAAGGAAAGGCGTCGCAGTCGATAGCGTTGTGCACAGCTGGTAGCAAATGGGGACGGATCTCGCGCGGGGCTTTGCGCGCCATTGCCTCTGAGATACACGTCATGTAGAGGCGGCCGGGATTCATGTACTTGAGCTGTGGGCGATTATCCATCTGCCCCGCCTCGATAGTTTGCGGCGTAGAAAATGGTGGCCCATGGAAGGTATGTAACACTGGCGGCAATCCTGGTATACGGCTCACTGGCGAGAAAAAGGCTGGCCCAATGTAGGGGTTGTGGTCGTGAATAATATCAAAATTACCATCGGCTTCGATGGCGTGGAGAGCAAAATTGAGATGAGTCTGGAGGGCTTGGAGTGGTGCGTCGTAGTAGGGGTCGTCGATGGTATCGAAGAGTTCGCGCTTGTAGTACGAGTGGGTTGGTGTGCCGTTGCGCATCCGCCGTGCGCCATTGGCAAAGAGCTCTACCTCGACATCATCGCGCTGTTGCAGTGCACGCACCAAACCTTCGACGACGAGCTCGATGCCGCCATAGCCTTTGATGGGCAGGGCCAGCCAGGGTGGGGCAACAACTGCCACTCGTAGTGGCCGTGGGGGGGGGACTGCGGGGCGATCACTTGACGAACATTGTGTATCATTTTGTAGCATCATATAGCTAGTATAGCATAATCAAACAAAATGTGGAGTAGTAGGGTATAATACAGATATGGAGTCATTTCATATCTTCAAGCCGTATGGCGATCATCTCGTGGCACACCTCTACGAGCATTTGGTGATGCAAACGCTGCATCGGCAACTGTTTGAGGCAGGGTTATTTCAGGCGATTGACTACCAAGCCTATGGAATCGTCTATTCTGACGCTGGGGTGATGGGGATCGATGTGACGCTCTACACCATGCAGGCCGAGCGCTTTGTGGCGCAGCTGCGCCAGCCAGTGGCGGAGTATGATGATGCGATGATTGACTGTGCGCTCCGGCAAATCATTGCCGAGAAGGGCTATCCGCTCACGTACCATGACCGGCTCGCTCTCCACGATGCATTGCACCAGCTTGATACCGAGCCATGGTATGATGCTCAGGATATCGACGTATTGCAGTGCTTGGGCGAGACAGCACCAAATGGCATCATTACTCAGCGCGAGGAGTGGGAAGCAGATGTGATGGAGTATACGATTGATATATCGATCGATCTCGAGCCAGGCGACCCGCGAGCGGCCGTCTTCATTGAGCTTACGCATGCGATCCAGGCCAATACCGCTGCGCTACTGCAGCGAACGTATGGGTATTATAACCACGGGTATGATAGAGAGTGCACGGCTGGGCACTATACCGAGCGGCAATATTTGCTCGTAACTGGCCGCGAGGATTATTCAGCTCAGGTCTACAACTTGTATGAGCTTATGATCCGGATGATTCGAGCCCAGGGTGGCTGGCAGCGCCTCTTAGAGCGCTTGCAGACGGTTGATTATCGAGAACAGTCTGCGCCCTCCATCGTCAGCATGATCGACGACCTACGGATGGTTGTCGGGGCACGTGGCTGGCGTCGAATTGCTACAGCGGAGACAGTGGATGACCTGCTCGATCGCCTGACAATAACAGTGGTCGCACAGTGATGAGATACGATGCGGTGAGGCTCTATGATATGCACCGCGATTATGCACATTACCCTAGGCAAACCAGCTGCTAGTGTGATACTATAAGCAGTAAGGAAGGTCTGATATAATTCGGGCCGTTATTTTATGTCATGACAGATCCACAGTATATTCGTAATATTGCAATTATTGCCCACGTCGACCACGGCAAAACAACGCTGCTTGATGGCCTGCTGAAGCAGAGCAATACATTCCGCAGTAATCAAGCCGAAATGGCTCAGACTCTCATTATGGACAGTGGCGAGCAGGAGCGTGAACGTGGCATTACCATCACTGCCAAGCAAACAACAGTCTACTACCAGCCTGCCGATGCTGAGCCAGCAGTTGACTACAAGATCAACATCATCGACACACCTGGCCATGCCGATTTTAGTGGCGAGGTGGAGCGCACGCTCAACATGGCTGATGGTGTACTCCTCGTGGTAGATGCGCAGGAAGGCCCGATGCCGCAGACAAAGTTTGTCCTGAGTAAAGCGCTTGAGCTTGGTCTAACGCCGGTCGTGATTATCAACAAGATCGATAAGCCTGCGCGGCGCATTGCCGAGGTGGAGGACGAGCTGGCCGATCTCTTCCTCGAGCTTGCTACCGACGAGGCGCAGCTCAAATACCCGGTGTACTACGCCGTAGCGCGCGAAGGCAAAGCCTGGGCGGCACTGCCAAGTGATGCGAGCCAGCCAGCCAGCCTGGCACCGATCTTCCAAGCGATTATCTCGCACATCCCAGCGCCGCAGGTGGCAGACGGGCCTTTCCAAATGCTCGTGACGGCCCTCCAGTATGATACCTTCCTTGGCAAATATGCGATTGGCCGAATCCATCGCGGGGTGGCTCAGCGTGGCCAAGCGCTAACGCTTATCAAGACAGATGGTACGACTACCAATGCTAAGATCGATAAGCTCTTCATCAGCCGCGGCCTCGCTAAAGAAGAAGTGAGCGAGGCAGGCGCGGGCGACATTGTCTACATCGTTGGCGCGGCCGAGGCGCACATTGGCGAGACGCTCGCGAGCCGTGACCAGCCAGAGGCACTACCTGTCATGGCAGTCGAGGCCCCCACCATTAGCATGTATCTTGGACCGAATACTAGCCCGATGAAAGGCCGCGAGGGTGAATTTACTACCAGCCGGCAGATTGGTGATCGCCTCCAGCGCGAGCTCGAGACCAATGTAGCACTGCGGGTTGAGGAGTCTGGTATTGGCTTTGTAGTGTCGGGGCGAGGTGAGCTCCACCTCAGTGTATTGATCGAGACGATGCGCCGCGAAGGCTACGAATTTGAGGTTGGGCGGCCAGAAGTTGTGACGATCACCAAGGATGGCAGTGAGCAAGAGCCAGTTGAAGAGCTGCTGGTTGAGGTTGGCCCTGAGTTTGTTGGTGTTGTCAGCCAAGAGCTTGGCAAGCGCAAAGCGGAGCTCCGCAAACAAGAGCAAACCACTAGCGGCGCAGCGCGGATGACGTATACCATTACGACCCGAGCGTTGATTGGCCTGCGTAACCGCCTCCTGACAGATACAAAGGGAACAGTGATTATGTATAGCCTGCCGCATGGCTACCAACCAGTTAGTGGTGTATTGCCGCGGACGCGTAACGGTGTTTTGATCGCCTTTGAGCCAGGCACGACCACACCATATGCCTTGCAAGCGGCCGAAGCGCGCGGTGAGCTCTTCGTCGGAGCGGGGACAGAGGTGTACGCCGGGATGATCGTCGGTCTTAATAACCGCCCAGACGACCTCGAGATCAATGTCTGTAAGGCCAAGCACCTTACCAATATGCGCAGCAAATCAAGCGACGGCACCGTCCAACTGACGCCTCATACCCAGCTGAGCCTTGAGCAATCGATTGACTTTATCGAAGATGACGAGCTCCTTGAGGTTACGCCGCACGCCCTTCGCCTCCGCAAGAAATACCTCGACGCCAACGAGCGCAAACGCGCCGCCAAACAGCAACCATAACATCATAGGGAGAACCCGCCTATCATGCACAACGTCCGCCGCGCTTTTGCTGCGAAAATCATTGCTCTTACTAAAGACACCAAAGAGAGCGCCAAAGCCGCTGCCGTGCAGACGGTTGAGCTAGTGCGCCCCACACCAAACTCACCTGACAAGACGCTCAGCGAGCTCTTTGATGAGGTGCAGACACAGCAAATTTATGGTGACGGCAAGGCGTTTGTCGATATGACACCTACCAAGCCAGCCCGGACGATTATGGCGCGGTATCGTCGGCAGCGTCGCCAGCCCGGTTTCGACCTCGCGACCTTCGTTGGGCAGCATTTTTCTACCACAGTATACCCCGCTTCGAGCTATCAACCGACCGACACCACTACTGCGCGCCAACATGTGAGTCAGCTCTGGCGGCAGCTCGAGCGGCGCAATCGCAAGAATCGGGGCTCCCTCCTTGCGCTGCCGTATCCATATATGACGCCAGGTGGACGCTTTGATGAGTTGTTTTATTGGGATACGTATTTCATTATGCTTGGCCTAGCAGCGGATGGGCGCTGGCGCTCTATCGAGCACATGATACGAAACTACACCTATATGCTACGTAAATTTGGGATGATCCCCACGGCCAATCGGACATACTTCTTGAGTCGGTCGCAGCCACCCATGTTTGCAGCGATGGTACAGCTGCTGGCACGTCACCGAGGCAAGCGGGTCTATGCAGAGTTTTTGCCAAGCCTTCTTGCTGAGTATCGCTTTTGGATGAAAGGTCGTCGCCAGATTGCGAAAGCCAAGGCCGTTGAGTACCCAGCGTATCTCCGCGTCGCTGTCATGCCCGATGGCACGCCGCTCAATCGTTACTATGATAACCGCACTACACCGCGCCCTGAGTCGCATCGCGAAGATGTCCATACGGCGCATCACGCAGCCTCGGCGCATACGACGCGGACATTTCTTGATCTGCGGGCGGCAGCCGAGAGCGGGTGGGACTTTAGCAGCCGGTGGTTTGCCGACCCCTGTCAGATTCAGACCATCGAGACGACAAAGTATGTGCCGGTCGACCTCAATTGCTTCCTCTACCAGCTCGAAATGACGATCGCCGAGGCTTACCGACTCATCAAGCAGCGTCGCCTAGCGCGGCGTTTCGAGGCAGCGGCCGAACGCCGAGCTCGAGCAATTCGCCGCTACTGCTGGCAACCTACCACGCAATTCTTTGAGGATTATGCTATCACCACTGGTCAGACCACGGGGCGACTCACGCTTGCCGCGGTGACGCCATTATATGTGGGAATTGCAACCGATGAGCAAGCTGCAGCGGTAGCGCAACGGCTCGAGAAAGACTTTTTGCAGCCAGGTGGACTCCTTTCAACCCTCATCACTAATGGTCAGCAGTGGGATGCTCCCAATGGCTGGGCACCACTACAGTGGTTTGCTATTGTGGGGCTGCGCAATTACGGCTATGATACACTGGCGGCAACCATTCGCGATCGCTGGCTTGCCACCAATGAAGCTGTCTTTGCCCAGAAGCGCAAAATGGTCGAGAAGTATGATGTTGTTACCGCCAGTGCGGGCGGTGGCGGGGAGTATCCCCTGCAAGATGGCTTTGGCTGGACGAATGGGGTGTACGCAGCACTCAAGGATGAGCAGCTTGGTGTAGCGCAGCAGTAGCCTGGAGAGGTAAGACGCTACGATTTTTTGTCACTGCTTGACGCCTGTATCATTCCAAGATACGACAAATAGCTAAGTTGCCTAGGCTTTTCGCTTGGTAAAACGAGTCACAAATATTTTTCAGCCTGCTATACATTATTCTTTGATACCTGCTGGGCTACCTCATCTGGCAAAAACCCCTTCTCATGTTGGAAGTTTGCTTGCCACTGATAGCCTTTGCCATAGCCGAGATCCTTCATGAGTTTAGTGGGGGCGTTGCGCAGGTGGAGTGGCACTGGCGTATCGGCATAGCGGCGAGCAAGAGCCTCTGCCTCGTGCATAAGGTCGGTAATCTCGCGCGATTTAGCTGAGCGAGCAAGCGCTGTAGCACAGTGGTAGAGATTGTAGCGGGCCTCAGGCAAGCCAACCCGTTCCACCGCTTGAAAGGTCGCGACCGCTAGAGATAACGCACCATTACCTGCCAGCCCGATGTCCTCACTGGCGAATACCACCATGCGCCTGGCAATGAACTTTGGGTCTTCGCCAGCGTCGATCATTCGGCTCAGATAATAGAGGGTGGCACGGACATCGCTACCCCGCATCGACTTGATGAAGGCCGAGATCACATCATAGTGCATCTCGCCTTGCTTGTCGTAGCCAGGGAGCTTCTTTTGGGCAGCAGCTGTAACGGTATCGGGCGTCACTGTCTCAGCGAGACTCAGGGCAAGCTCAAGGTTACCGAGCGCCACTCGGGCATCGCCGCCTGATAGCTCGGCGAGATAATCGAGCGCCTCTGGCGTGACGTGCTCTGTCTTACCCAAAGTAACGATGGCTCGCTGGAGGATAGTGCGAATTTCGTCTTTGCTTAGTGGTTGTAAGACGAGCACGCGCATCCGGCTCAATAGTGGTGTAATAACCTCGAAGCTTGGATTCTCAGTCGTCGCACCGATCAACGTAATCAGCCCCGACTCAACATGAGGCAAAAAAGCGTCTTGCTGCGCCTTATTAAAGCGATGTATTTCATCGACAAAGAGTATAGTACGCAGGCCAAGATTCCAATTTTGCCGGGCGTGCTGGATAACCCGCTCGACGTCCTTCTTGCCACTGGTAACGGCACTGAGCTCGATAAACTCAGCCTCCACCTCGCGAGCAATAATCCGCGCCAGCGTTGTCTTACCTGTACCTGGTGGCCCCCAAAAGATGAGGCTCACGGGCTGCTTCTTCGTGACAATTTGGCGCAAAATCTCGGCATCGCCCAGCAAGTGTGTCTGGCCTATCACGGCATCGAGCGACTGTGGACGTAGTCGCTCGGCCAGCGGTTGGCGCGATGACGATGACGAATCTGGCTCAGGCATAATTACATCTAGTATACCGGAAATAGACTGGCACGTCGAAGGGCTGTCGGTTTCGGTAATCGAACTATATCTGATCTGATACCCAGCTACCTATTGCGAGATAGCAAGACGACCCCATCTCGCTATTTTGCCACAATGTGGTATGATAAAAGCAATAAGCTAGTCCAAAGGAGGAATATGGAATATATCATTATCGGCATCATCGTGGCGACGATTGTCTTCATGCTGAGCGGGATTCGGGTGGTGAATCAATACCAGCGTGGTGTGGTGCTAACGCTTGGGCGCTTCTCGGGTCAGCGCGCGCCAGGCCTACGTGTGGTAGTGCCAATCTTTCAGACGATTATGATGGTCGATGTCCGCTCGACGCCGATCGATGTGCCAAAGCAAGAGGTCATTACCAAAGACAACGTGACAGTTGGTGTGGACGCTGTGGTGTACTTTCGTGTCATTAATGCACCAAAGGCCGTCCTCGAGACGACGAACTATATTTACGCTACCAGCCAGTTTGCTCAGGCAGCGCTGCGTGATGTGACGGGTAACATTGACATGGACGACCTGCTTGCCAAGCGAGAAGAGCTCAGCCAGCAGATCAAAGAGATTGTCGATGCTGAAACTGACAAGTGGGGGATTGACGTTGAGAACGTGAAGATTCAGAACATCGAGCTGCCAGGCGATATGAAGCGCGCTATGGCTAAGCAAGCCGAAGCCGAGCGTGAGCGCCGGGCCAACATCATCAATGCCGATGGTGAAAAAGCCGCTGCAGAGACCCTTGCAGAGGCTGCTCAGATTCTTGCTAATACGCCAGGGGCAATCAACCTGCGTACGCTCACCACACTTGAGCGCATTAGTGCCGAGCCAAGCCAGAAGACGATGATCCTCTTCCCAGCAGAATTGACAGAGGTACTGCGAGGTATCAAGCGGTCATGATCGACTTTCGTCAGAATCGAGCGCGTTGCATTGATGCGCTTGCGGGTGGGCTGGCAGTATTGACGGCGTATGACGAAGTGCAGGGCAGTGGCGATGAGCCAGCGCCATTTCAGCAGGAGTCGAACTTTTGGTGGCTTAGTGGGATTGAGCGGCCAGGCTGGAAGCTGATTATCGATGGACTGCGTGGCCGGACAACACTCGTGCGGCCTCATCTCGATGCGGTGCAGCAGACCTTCGTTGGTGAACTCAGCAGTGAGGAAGCCAAGCGGATCAGTGGTGCCGATGCAGTGATTGACGCCCACGATTTTGAGGCAGAGCTGCGCCAGCTTGCCAAGCGCCATACGGTTGTATACGAAGTAAACGACCGCACCGACTATGGTTTTATGCTCAACCCCGCCTCGCGCGACCTGAGCAAAGTACTGCAGCGGATCTTTCCTTCAGTCCAGTCGTGTCTCCGTCAGCTGCGTGAATTGCGGGCTATCAAGCAGCCGGAGGAGATTGCTGCGCTGCGCCGGGCAATTGCGCTAACGATCGAGGCATTTGATGTAGCCAAAGAGCGCTTGCCACACTGCCAGCATGAGTATGAGTGCGAGGCAGAGTTTGATTACCTATTTCGGCACCGCAATGCCCGCCATGCGTATAGTCCAATTGTTGCTGGTGGCGCTAACGCCTGTACTTTGCACTACAGCCATAATGCAGGGCCGCTGAATGCTAAGAATATGGTGCTGATTGATGTCGGAGCACGGGTCAATGGATATTGCGCGGATATCACTCGCACCTATGGCATTGAGCCGACGCAGCGCCAGCAGGATATCCACGCTGCAGTGGTGCAGGCGCAGCAACACATCATAGAGCTGCTCGAGCCAAATCTCCCCGTGGCTGATTACATCCAGCAGAGCGACGACATTATGCGCGATGCCTTGCAGCAGCTTGGTCTCCTACGCGATCGCCACGACCAAGCCACCTTCCGGCGTTACTATCCACATGCCACCAGCCATGGGCTTGGCGTCGATACACACGACAGCCTGGGTGCGCCGCGGGTGCTGCGCGCTGGTATGGTGCTTACCGTCGAACCAGGGATTTACATCCCAGAAGAGGGCATTGGTGTCCGGATTGAAGATGACATTCTCATTACGCCGAGCGGCCACGATAATCTCAGCGCCAGCTTATCGACAAAATGGTAAAAAACCGCTATACTAGAGCAAATGAAACGACAATTTTTTGCCTTTATTATCCGCTGGGTGCTAAATTCACTTGGGCTGTGGATTGCCGTACGTATCTTTGGTACAGGCTATATCGGTGTCCAACCCGATATGAGCATTGCGGTGTTTTTGCTGGCTGGGCTTATCTTCTCAGTCGTCAATGCAGTCTTTAAGCCGATTGCCATTATCCTATCGCTTCCCGCTATTCTCGTCACGCTCGGTCTCTTCACCGTCGTTGTCAACGGCTTTATGGTCTATATTTCACTGATACTGGCACCAGGTCTCAAGATGACGTTTCTTCACTCCATCTTGACAGGCCTGATCATGAGTCTGGTAAACTATATAGTAAGCAGCGCGCTCGAGCTAAATTATGGGCGCACGCAGGAGGAACAACATGAATCTTGATAGTATTCTACAAACAATAATGATTGGCTCGGCCATCTTGATGATCCTAGCTATTTTGCTCCAGCAGCGCGGGGCGACACTTGGTGCAGGCTTTGGTGCCTCGGGTGAGCTCTATACCACGCGGCGCGGCCTAGACAAGAACCTCTTTGAGGCAACGATCTTTTTGGCTGTTACCTTTGTTGGGTCTATTTTGGCGGCACTCTTGTTGCCGTCTGCGGGGTAGAGCATGGCGAATCGGCAGGAGAAGCACCTCCAGCGCCGTGAGACCTCGTCGGCAGTTGTGCCTCAGGAGGATGAATCGCTGCGGGCAGCTAAAGCAGCGAAATCGGTGCCATCTCGCCGCAAGAAGCCACGCCGCGACCTCAAGCAGCTCGAAGATAGCGCGACGCGCCACGTTGGCAAGTTCTTAGGGAGCCGCTTCGAGAGTTTGCGTCGAGCCCGGCGGCGGGTTGTGCTGTGGCTTGTCCTCATTGCAGTGATTCTGCTTGGTATTATTGCTCAGATCTTTATCCGTCGCGACGCGACGACGGCAACTGGTGGGACTGGCGGGACGTATATTGAGGGGGCGCTCGGCCCGATTGAGACGCTTAATCCACTCTTTGCAACCACTAGTGTCGAGCTCTCGGCTAGTCAGCTTATGTTTTCCTCGCTCTATCGTTACGACGCCAAGGGTTCGCTCCACACAGATGTTGCAACGAGTCTTGCCTATAACGAAGCGAGCAAAACCTACACCGCCCAATTGCGTGATGACGTCCGCTGGCACGATGGGCACAAGCTCACCGCCAAGGATGTTGTCTTCACGATCAACCTTATCAAGAACCCGGCGGTGCGCTCGCCGTTGCGCGTCAATTGGGTCGACGTCCAGGCCAAGGCGGTCAACGATACCACTGTGCAGTTCGTGCTGCCTGCCACGTATGCTGCCTTCCCCCATGCATTGACTTTCCCGATTTTGCCCGAGCATATGCTAGGCTCAGCAACGCCAAGCTCAATGCGCCAGGCACCATTTAATCATTCGCCAGTTGGTAGTGGGCCATTTAAGTTCCAGATTTTGCAATCGACCAACAATGCTCGCCGGCCAAAGACCGTGCATGTCGTTGCCTTTGATGGCTATTATGGTGGCCGACCCAAGCTTGATCGCTTCGAACTCCAGGCGTATAGCACGCAGCAAGATATCGTCTCGGCTTTGCAAGCTGGTGAACTGAGTGGCGCAACCGACCTCTCCGTTGTGATGCGCAAAGATATTCCGCGCAACCAATACACGACGACTACTGTACCGACCGACCGCGGGGTGTATTTGCTCATGAACAATACCAACCCCATCCTCAAAGATCGCGCGGTGCGTAAAGCCCTCCAATTGGGCACCAACACCGCTGCGATTCGCACCTCGCTGGGTGACGGTGTGCAGCGCCTCGATGGGCCATTTATCCCCAGTCAGCTTGGAGGTATCAATACACCATCTGCAGATAAGCATGACAAAACAAAGGCTGCTGCAATGCTGGATGAAGCCGGTTGGAAGCTCGCTGATGGCAGCAAAGTCCGCAGCAAAGATGGCCAAAAGCTGGAGATTATGATCACCACTACGAAGGGCGCAGAGTACGAAGCGGTCCTCGCCAAGGTAATGGAGCAGTGGCAGCAGCTTGGCGTCGCGGTGACGCAGCAAGTGATCGACCGCTCGGCAACGTCATCCACCTTTGTCCAAGGGACATTACAGGGACGAAGCTACGATGTTTTGCTCTATGAGCTGGCAATTGGTGCCGACCCCGATGTCTATGCCTATTGGCACTCATCTCAGACTGGCTACCAGGGCTATAACTTCGTCAATTACACGAGTCGCACCGCAGATGCCGCGCTGGCCAGTGCCCGGACGCGTCTCGAACCCAAGTTGCGTGCTGCCAAGTATAAAGCGTTTGCCGAACAGTGGTATAGCGATGTGCCGGCGATTGGTCTCTATCGGTCGGCTAGCGTGTATGCTACAGGCCCCGGTGTACAGGCCATCCAGCAGAGCGATACGCTCGTCTCGGGCGCAGATCGCTATGCAGACGTCCTCCGTTGGACAGTTACCACCCGAGATGTTTACAAAACCCCCTAATGTGCGGTATAATCAACAGTGTCGCGAGATATGCGGACGTGGCGGAATTGGTAGACGCGTCAGCTTGAGGGGCTGGTGAGCATTACGCTCGTGGAAGTTCAAGTCTTCTCGTCCGCACCAGATATGATGCCTTGCGACACATGAACACCACCAAGATAGGTGGTGTTTTGCTTTTGTAAATAACAATAGGGGGGAGATCTTGTATTAAGATACTTGTACGAGCACTTTGCTTGGATGCTTTGACGCTTGCATTAACTGGACATTTCTCCAGATGAAGCGTAAGAGTCATAGAGTGCTTGAACCATAAAAGTGCGATAATTAATCGGCGAACTGCTTGTGTTTTGCAAAGCGGTGGTGCATAATAAAGACAAGCTGGTACGCAAAAAGGGGTACCGTTGCGTCCAAACACAAACATCGTGCCAAAACAAACATTGTGCCCCAGGGTGGGCGCGTAGCAGCTACCGGCAAATCACCTCTAGTCAAAGAGGTGATTTTTTGCTATAGTCTATAGCAGACGGGGCATTAGCTCATTTGGCTAGAGCGCTTCGCTGGCAGCGAAGAGGTGACCAGTTCGAATCTGGTATGCTCCACCATGGATCTTTAGCTCAGTTGGCTAGAGCGCACGATTCACATTCGTGAGGTCGCAGGTTCGAATCCTGCAAGATCCACCATTTTGAGATTATTCCCTTCTGGTGTTGAGCCATAATCAGCATTAGTTAAGGCCTGAGGTAAGCGAGGATACATCTCGCTTATTTTTTTATTAATAATAACGAAGTAGGGAGCTATCATGTCAAAACTATCAGATCTATGGAAAAATGATCCAAATGTAACACCAGATTCTCAATGGTGGAATCACTTAGTGGATCAGTCGCTCACGGTAGCGACAAACGACGCATATCATCGATGTGTCGTTGAATTAAACGATGCTTTTGTCTATTCGGCAATAGCCGCCGAAGAGCAGAGAGTAGGGTATCGGTTAGCAGCCCCTCATTATTTTGAGGCACTTATTCATGCAGAGATGATGACTGAAACGTTTGAGCAAGTGGACCCCAATCGCGCCCCCAGAGGATCAGAAATATTTGACTACGAATCACTTCGTGATGCTATAGAAAATGTCACGACGGCACTCGAGTCTAGGATTGAGTCGCAATTTGCTCGAGACGAGATCTGCGAATACTTGGACTATACACTTGACAACTGGTTAGTCACACTAACCGACAACGTCTCGAAACATTCGGCTGACTGGTTTAGCAAGGATTATGAATGGGAGCACCATAGTAACTATGCGACAAACTTCGACGAAGGGCAGAGTATTCTCGTATTCCTCGCAAGATCCATAGAACGTGGTGCTATCCGCGACAAAGACTTCATCAGTAAAATCTCAACATATAACGACAGAATGTCTGAATTCGAAGAACGCCTCCGCCCACTCTTGCCAAAATTACGGGATCTTGAATTCGATAGTTTTCAACAAGACAACTTGGCTCCGGAGTGGCGGTGGTGGAGACACTAGATATTACCAGCTCTCAGCTATATCGTCATTACAAAAAATAGCGACGGGAATATTGCTCGTCGCTATAATAACACCTGGTGGAGATAGAGGGATTCAAACCCTCGACCTCAGCAATGCGAATGCTGCGCTCTATCAGCTGAGCTATATCCCCACGACTCCCTCTATTCAAGCACAAACGAGCGGGAGAATCAACCAGTAGCATTCCCGCCTGTTTCTGATAAAATAAGGATATGTTCAAAAAGTTTATCCAAAAGCGGCTCGAGATGTATGTGAGCCGGTATTTTCAAGCCCATCCAGAGGTTAAGTTGATCGTCGTGGTGGGGAGCGTGGGCAAGACGAGCACCAAGCGAGCGGTGGCTACCTTGCTGTCGCAGCGCTATCGTGTGCGTATGCTAGATAATAACCACAATACCAATCTCTCGGCGCCGTGTGGTATTCTCGGCGTAACATACCCCAGTAAGGTACACAGCATTGGTGCCTGGCTCAAGGTGTTTGCAGCGGCTCGGCGACGGGTTGCTCAGCCAGCTGACGTCGATGTGATTGTCCAGGAGCTTGGCACTGATCGGCCAGGGGAGATTGCCGATTTTGGCCGCTATCTCCGGCCCGACCTCGCCTTGGTGACGGCAGTAACGCCAGAGCATATGGAGTTCTTTGGCTCAATTGAGGCGGTGGCGCAAGAGGAGCTCTCCGTGACGCAGTATGCGCGCCGAGCACTGATCAATCGTGATGATATTGAGGGGCGCTTTGCCGACCTGATCGCTACTCCACACTTTAGTACGTATGGCACGACTGGCCTTGCTGAGTATCGCTTCGAACAGCAGAACTTTGATGCTGAGGTAGGCTATCGGGGGGGGATTATTGCTCCACCAAACATTGCTCAGCCATTTGCGGCGGCGATTAATGTGGTGGGTGAGCATAGCCTGCGACCGATCGTTGGTGCCGTCGCGGCGGCCCTGCTCTATGGCTGCACACCAGATGAAGTGGTGAAGGGTCTTGCGCTCATCAAGCCTGTCCCTGGGCGGATGAACCCACTGCTGGGTCTTGGTGATACAACAATTATCGACGATACATACAACTCCAGCCCGGCCGCTGCGCTGGCTGCCTTGCAGACGCTCTATAGCTTTGCGCAGGCACCGCAGCGGATCGCTATCCTTGGTGACATGAATGAGCTCGGTGCCTCGAGCCAGGCCGAGCACGAGAAGCTGGGCATGGCCTGCGACTCACATTTGCTTGATTGGGTGGTGACGGTTGGCGGCGAGACAGAGAAGTACCTTGCGCCCGCTGCCCGTCGGCGTGGCTGCCAGGTGAAGGTATGCCGTAATGCGATCGAGGCAGGGCAGTTTGTCCGTTCGGTAGCACGACCTGGTGCAGTGATTCTTGCTAAGGGCTCGCAAGGTGGGATATTCCTTGAAGAGGCGGTTAAGATCCTCTGTGTCCTGAGCGAAGATACCGAGCTGGTGCGTCAATCACTTGCTTGGCAAGCCATCAAAGCGCCGTATTTTTCGGAATACGAGAACTTCTTTGATGGGCCAAGCCAGTAGCGCTGATACGCGATTTATGGTATATTCTTAGTTATGAGATTAGTCCATTAAGCGGAGAACTATCTATGCCAACAGAGAAAAAACCAAAGGCAACCAAGCGCAGCACAACGCGCAAGACGTCGCCAAAAAATGAGCCAGAACAAACCCCGGCCAAGGCTAATGAGCCAGCAACCCCAGCTGCAGAGCCAGCTCCAGTAGCCGAGCCGGCTACTCAGCCGATGCCAGAGCAGCCAGCTACTCCGGCCATGCAGCCAGCCCAGCCCCAGCCTCAATATCAACCACACATGACTCCAGGAGCTTTGCGTACTCAGCCAGCCAAGAAATCCCATCTTGGACTTATTCTTGGCCTCGTCGGTGGTGGTGTAGCTCTGCTGGCACTTATTGCTGGTGTGCTATTGTACTTCTTCTGGTATCAGAACCCACACAAGGTAGTCACAGATGGCGTGGCGAATCTAGTGAGCGCACGGCAAGCGTCGTATAGTATGGGCGGTGATGTTACACCAAGCAGTACTAGCACTTCAGGCCCATCGAAGACCACCTACAGAGTGAATCTGCAATATGCTAACCAAGTTGCTGGTGGTAATGGTGAGGTAACGATGGACCTCCCGCAGGTTGGCCAGATTACTGTCAAGGCCGAGATCTATGCGGATCGTGAAGCAACCTACTTCCGCGTCAATGGCATCAAGAAAATATATGAAAAATATATTGATACCATGGTCGACCAGTCGATGAAGCGTTATAGCAACTCGAGCATGACCGATGAGGAGAAAGATACTGCGCGGAGTAAGATGCGCGAGCAGTATACCAAGCAAGCACTGCCTATCATCGAAAAAATTGATGGCAAATGGGTCAAGATGACGCAAGATGATATGCGCAAAATGAGCCCAAATCGTACGACGACTCAGCAATGTACGGACGCAATTAATGCTATGTACGACACTAAGGCTCGCAATGAGATTGCTGCAGTACTTCGCAAGCATGGCGATGTCTTTACAGTAGAGAAACTCAATAAGCCAGCGCTCGATAACGGTGCAGTGGGCTACAAGGTGACGGTAGCGAGCCCGTCGAGCCACGAAGCTCGTTCGCTGAGCCGCGACCTTGGCAACACCCGTGTTGGGGAGCTGCTTCGCCGCTGCAGTGATGCGACATCAACTCGTGTGACAACACGCCAAAATGGCCGAACTATCAAGACCGAGCGACGCTCTGCTATCTCAGGGCCAGACTTGAGCCAGACGGATCTTGAGCTCTGGGTGTCGCCGTTCTCGCACGATGTGAAGCGCATCGTCATGAAGCCAACTAGCCAGTCGTCTCAGCAGCCAGTGACGATCAACGTCAACGATACAAAGGTTGACTTGCGCAAGCCAAGCGACAGCATCCCGTATAGTGAGCTCATGCAGGGCAGTGGTAGCAGCAAAGATAACGACAGCGATACGTCATCAACAGCTACTGGCGAAGCGTAAGCAGAACGCCGCACATGAATCCAACCCCGCTTTCGAAAAAAGAAGCGGGGTTGTCTTTGCCCTCGCCCACTATGGTAGAATATGAAAGACATGAAACGATACAATCCTGCAGAAATCGAGCCAAAATGGCAACAGCACTGGGCAGACGACCAGCGCTACCGGGCGGATGACGCCTCTCCCAAACCAAAGTATTATGTGACCGGCATGTTCCCGTACCCAAGTGGAGCAGGGATGCACGCAGGGCACTTTATGGAGCATTCTATTGTGGATGCAGTGGCGCGCTTCCGTCGTAGTCTTGGTCATGAAGTGCTCTACCCGATGGGCTGGGATAGCTTTGGCCTCCCTGCAGAGAATTACGCCATCAAGACAGGCAAAACGCCACAAGAGACGACCGCGACCAATATTGCTAACTTTACTACTCAGCTTCGCCGGGTTGGCGCGAGTATCGATTGGAGCCGTGAGATCAACACGAGCGACCCAAAGTATTATCGCTGGACGCAGTGGATCTTTACGCAGCTCTTTGAGCGGGGCCTGGCATACCAAAAGGACTCACTCCAGTGGTGGTGCCCGAAAGACAAGACCGTGCTGGCAAATGAGCAGGTGATTAATGGTCGGTGCTGGCGCTGTGAAGAAGTGGTGGTGAAGAAGCCAATGAAGCAATGGTTCTTCAAGATTACTGAGTATGCTGACCAGCTCCTAGCCGACATCCCCGCACTTGACTGGCCAGATAAGATTAAGCAAGCTCAGACCAACTGGATTGGCCGCAGCGAGGGAGCAGAGATCCGCTTCTCCCTTGATAAGCCCGTGGCAGCTACGGAGAGTGACGCCGCCGATATCACCGTCTTTTCGACGCGCCCCGATACGCTCTTTGGTGCGACCTTCTTGGTGCTGGCGCCCGAACATCCTCTCGCGCAGCATCTCGCGCGCGGTGATGCCCAAGAGACAGTCTTGGCCTATATTGCCGAGGCAGTCAAAAAATCGGAGATTGAGCGCACTAATGATACGAAGGATAAGACAGGAGTCTTTACTGGAAGTTATGCCATAAATCCAGCGACGGGCGACCGAATACCCATCTGGGTGGCCGATTATGTCCTTGGTGGCTATGGCACTGGTGCAGTGATGGCTGTCCCGGCTCATGATGAGCGCGATGCCGCCTTTGCCGAGAAATACGAGTTGCCCATCGTCACCGTCATTGAGCGGCCCGACGATGATCCAGACACCGACCAGTGCTATCATGGCGAAGGCGTGCTTGTTAATTCTGGCGCATTTGATGGTATGCGCAGCGAGGATGCTCGTGAACAGATCGTGGCCTGGCTCGAACAGGAAGGCCGTGGCCACGCCAAGGTAACCTACAAGATGCGTGACTGGCTGATTAGTCGTCAACGCTACTGGGGTGCACCCATCCCGATTATCCACTGCCCCGAGCATGGTGCTGTGCCAGTGCCAGCGGCAGATCTACCTGTTGTCTTGCCAGTAGTGCAAGACTTCCAGCCGCGTGGTGATGGCAAATCCGTCCTTGCTGCCCAAGAAGAATGGGTGGCGACAACCTGCCCGACCTGTGGCGGCCCAGCTCAGCGCGAAACCGACACGATGGATGGCTATGCTTGCAGTAGCTGGTATCTTCTGCGCTACACTGATCCACACAATGCTATACAGGCCTGGGGCCCAGCGCTGGCTAACCACTGGGCACCGCTTGATATGTATGTTGGTGGTGACCATGCGACGGCTCACTTACTTTATGTGCGTTTCTGGACGCACGTCTTCCGTGATCTTGGCCTCACAAGCTTTGCCGAACCAGTGCGGAAGCTCGTCTACCATGGCCTCATTCAAGCTGAGGATGGCCGCAAGATGAGCAAGAGCCTTGGCAATGTCGTCGATCCGCTGGAGGTGATCGATGCGGGGTATGGGGCGGATGCGCTGCGCACCTTTGAGCTCTTCCTCGGGCCGATCGACGAAAACTCAAGTTGGAGCAGCCGAGGAATTGCTGGCGTCTATCGCTTCTTGAATCGCCTCTGGACATTGGTACAAGAGTTTGATGATTGGCAGCAGCAGGGCGGGGCGCCTGGGCAGGTCGACGTCGCACAGCTTGAGTCGATTATCCATGCCACAACGAAAAAGGTCACAAGTGATATCTACCGCCTGAGCTTCAACACAGCCATTGCTGGGCTCATGGAGTGTGTCAACGACCTCTACAAGCTCAAGACATCTGGCTTTACTGAGCAGTGGCAGCCAGCGCTCAAGACGCTAATCCAGCTGGTGCAGCCCTTTGCGCCGCACATGGCCGCCGAGCTATGGCAGCAGCTTGGCTATGGTGACCAGCTCGATTTTGTCGCCTGGCCAGAGTGGGATGAAGCAAAGATTGTCCGCGATACGATAACCATCGTTGTGCAAGTCAATGGCAAAGTCCGCGCCAAGCTCACCACCGCGCCAGACGCTAGCGAAGCCGACATCACTGCCCAAGCCCTGGCAGACGACCGCGTCGCAAAATACCTCACTGGGCCACCCAAGAAGGTTATCTACGTCAAGCGCAAGCTTGTCAGTATCGTTGTCTAGAAATAGCCACCTTTACTAATTAATCTTGTCGTAACAAAACAGGGCGTCAGCGCCCTGTTTTGGGTTGTGCGACCACGGTCTCAGCGTGTTTAGTGAATGTTGATAAGCCTACAAAATGGCAACGTAATCGCTTGAATAGGCAAAGGGCAAAAGATGATTGATCTAATGAATGGGTACACAAATAGTAACAATTTTTAGACGGAGTTCATCGTCAAACTGCAAGTGTATCCAGTTGCCACTCTCGTGATTATAGCGAACCCAAGCTGACCGCACCCATGTTGCGTTTTGATCTGCTTCGTTATCAGGAGTTCCAAGATGGCGAATAATCTCATCACGCGTTGCAGTATTGGAGAAGTCTGCAAACAGTGGATTGACGTACGGCTTGTATTCTGAGACAGATGACCGTCCCTTTTGGGAATATAGAGTGACTGCTTCGAGCGTATTGTTGTTCCAGCGAAATTCCACCCCAGCATCGTGCAGTAACCAGAACGATTCACTTGAGTCGTAGCCAGTGAACTCTTTGTCGACCTCTCGGATTACAGGAGTGCAATCCAACTCGTCGATGACGTGTTGCACTTCAGTCTTAACTGATTCGTCGCTTCTTCCGACCAGATTGATATACTGATTAATATCTCCATCTATTTTTATTGCCATGGTGCTCCTTACTGAGACTAATAGTATGTACCATATCATACAATATATAACATATATCTGTCATATTAAAGCTATGATCTAGACGTCGTAGCGAGCGTGCTCTGGATGGGGCAACAAGGCGTAATAGCTCGCTTGGCAATTGGCCATAAATATATTTTTCTATACAAAACGGCGCAAACACTAGAGAATTTTGCGCTTTTAGCGTATAATAGCTACAAGTTTTACGTCAGCCTAAAGAGAAGGAGATTTTTACTATGGCTCAACCAAAAAAACAGAGTAGCCCACGCAAAACCGGCCTGCGCCGCAGCCACCTACGCCTCAAGCTTGCTCGCATGGTTAATAAGACCTCACCAGTCAAGGTCAAGACGACCAAGCGCGAGACTGGCGCTGCCAAAGCAGCTCGCTAGCTTATCGCCGATAGCAAAGAATTTTAACAAAAGAAAGAACCAACCAAATGGCTTCGAACCGTCATCTTGGGCGTATAGTTGCACTCCAAACATTGTACGAATATGAATTCCGCCAGCAGGCGAACGATCCGCAGGCCGTGCCACAAGAGATTCTGGCGCGCAATCTTGAGCGTTATGAGTCGATCATTGGCGATCGAGCCTTTGTCGATACGCTCGTTGCTGGGGTGATTGAGACGCGGGCCGCGCTTGACGCTCACTTACAACCAATTGCGCCAGAGTGGCCGCTCGATCAGATTGCTCGTGTCGACCGCAATATCTTGCGGCTTGGCCTCTACGAGTTGCTGCACTGCCGCGCAACTGTTCCACCCAAGGTGGCGATTAACGAAGCGGTGGAGCTTGCTAAAGCGTTTGGTTCGGATAATTCAAGCAAGTTTATCAACGGTGTACTCGGCACCGCCTATCGCAACTTGCCTGGGGAGACACCAGACGATGCCAACACCGTCACACTTTGACCGACACTTCAATCGGTTTAAAAAATATTTTGGCCGTCGCAAGCCGTCTATTCAGGAAATTGTTCGTGAACCGACGGCTGGCGGCATTGTATTCCGCTACAATAACGACAACAAACTCGAAATCCTCCTAATTCAGGATGCTAAGGATCGCTGGACGATCCCTAAAGGGCATATTGAGAAAGGGGAGACTGCAGTGCAGACAGCTCGCCGTGAGATCGGCGAAGAAGCTGGGTTGCACGACCTTGATATGCTGGGCTGGCTGGGTAAAATTCACTTTCGCTACCGCCGAATGGAAAAGCTTGTCCTGATGACGACACAGATCTACCTTGCTCGCGTCCGCACCAGCGGCAATGAGATTCAAAAAGAAGAATGGATGAATGGTATTAAGTGGTTTCCCTTTAGTAAGGCACTTGACCTCATCGAGTACGAAGATATTGCCAAGCTTATGCTCAAAGCCAAGAAACGCATCCGAGAGGAGCGTCTATAACGACAGAAACGAAAGGAGTTACTATGTCTGGCATGCCAACTGGCCCGTACCAAGCGTGGGCACAGCAAGTGCTCGGGTTTGAATATCGCGATATTCAGCTCTTGGTCACCGCACTCACCCACCGCAGCTATGTCAATGAGCACAAAAAATCCGTTACTGAGCACAACGAGCGCCTCGAATTCTTGGGCGATGCTGTGCTGGAGCTTGCGGTAACCGACTATCTCTACCAACACTATGCCGAGCCAGAGGGCATCCTGACGAGCTGGCGCGCAGCGCTGGTCAATACAGAGAGCAATGCCGACTCAGGTGAAGCGCTCGGCTATGGCTCACTCATCCGGATGAGCCGAGGTGAGAAGCATGGCAGCAAGCGAGCGCACCGGCAGATTCTGGCTAATGCGTATGAAGCTGTGATTGGCTCAATCTATTTGGAGCGAGGCTACGAGGCAGCAGCTGAGTTTATTGCCAAGCATACCATTAGCAAGCTTGATGCTATCCTGGCCGATGGCTCGTGGCGCGACCCCAAGAGTCATTTACAAGAGGTGAGCCAACGGATCGACAGTGCTACGCCGGTGTACCGTGTCTTGGCAGAGGATGGCCCTGACCACGACAAAACCTTTACGCTTGGTGTCTTTGTCAATGATCGGCTGATGGGCCGCGGCACTGGCCCTAGCAAGCAGACCGCCCAGCAAAAGGCCGCTCGCGCCGCCCTGGCAGCCTACCAGCAGCAAGAGGCTCAGACGGAGAAGGTAGAAGAGCCAGCCAAGGGCTAAGCTAAGTTTTGAGATTTTGACACGCAACAAATTGACATCGCTAGCCAAACAGTGTAGACTTGTACAGAACGAACTAACGCAAATATAAGTCAAGAAAAGGAAGTTTTATTTATGCTCGCAATTCGTTTGCAACGTCTTGGCCGCAAAGCCTACCCAGTGTACCGGCTCGCCGTACAAGAGGCTCAGCGTCACCCATCAAGCGGCCGTGTGGTGGCCTATGTTGGCAATTACAACCCACACACCAAAGAGGCTCATATCAATACCGAGCTTGCCCAGAAGTATCTTGATAATGGTGCCCAGCCGACACCACGGGTGGTCAAGCTGCTGGCTGCTGCTGGTGTATCGCTACCAAAGTGGGTCAAGCAGCCCGCTGGCGACAAGCACAAGGCAGTCCGCAACCCAGAGAAGCTTCGCAAGCATCAGCCGAAGGAAGAGGCAGAGGCTTAAAGCGACTCTCTCACATAAGCATAGCAACTGCTCCGCGTATCGTGGAGCAGTTTTGTAATTATTAGTATTGTTATAATCTGAATCGCAAAAATATCGATTCGCTTGGTCTCTACCTACCGCTGCTTTTCTCAATAATATTGCAAAGGCTGATATTCCTTACTACCACCCCCCACCAGAGCCAGAAATCGGTCATCTCAATCAATATATTACTCTATCTGAATATAGTGCTGGGAAGAGGTGACGCAAGAGAAGAGAAGGCTTAGTGTATAGCCTGCGCGTCGTATGTTGGTAGAATCCAGCCGGTATGCTACAATGAAAGCACAATCACAATAAATCTGAATGACAGCATAAGGAGGGAAAGAAGAAAGCTATGGCGACAATTGATCAACAGTTTGTCGAATATGTCGTAAAGTCGCTGGTGGAACATCCAGACGACGTGGTGGTCGATCGGGTGATCGACGAGAAGGGTGTGCTACTGACACTCACCGTCAATCCGGAGGATCTCGGCCGTGTGATTGGCCGACGGGGCAGTACGGCGCAGAGTTTACGTACCTTGCTGCGCGCGCTTGGCACGAAGAACAGTGCTCGCTACAACCTTAAGGTGGTGAACAATGATGAGCCACACACCGCAGCATCCCAGTCTGTGGATAACTTGACCACTGATACGGTGGATAACGATGATGAGAGCGAATCGGATTTTGCAAAAAAGTCTCGCCAAGAGCTTGCAGAACTCGACGACCTTGATATATAATACGATCAGTTCAGAAACGAACTGCGAGAAAAAATAAAAGCTCTTTGCGAGCAAACCAACAAGGTTTGAGAGCCTTATTTGTGCAAGAAAACTGCTGTGGAGGCAGTTTTTTTGTTGGGTGAATGTATAGTGCAGCAGAGGCTAAAGTGATAGCTATATGAGCTTATATAACAACGAGTTTTATATGCTATCCGGATGAAGTAGCGAGTGACGCCAAAAAGGTTCTCATATACTACCGTAACCGGCTCAAGATATTCGTTAAGCCAGCAATGCCAGCAATAAGCAAAAGTAAGATGCCGATGATCACAATCAACAAACCATAATGGGGTTGGTACCTTGGTGGATTATAGCTCTGAGTGCGGTGCGGATCGTGGCGGGTGGCTTCGGTGTCAATCGAGATATTGGCAATCGCTGGCTCTACAAGGTGTCGAGACACCGCTGCTTCACCGTCGAATTGCTCGAGTGTAATATTCTCGTTGAGTGGCGTGATGGTCGTACGCCGGCTCGATAGTTCGAGATGCTGTGCAGTCGTGTTATCTGTCTCCGATCCAAGATCCATAGCATAACCAGTATAACAAATAAAAAACATAAGCGTAAAGACCTGAACCCCTCGCAGTATCTGTTAGACGGTGCCGCGGTAATTTGCTACACTAGGAGAGATGAAAAAGTTCCAAGTGATTAGCCTGTTCCCAGAGATGTTCTCTGGCGTGTTTGAGGCTTCAATGCTGTGGAAGGCACAGCAGCGAGGCTTAGCGGAGCTAACGACAATTGATCTGCGCCAATTTGGGCTCGGTCCTCGCCGAACGGTCGACGACACACCGTATGGCGGCGGCGATGGTATGCTACTACGCGTTGAGCCACTCTGGAGGGCAGTGCAGCACGCCAAAGAGCGTGACCCAACTGCCAAAGTGCTCATCATGACGCCGCGAGGCCAACGGTGGAATCAGGCGCTTGCGCAGCAGTATAGCCAAACCGACCATGGTTATATCTTCATCTGTGGGCGCTACGAGGGGTACGACGAGCGAATTATGCAGGTGGTTGACCAAGCGCTCCGAGTGGGGGACTATGTCCTGACTGGTGGTGAGCTGCCCGCGATGACGATTATCGACTCAATTGTGCGACTGATCCCTGGTGTCCTTGGTGGTGAGATGAGCGCAGCGATTGAGAGCTTTAGTGATGGTCAGACGCTGGAGTTTCCGCAATATACACGTCCAGAGGTATGGCAGGGGATGGCAGTACCCGAGGTATTGCTCAGTGGCCACCACGGCAACATTGCGGCTTGGCGTGCAGAGCATTCGCTTCCAGTAGATGACTAGCCCTGTACGCACAAAAGAAACACCCGAGCATGCCATAGAGCACTCGGGCGTTCTGTTGTGGTGGATATATCGGAGAGCGACTGATACAAGTATGTATAAAAATGTTTATGTTTGTAACGTTCGCTCCCTCTATAGTAGCGAAGATACGGCAGATGTGCAAGGAAATGCGTGTAAAACAGGGTAATATCTGATATGATAAGGCTATGAAGCAGCGTATGATTAGATTTTGGCTTGGGTTATTTCAGGCGATTTTTCCAGAGCATGTGCGGCGCGATCCTGCCTATTGGCGGCGTCTCGCGCTTGGTATTGTCGTAACGTTCTTGATCATCACGCAGCTTTTTACCTTTGAGAAGTTTGCTGATATTACCAGCGGGTGGCATATGGCTGGCGGGAACATAATGGCTGCTCTCTTGGCTGGCTTATTGCCACTGCTTGAGCTGGGCGGCTTGCCATTTTTGCTCTCAATGGATATGTCACGGGGGTCGCGCCGTATTTCGCAGGCATGTTTGCTTGTCGTGAGCGCAGTGTGGTTTGGTGTGGCGCTGTGGTGTTTTCTCGCTGTGCCAATGAGTGAATCGGGCCTCTTTGGGGCGACCTTGCCATTACTCAATGGTTGGTGGACGGTAGCATTCACGGGCTTACTTGGCGTGGCAGTGGTGCTTGTGGTGCGCGAAGCAAATGGCTCAAAATCCACTCGTGATTGATGAACGATCAGCCTAGGGTGCCTCAATAGTAAAAAACCGCTATTAGCTATTAATTATCGCATCTCCTCTACACCCCCGAGGAACACCACCGTAGTCGGTGCTTTTCGAGAGTATTAGACTTCAGTGCTGGGTCGAAATACTGCAGTCCGATCAACTTTGATTTATCAGAAAAATAAAAAACTTGAAGAGCTAATGCTCAAAATAGGCAAAACCCGAGTGGGGGCGTGATCGAACAGACACCCCAGATAAAGTCGCGATAAAAAATTACCAGCCGGCAAAAGGCTGGTAACAATGATAGCTTGGCTGGGCCGGAGGGATTCGAACCCCCGAATGCCAGGACCAAAACCTGGTGCCTTACCACTTGGCGACGGCCCATCACTGCGTGGCGCCTCCGTATTGTACCATGCTTGCGAGAGTGGATCAATAGTGCGTAGTGTGTCAGGGCTGTGCTCTATATTGAATGTAGAGACTCTGTGATTGATCGATTTTTGGTGGGTTGCGGTGTTGCTGAATAAAAATAACAACAAATTGCTCTGACCACAGTCACATGCTTCATATAACAGAGGTCGTGCCAGTGTATCGGTTGTGAATATTACGCTTGACCCACAGTATATAGAGTAGTATAGTGCATAGTAAGCGCTATATATGGTGTCTATGACACTAGTAACCGATGCTTGCACAATCATAAAAAACAAGGATAAACACTCATGCCGTGGCGCGCGTGCTGCCGTGGCAAGTAAAGGGAGGGATATGTATCACACAATTACCAAACGCGATGGGCGCATCGTGGCATTTGACGACACAAAAATTATGACAGCAATCGAACGAGCTGGCCTAGAGACGGGTGAGTTTGCTGAGGAAGAGGCCTATCAGTTAGCTCAGGCGGCGATTACCCAGGCGCAGCAGACTATAGCGGATGATACACTCACCGTGGAGCAGATGCAGGATGCAGTAGAGGATACCTTGCTGCGCTCGCCATATAAAAAGACCGCCAAGGCGTACATTATTTATCGCGATCAGCATCAGAAGCTGCGCGAGATTGCTGCGAGTGCGCACGTTGACCTGATTGACCAATATTTGCTCAAGCTTGACTGGCGGGTTAATGAGAATTCCAACATGGGTTATAGCCTCCAAGGCCTTAATAATTACATTTCAAGTGAGGTGAGCAAAACCTACTGGCTAAACAAAATCTATAGCCCAGAGATTGGTCGCCTTCATCGGTCGGGCGATCTTCATATTCACGATCTTAACCTTGTGAGTGTGTATTGTGTGGGCTGGGACTTAATGGATCTGCTCCGGCAGGGTTTCACTGGTGTGCCAAACAAGATTTCATGTAAGCCAGCCCGACATTTTCGCACGGCACTTGGCCAGGTCGTGAACTATTTCTACACACTGCAGGGCGAGGCAGCTGGTGCTCAGGCCTTTAGCAATTTCGACACCTTGCTCGCGCCGTATATTCGGACGGATGGACTAGCGTACGATGAGGTGAAGCAGGTGCTACAAGAATTCATCTTTAATGTTAATGTGCCGACACGTGTTGGCTTCCAGACGCCGTTTACGAATATTACGCTTGACCTCGAATGTCCTAAGCATATGGCAGGCACACCTGTGATTATCGGTGGAGAGATGCAAGAGAGCAACTACGGCGACTACCAGGATGAGATGAATATCTTCAATCGGGCACTGCTTGAGGTGATGACGGAGGGTGATGCCAACGGACGAGTCTTTACTTTTCCGATTCCGACGTATAATATTACGGCTGATTTCGACTGGGATAATCCTGTGATTGACAACCTGTGGGAAGCCAGTGCGAAATACGGTATTCCATACTTTAGCAACTTTGTGAATAGCGATATGAGCCCAGAAGACGCGCGTAGTATGTGCTGCCGCCTGAGGATTGATAATCGTCAACTGGAGTATCGTGGTGGTGGTCTGTTTGGGAGCAACCCAATGACGGGGTCAGTTGGTGTGGTGACGATTAACCTGCCTCGCTTGGCACTGAAGTCGAGTGACGAAGCGGCGTTTCGGGCTGGTCTCGTCCACCTGATGGAGCAAGCGCGTGATAGCCTCGAAGTTAAGCGCAAAACACTCGAGCGCCTGACCGATGCCAACCTCTACCCCTATACCAAGTTTTATCTGCGCGATATCAAGCAGCGCTTTGGTGAATACTGGAAGAATCATTTCTCGACAATTGGCTTGATTGGCATGAACGAGGCAGCGCTCAATCTCCTTGGGGTGGACATTGGTCAGGCTACGGGACGGGAATTTGCCGAGCGGACGCTCGATCTGATGCGCGAGACGCTCGTGAAATTCCAAGAAGAAACTGGCAATAACTATAATCTTGAGGCAACGCCAGCTGAGGGCACGACCTACCGCCTGGCGCAGATCGACCAGCGCGACTACCCAGAAGCAGCGCATTTTGCCAACGGTATTGGCAAGGCGGTGCCAGCACCGTTCTACACCAACAGCACTCATTTGCCAGTCAATTACACCGACGATCTCTTCGAGTTACTTGACCTCCAAGACGAACTGCAGACCAAATATACTGGTGGCACCGTCATCCACTTCTTCCTCGGTGAGCGAATGGATGACCCTACGACGCTCAAAGGGCTCGTGCGAACAATCTGTCACAATTATCGCTTGCCATACTTTACGATCAGTCCGAGCTTTAGTGTCTGCAAGAATCATGGCTACCTGCGCGGTGAACATGAGGCGTGTCCGCAGTGTCAGGAGCTGTGTGAGATATATTCGCGAGTGGTGGGCTATTTGCGGCCGGTGCAGCAGTGGAATAAGGGCAAGCAAGCAGAGTTTGCGCTGCGCTACCACTACGACAAAGCAGCCGATACAATCGATGCTTAAATAATAGGAAGAAGGGAGAATGACGATGGTTCAGATCGGTGGTATCCAAAAGTTTAGCACAGTCGACTACCCAGGTCACACCTGTGCGGCGGTCTTCTTGATTGGCTGCAATATGCGCTGCGGTTACTGCCATAATCCAGAACTCGTCTTGCCCGAGCAGTATATTGGCTGCATCCCTGAGGCGGAGATTCTTGATTTTCTTGCGCGGCGGGTTGGCTTGCTTGACGGCGTCGCGATCAGTGGTGGAGAACCGACGATGAGTGAGGATTTACCTGACTTCATTCGGGCTATCAAGCAGCTCGGTTTCCTCATCAAGCTCGATACCAATGGGACCCACCCGGCGATGCTGCGCCAGATGCTGGATGAGCAATTGCTTGACTTTGTAGCAATGGATATTAAGGGGCCACTGGAGAAGTACGTAGAAATTGCCGCGCGGCCAATTGACACCGATGCGATTATGGAAAGCATCGACCTCATCCGAAGCCGGGTCGATCACGAGTTTCGCACGACGATTGTGCGGGGGCAGCTTGAGCCGGCAGACTTCGATGCGGTCGGGCAGATGGTGCAAGGCGCACAGCGCTTTGCCCTGCAGCATTTTATTGCAAGCGATACGCTGGTGAGTAGCCGCTTTTGCAATGAAACGAGCTTTACCGACGAGGAGATGGCCCAGGCTCAGCACATTATGCAACGCTATGTAACAGAATGCGTGGTGCACTGATGCAGTACTATACAGGGACAATCCAGCAAGTGATTCAGCACACGCGTGATGTAACGACATTGGTTTTTGATGCCAAAGGCGACGCACCATTTCGCTATACCGCCGGACAATACATTACCGTTATCAAGCCAGAGTCGCGCACGCCTGAGGGCAAAGCGTATAGCCTATCGAGTTGGCCTGGCGAAACACATCTGAGCATTACCGTGAAGGATATTGGCGGTGAGTATTCCCACTACCTATGTAGCCGGCAGGTGGGCGACCAACTAACGTTTTCGGCGGCGTATGGGTACTTTAATCCACTGACAGATCGCCCACTCGTGGGGATCGCCGCTGGGGTTGGTATAAGCCCAGTGTGGAGTATTATCAAGAGTGAATACGCGCGTGATCCGCATCGGAATATTCAGCTCATGTATAGCAATCGAACCGTCGACGATATTGTCTTTGCGGCCGACCTTGCTGCATATGAGGTGCGCTACCCACAACTGTCGCTTCACCACTTCGTGACACGCCAAGCAACAGTCTCGCCTAAGATACACCAGGGGCGAATTGACCTCGATATGTGTATCAGCCCAGCGGCACACTACCTGGTGTGTGGTTCAGTTGTATTTACGCGAGCGATGTGGCAGGGGCTCACTGCGCGGGGTATTGCGAGTAAATGTATTGCAACAGAGGTGTTTTTCGAATGAGTGAGCAGCTTGCCAAAATACCAACCAAGCGCTCGCCGGAGGAAATTGCAGCCTGGCAAGAAAATGCGCGGCGGATTGCGCAGGAGCGGATTGGCCAAGCGGCCTGTAATGCATGCCCACTTGCCCGCATTTGCAGTGTTAAGAATCCCGAAGCCTGCAATCCGAACCAAATTGCTCAGCAAGCTGGTGGAGAATACACTGGTGGCGACAGCGCAGAAGTGTCATACAAAAAAGTCCTCGACGACGACCGTATCAATGTTGTGATTGCCAATGTCAAGAAGAAGGAGCAAACCAAGCCAAAGGCACAGCGACCTCCTGAAGTACAAAGACCCCCAGCCAATACGATCAACATGCCGCCAGCTAACGTTATCAAAGCTCCACTAGCGCGTCCGAAGATGGAACAATCGACCAAGCCAACAGTCATCCAGCAGATCATCAATGCGGTTGGGAAGTTGCTTGATGTCCCGAAGGCAAATCAGCAGCCTGCTCGACAGATACAAAAGTAATCTTAGATGTGGATTAAATCCATCACACAAAACCCCCGAGCAGTGGTATAATAGGGGTATGAATGCCGTTGTTCGCTTGGTTGCTGATGGGCTTATGATCCCGATTGTCGCTGTAGCTCTTTTTGCACTGTTTTTTCGTGCACCTCAAGCCCAACGCTACCAACGTTACACGCGCGTGTTTATGGCAGGTCTGACGTCCTATTGGTGTGCGAAAGTTATTGGTGCGCTCTGGCAACCCGAGACGCTCCGACCATTTGAAAAGCTCGGCACCGACCCGGGTGCGCTCTATCTCAATAATCCCGGCTTTCCGTCCGATCACGCACTCTTTGCGATGTTTCTTACCTTAGCAGTATGGTATGTGACGCGCCGGCAGCTACTTACCGTAGCGCTATTTGTTATGACGGTGTTGGTGTGCCTTGGCCGCGTGGCGGCACTAGTACATACACCGCTCGATGTTGCTGGTGGGGTGGCTGTTGCACTGCTGGGCGCTGTATGGTACGTGCCACATCACAAAAAATTCTGGCGCAGACTAGCAAAATCGGCAAAAACATAATATAATAGCTCCCAGTAAGGAATTGGAGCTAGATAATATGGACGAACAGATATACGCACGCACCGCTGACCCAGATGAGGTGGCGGAAGCAGCGCGCCAAGCTAAAAAAGCAAAAACTGCCAAGACGGCGACCATCACCAAGACGGTGCTTGACGACGGACTCGACCACAGCCGAGCAATCGACAACCCCTTTGCTCAGGGTGGTGTGCTCGATACATCCGAAGACACCGAGCATTTTGTGAACTTATCGTGGCCCGATATGGGGCAGATTATGATAGGCGCGGCCATTACTGGCGTGGTGACGAGTGCAGTGCTGCTGCTCGTTGCCAACCTCGGGGTGTTTGGTGCCGTGTGCGGCCTTGGTAGTGCTAATCCAGCAAGCTGTGGCACGCCTACATTCTATACAGTCTTGAGCGCAATGGTTGTGGCAGTGATCGTCGGGCTTATATTTTTGGTGCAGCGCCGTGTGTATCGGCCCGCTCTCGTTATGCTTGCGACGGCAGTGGGTCTCTGGCCAGTGCTTACGTGGCTGGCAGCATCGTCATGGTATGTCGTGGTGCCGGTTATTACGATTTTGATGGCACTGAGCATTGGCGTATTTTCGTGGATCTCGCGCCTGCGCAACCTAGCAGTCACACTTGGTGCGATGGTGGCGATCATTGTATTGATATATCTTGCGACACTGTAGATAGCTCTGAGTCTCACACTATCTTGCTCAGCATTGTTTACTGTGCTTAAATGAGCAACCTCTGTTTTCTATACTTCATTTCTACTTCTTTCACGTAGCTCTCTTGTCTGAATTTTAAATTACGACACTGGTTTTACATATCACCCGAACAACATGGCGAGAGCGGCTTAGATTGTACAAGCATCATACGCGCACTTCTTTTGTGCGGTATAAGTGTCAAAATTCTCGAAAATAGCAATATTTCCTTGTGCGCTAAAAAGACACATCCACGAGATCAGCTGACACACCACGCTCAATAAAACAACATGAGTAGCTGCTCCCTAGGAAGTGCTATACTAGAGATATGGAACTTTCTCTTGTGCTTGGAATCATTCTTATTGTTGTCCTCGTTGGCTGCGGTGCAGTGCTGAGTTTGCTGCTGGCGAAGCTTAATGAGCTCAAAGATCAGCAATCAGTGGCGCTTCTCAAGAGCGACGTGACGGAGTTGTCGCGCACAATAGCCGCTATGCAGCAGTCGGTTGGGGATAAGCTCGAGCGCTCGGGTGCTGCTATGCAAACGTCAGTCCAGAAGCAGCTTTCCGAGAGTGCCAAGCTAGTAGCCGATGTGACGCAGCGCCTCACCAAGCTAGATGAGACTAATCGACGCGTCGTCGATGTCGCAGATGAGCTTAAGACACTGCAAAACGTTCTGCAAAATCCCAAGCAGCGCGGTGTCTTTGGTGAGTACTATCTGCAGAGTGTGCTTGAGAACGTGTTGCCACCAGCCCAGTATCAGATGCAATATCGCTTTGCTGATGGCGAAGCGGTCGATGCGGTGATCTTTCTTGATAAAGGGCGGGTGCTACCGATCGATAGCAAATTCAGCCTCGAGAACTACAACCGGATGATCAATGCCACGAGCAAAGACGAGCGCCAGCAGCTGCTGAGCCGCGTTAAGCTCGACCTTAAGCAGCGCATCGACGAAACGAGTAAATATATTCGCCCAAATGAAGACACAATGGACTTTGCCTTTATGTTTATCCCCAGTGAGTCACTGTATTATGATCTGCTTATCAATAATGTAGGGCAGGGTGGTTCGAGCCGCGATCTGATAGAGTATGCCTTTCGCGATCGACGGGTGATTATCGTGAGCCCAACCAGCTTCTTGGCATATTTGCAGACAGTGCTGCAGGGGCTGCGTAGCCTCCAGATTGAAGAGCAAGCCAAGGATATTCAGCTACGGGTTGGCCAGCTTGCGACGCATATCAAGAAGTTTGATGAATTGCTAGGCAAAATGGGTAAGAGCCTCGCTACAACAGTTGGTCACTACAACACAACCTATCGCGAGCTCGGCAAGATGGATAAAGACGTCGTACGTATCACTGGCGGTGAACGCCAGAGCGAGCCGCAGTTGCTCGAACGGCCGCAGCGTGGCGATGAGTAGCTGCTAGATCAATCTTGACGAGCCTTGACCTGGCGCAAGCATGCTACAGGGTGATAAAATAGAGCCCTAGACACATCTCATGAGTTAGAGTTAGATCTGTGGCGATGTGAAGGCTGACTTCGAAGTGAAATTATTTGATATCCGTAGCGGTCAATCTCTTCTGGTGGCCAGAAATCGATCTCCTTAGTTCGTAACACAGCACCAACAGTATGACGAACAGTCCGACCGGTCGGCGCACCGTCATGAGTGACCTCTACCTGCTCGAGAATATCACCTGGCTCAATCGTAATATCGGCGATACGCATATCAAACGTTTTTTCGCCTGAAAGTACTTGTTCGAATAGTTCCGGGTATGATTTTTTTCTCACGACCTTCATATAGTGTCGCTATTGTAAATCTTCGTGTGCAATTTGTCAAACAGAGGTAGTGATAATCGTAGCAAAAATCACAACATATTTTGAAAATAATGATTTTACTATATAACATTGCTTTGAGCAAAAATGACCTCTGGCAGATCGATGTGTATGATCAAAATAGACTATCTCGTTTGCAAAAAATATGGATAAAGTTATTGTCTTGTGTTTGGCAAAGCAGACGAGCTGTGATTAAATAAGAACAGCTAACGAACATAAGGAGGGGATATGTTGGCAACACGAGCAGCAAAACAAGCAAAAGCTGGCTTGGCGCTTGGGCTCACCATGGCATGCGCTGTGATGGGTACGAGCTTCGCTATGGCGCAGCTAGCATCGGCGGCGAACCATCTGCCACGTGATGTACAGGCGCAGTATAAAAAAGTGTGGGGTGATGAGTTTGATGGTGATACGCTCGATACAACCAAATGGGCTGTACCGACCGGTTGCTTTGACCTTGCGTCAGGTATGGAAGGGCGCTTCCGGACAGACATGGTGCGCCAGTACGATGGCAAACTCCATCTCCTCGCGCAGTATGATAAAAATGCTAAACCATGCCAGGCTGGTCATGCCGCCTTTTCGACAGGGATGGTAAACTCGCATTACCTCAGCGACTGGAAGGACAAAAGTGTCGCCCATGCCTGGGGCCCCGGCACCTACTATGAGGCGTCTATCAAACTGCCAGAGGGCAACAAGAACAGTGGTGCTCGAGCAAGCTGGGCGTCATTTTGGCTCACAAGCACAACATTCAACTGGCCAGCTAGTGGTGAACTCGACGTGTTCGAGTCGCGTGGCTATGACTCGGGTTGGCTGCAAGCTAATGTCCATACGCAGCCACGCCAGGGCAATAAAGAGCGTTCGCATCAGCACCAGCGTGTTCTCGATCGGAATATTGTCGGCAATACACAAAATGCCTTTCACACCTACGGTGTCTTGAACAAGAAGAATGGGACGATCGAATTCTACTACGATGGGCGCATGGTACACCGCGTGGCGCCAGATGATGCAAACTGGCCCTTTGCCAAGGCGGCTAATAAACTCTTCATTCGCTTGAATCATCAGGTTGGCGGCCTCAATGAGCCGTACAAGAAAGCTAGCCCTAAGGATTACGAAGTTGCGAAAGATATGCAGGTCGACTATGTGCGGGTCTACCAAGAAAAGACTGCTGCTGATAAGCCACAGGACGCGGTAGTGAACGTGCCCGATTGGCGCCTCCGCAACAAGCTCAACCAAGCCATCGCCCAAGTGACTCATACAAAGCGCGGCGATGCCCAGCCCATGCTCGCCTCAGATCTCGAGAAGCTAACTATGCTCGACCTCAGTGTCCGCGATGGCGCAGAGTCGTGGGAGAAGATAAAGAACCTCGAAGGTATTCAACATGCAAAGAATCTCACCTTTGTTTCTCTCAAAAACACCGAGGTGAAGGATCTGACGCCACTCAACAGCCTGAAGAAGCTGAAGAGTGTCGAGCTGAGTTGGCCGTTGACGATTAATCGATAGATTAGCGTACTCCATAGAAAATACAGGGCGAATGCCTTGTATTTTTTATGAGAAAGGTTTATATCTTGAATACAATTTTTTTGCGGGTATCAATATAATAACCATCGATCGAATCTTCGCTGTTTGTCCAAGCCTCGGTGATGGGCGTATTATTGCTTAATAGCTCGTTGAATTTTTGTACGCTGGTGAATATAAGCATGGGGGAGGATATGCTCTATTGCCTGCGGGCCGCTCGTAGTCAAGACAGTAATACCTGGCGCATAATCATGAAAGATCTGACGGCATTTGCCACACATGTCGACAATTTCGATCTTTCCCGTGTCATCGTTTCTACGCACTGCGATGACTAATCGAAATCATAGATACCTCGATTAATAGCGATTGCCAGTGCAGCTGTCTCGGCGCAGACGAAGCCAAGAAAATGGTCGATATTGACTGCAGAGATCACCTCGCCAGATTGGCAACGCAAAGCTGCTGCCACAGTGTGAACCGGTGGTGTGTGTCGCTGCTCGAGGAGTGCCTGGGCGATGGTAAAAAGCTCAGTATCGTTATGCATATGGTGAACCTTGGTTATAAAACGAATAGACGAGACTAAAACTGCCGCAAAAAATCCAACTTGCCACTCTCGAAATGCCGTACGTCTTCGATGCCGTATTTCATCATCACCAAGCGGTCGATGCCGCAGCCAAAGGCAAAGCCGGTGTAGGTATCGGGGTCGATATCAGCCGCCCGCAGCACGTTGGGGTGGATCAAGCCACAGCCAATCAGCTCCACCCAGCCTTCACCGCTACACACCTTGCAGCTGGGGTCTTCGCCTTCGCAGAAGGGGCAGCTCAGGGCAAACTCAAAGCTTGGCTCGGTGAAGGGAAAGTAGAAGGGGTTGACCCGCACATCAAGCTGCTTGCCGTAGTAGCTTTGCAAAAATTCCTGCAAGGTCGCAATCAAGTTGCCGACGTTGACTCCCTTAGCTACATAGACACCCTCCACTTGGTAGAAGGTGTGCTCGTGCCGAGCATCTAGGTCCTCATTACGGAAGACACGGTCGGGTACGATGGCGGCGATTGCTTCGCCCGCATCCAAATTGTGGCGATAGGTAGTCAGGACGCGGTTTTGCATAGTGCTGGTATGAGCCGGCGCGATCAGGCGGTCGCCCTGCGCGTCTGTCTCGACGGTCATGAAGGTGTCATAATCGTCGCGGGCGGGGTGGCCTTTCGGGAAGTTGAGGCTCTCGAACATATGGAACTGATCATCAATCTCGCGCGACTCCTCCACTGCAAACCCCATGCGGTAGAAGATATCGCTAATCCGCTCGATCTCTTGCATTAATGGATGCGTTGAGCCCTGGTTTGTTGGTAGTAATGGGGGAATAGCGGTGTTGATATCCATCGGCGCTGTGACGTCAATCGGTGTGCGCTCGACGGTCTCAAGCTCCTCAAGACGGCGCTCGATGGCGGCTTGCACGGCTTGCTTGAGCTCATTAACACGCTTGCCAAATGGCCCACGCTCCGCTGGGGGGAGTGATGTGATATGTCCATACAGTGTGCGCAATTCCTCGTGGCGCAGTACTTCGCGCGGGGTGGTCGATTGGCTCACCGCCAGGAGCAGCTTTTGCTGGATAGCGTCAAGGTCTGTCATACTGCCACTCCGTTATTGTTGTCCATTGATGGTTAGCGCAACAAAAAAGCCAAAGGTAAGCAGTGCAAGAAAACCAACGACCAGCCACACCCCAGCTAGTGTGGTTGTTTGCTTGGTGCCTTTGAGGTATTCGGATTGCTCGACGCCGGTGTTGCCGCCCGCTGGTGCGGCACCATCGCCAGTATGACTGCTGGCAGCTGCTTTGGCGCGGAGATCAGCCGCGATACGCTCTTGCAGCTCACTGCGCGTTTGGTCTTGTTTCATATATTGTCCCATATCTTTAGTATAGCATTATTTGGCACAATCGACATCTGATATCGCCGATGAATAGAGTGATGTGATATACTAAAGGCGTAGTATCAACTAGTGAAGGAGGGACGTATGGCTACCAAAAAAGCCGTTTCGACCAAAAAATCGGCCGCGAAAGACTCGGCCTCCCAGCCCCAGGCTGCACCAACCGTAAAGGCTGCATCGACCACATCAGCCACCAAGACTGTTGTCCATAAGCGACGCGAGCCAGCTCTGCCGAGCAACTTGCTCAACATTATTTTTGCTGAGCTGCTTGGTACGTTTATGCTCACCATTGCCGCAATTGGTGCGGCAGCTCAATTTGCACCACTCTACCTTGGCCTCACACTGCTTGTGATTGCTGTGGCGGTGGGTGCAGTATCAGGCGCGCATATCAACCCAGCGGTCACCTTTGGCCTCTGGACGATGCGCAAGCTCAAGACAGCGCTGGTGCCATTCTACTGGATTGCTCAGCTGCTTGGTGGGGCGCTGGCTGTCGTTGTGCTCAACGGCTTGAGTGGGAGTGCCTTCAAGCTCAGCTTCGAGCACTTTACTACCTTTAGCTGGGCGGTCTTTGGTGTTGAGCTCGTCGGCGCAGCAGTGTTGATGTTTGGCATTGCGGCTGCCGTGTCGCGCGTGGCCGAGCTCAAGCAAACAGGCCAGGCAGTGGGGATTGGCCTATCCTTGGCCGTTGCTGCTATCGTGGCTGGTGGCTTGCTGACTCAGGTGCAAGCTTCGGTGGATACATCGTCAGTTCAAGACATCAAACACTTACCACACGAACTGCGTGCAAAGAGCGCAACACTCAACCCAGCAGTGGCTATCGCTGCAACAGAGGCACCAGACAGTAGCTTTACTGGCGCACAAGCAAGCCGTGGCGAGACTGGCTATAGCCGGCTGAGCCTTGAGGTGATTGCTGGTACCTTGATCGGTGCTGCGCTTGGTGGTAACCTCTATCTACTGGTGGCAGGCCGCAAAGCAGAATCGTAAGCAACAGGCATCAGATTGAAACCAAGACCACTCTCTTTAAGTAGGGTGGTCTTGCTATATTGGCAACTATTCGCCATACTATAGCGTATGAAAGATTCTCTCTCACCCCAAGCTGGAATTATAAAAGTAATTGCCACACTCATCGGTGGCATCGTTGCTGTTGGTGCGATTGCCATTGCAGCTGCCTTCTTGTGGCCTGCCCAGAAGGCAGAACTACGCACAGCAGATATCAAGCGACTGGATTACGATGGCTCGATGGCGGCTATCAATCAGCAAATTACCCACGATACAGCAGAGGCTGGCCTGCGCAGCGAATGTCGCTCGTTTGCCAAGACGCATGGCAAGAAAACAGCCAAGGCTATCTTACTTATCCACGGCATTAGCGGCTGCACCAGTGATATGGCTGATATTGCCAATGTATTCTACGAGCAGGGCTACAACGTTTATGCGCCGCGCGTGCCACAGCATGGTTATGCCGACAAGAAGCGCCATGGTCAGATTTCCTTCAGCGACATGGTCAACTACATGACCACGAGCGCTCGCCAGGTCAGCGGCCTTGGTGAGGAAGTTGGGGTGGCAGGCCACTCTGGCGGTGGCAATATGGCAACGTGGCTTGCGCAGTATGGTAACGGGCTCTTCTCGCGAGTGCTGCTCATTGCGCCATTTTATGAACCATCGGCTAGCCAGGCTCCCAAGTGGCAGATTCCGCTCATGCGCAACCTCTACGGCAATAATATCCTGCCAGACCGCTACAGTGGTAATGATGAGGTGAATGGCCTGTCATATCGCGCCCTAGCAAAGTACGTCACACTCAAAGAAAACTACAAAGCCAACCTCGCTGCACCTGGCCTCAAGCATGTTGGTGTGGTCGTGAGTGAAGGGGATCACGATATCGACCCAGACCTCGCACACGACATCCCACAAAAAATGGCAACCAACAACAATGCTTCCTTCCAATACAAAAAATTCCCTGCCAGCATGAATATTGGCCACGACATGACACGGCGCGCTTCGCCGGGGGTGAGCGCTCATAGCGAGGAGGTATTCCAAACCTACCTTACTGTGTACGAAGGGAAGTAAATAATGGTATATTATATAATTATAAAAGAAAGGAGTGAAATAGATTATGAATAATTCGAGAGAGAGAGGAGTAGGAGCGCACAGGACTTCACCGAGTGAGGCAACCTCTCCTGATCCAAAAGAACAGAATGAGGTTTCGTTCGCTGATGTGGTGGGGCCGGTCATGCGTCTTGATGGTCTGTTAAAATACTTCGCAAAGAGAAAGAGTGGTAGAAAGGTTGGCCAGAAAGACCTTATTGTTCTGAGAACAGCTGACGGTACGCTGGTTTGCCCAGAACAGCAGTTTGAGCGCACCGATGAAGCGGGTAATCGTACATGGGAGGTCTCACCATATACGATAGCACTGTGGAGAGTGACTGGGCTAAGCGGCCACAATGGTTGGACGCGTGCAGCGAGTTTAGCTGTAAAACATAAAATAACGGGGTATCAATACAGCTTGTTTGATATTGCTACCAACCGAGAGATATCTGATGACTACAAACAATCTGCCCTTCAGTATGTTTTGCGTGATGAAGATAAAAGAGCAGTTTGTAGTGGTGACCGTGACTTCAATAAGAAGCGTGGGGAGGTTGTTGCATATATTGAGAATGTCCTTGGTATCCCTGTCACAAAATAGATAAATGGCTGGCATTAAGTTGGCATATATTTGGATTGTACCTAGCTGTTTAGTACGCTATATAAGATAGGCCCTCAAATTATGCTGAGTCGATCGCAAGTGATTGAGCGGTGGCGCACGAAGCATCTGTAGGAATAATGAGCACAGCTAATAAGTTAAATTATAAAAACCAGCAGAACACACTGCTGGTTTTTGCGTATCAAGACTATTCCGTCATATAAAAGAACATACTATTGACATTATATCGAGCTACGGTATACAATAAGACTATACGATATATCGCACTACGATACATATGACTTCGATGTACCAATCGAGAAAGGATGATTAATGGACAAAACAACGAAACGACGGGATGACGTAAAAATTCTGCTGGCATACTTTGCTGGCTACATGGTAGGTATGACAGCATTGTCGTATGTGCTAGAGCGATTTGCCGCTATATCATCGACGAGCGTGCTTGGGCTCATCATCAATGCTGTAGCAAGTGTGCTCTTGCTTGGCTATATTGTAATGAAGAAACGAGCTGAACTTGCTGCTGCATGGCGCACTGCACGGCAAGCACCAGGCAAGAATAGCTGGTTTGTCGTCAAGTATTTTCTCTTTGCATATCTTGCAACGATGCCGGTAGCACTCCTGCTTGCCGCGCTGCAGGTGACTAACCAAAACCAAACGGCGCTTGTTGGCCTCTTTGGTGGAGCGCTGTGGTATGCGGTGTTTATGGCGGTGGTATTTGGGCCGATCGTTGAGGAGGTTGTCTTTCGCGGCGTTATCTTTGCTCGCTTATTGCAAAAATCTCGTGTTCTTGCCTATGCAGCATCAATGGTGCTCTTTGCACTTGTACATGTGGCACCATACATGCTCACAGGGGGAATCAAGAATGGTCTGGCGATTATTAGCTATTTGCCGCTGGCGTTCTTCTTGTGCCGAGCCTATGAGCAAAAGAAGAGCCTCTACGCCTCAATGGGTGTACACCTCCTCCAGAATAGCCTCGCGACGATACTTCTTGTGCTCGCAACCCGAGGCTAGACAAGGTATAATATATCTGAGAAAGCGCACATGATCCAAGCAAAGCTACGACGTATCTACTCACCGATGACCGAGACAGGGTTCTATATCCTATTCTGTCTGCAGGCAGAGATGCATGGCTATACGATTGGTCAGCGCGTCAAGCAGATGACGGACGGCCAGGTGCAGATTAGCCCCGGCACAATGTATGGCACGCTCGCCAAGATGGAGAAGGATGGCATAATCCGCTTCGTACGAGAAGAGGACAAGCGCAAAATCTATCACATCACACCACTTGGCCAAGAGATATTGGCTTGCGAGCTGCGGCGGATCGAGCGGCTGTATAACAATAGCAAAGGAAGGAAATAACTGAATGTCACGAATCATGTGTCGGTACTACATGTTGCCCGAGTATGGGGAGGAGGAGGCGTTTTTTGCTGAGCAGCATCGGCAGGGATATGCCCTCAAACGCTTCATTGTCCCGTTCTTTTATATATTTGAACCATGCCCGGCGGCGCAGTATACGTACAAAATCGACTTTCAGAACCTCACTCGGCACGAAGAAAATGCGCAGTACCAGCAGCTTTATGCCGACTATGGCTGGGAATATGTTGCATCTGCCAATGGCTTCCATGTGTTTCGTAGGCCGAGCAGTGAAGCCGAAGAAGACGATATCTTTAGCGATAACGAGTCTCGCCTGGCAATGGTGAAGCGCATCAGCAGGCAGCGTATGGGGCTGCTGATGATGATCGTTGTACTGCTGTTTGCTTATATTGGGTATAAGCTTGTGCAAACGCCAGCTATCTTGCAGCGGCCTGAGTTCTACGGGCTAGTACTCGTTGCACTCTTTGATGGGTATCTTTGCGTGCGGTGCTGGCGTGGCTTGCGCCGGCTGAAGCGTGCGCTGATTGCCGAGCAGCGGTAGAGTCTGCGATACTAAACTTCTCTATTCTTTCTGAAGTTTTCTCCTCACACTCCCCTTGATTGTGCTAAGAGAGTACCTGATTTTGCACATGATGCTCTCAGCAGAATGACCAATCAGTAATCTATTGTATTGTAATAGAAACAATAGAGGAGAAGGTAGCTAAGAAATTTGAGTCTCATATTCTCAAAAATATAATAAAAATACTGCAGTTGACTGAGCTGCAGTATTTTTATTATGGGTGCTAGAGCCAGCTAGATTTCGGCAGTTTGGCGACCCTCATAGAGGTTAAGATACTGCGTGTAGACTGCCTGGTGGTGGGTAGCCATACCGCCATCAGTCGATCCAACCATATTGTGACCGATGTTGAGCCGCTTTGGTAGGTTGTAGTGCTGGAACGATGCATTGTTTGCCTGAGCCATGCGCTGCGGAATGCTCACCGCTAGGCCGTTATCGACAGCGTCATCATTCTCACTCGTCACTGTCGCAACGCGCTTGAGGCCCGGTGCAGCGAGGTCTTTCTTGAAGTTTTGTTTGACGATGAGATACTTGCCGAGTGCACGGTATGACAAGCCACTTGGGCTAAACTTATCTGGCAAAATGTTATAGCCATACAATGTGCGCAAGATGGGTAGCTGCCACTTGGGGGCTTGGCTGGCTGCTGGCTCGTAGAATGGGGCAAGCAGCAACACATTCGTAAAGAAGCCATTGCCATACTGGGCAAGCCACGTCGCCATATCGCCACCACCAGAGTGACCAACGATGCCAAGCTCATCACCCAGGCCGCTCACTTGCTGGGCGCTCGTCTTCATGAAGTCGGCAATGTCTTTGGTAGAGATTTCACCATGGCGCTTGTTGTCGGTGTAGCCGTGCTTGGGTACGCGCGGTACATAAACATTGTAGCCTTGGTTGTAGAATTCATCTGCCAGCTTTTGGTAGACGTTGCTGCAGCCACTGATGCCGTGAATCATGAGGACGGCCTTTGCAGCACGCTTGCCATGATTCTTCGTGTAAGTGCGGCACTCTGGGCGAATGCTGCTGTCGCTCTCTTCTTGCTTGATTTGCTGGTCGATGCTGCTCATCGCCTCGTTGTAGTTCTTGCGGCTTATAGTAGCTGAGCGCAAATCGCTACTGGCGGCCGCTTGGCTTGGCGCCAAGAACGTTGTTGCTGCCACAAGCCCTGTCACACTCAACAGGCCAGCAACCACCCAACTCTTTAGGCTGATATAGTCTGATTTTGTCATGTCAGTCCTCCTTAGTACTCTCCAGTATGCCGGAATGTTGCGTCAATTGCAAACACTGGTTATATATCTTGAAGCGAGCGCACACCAGTGTAGCAAGAGAGCTAACAGAGGTCATATTGATGTAAAAACCACAATAAAACCGCATTACTATACAAATGCGGTTTTTTGTATATCACTGGTAGCGAGTATTAGTCGTGATGAAACTCAAGCCGTTTCAGCCGCTCATACTCATCGAATTGGTAGCTAACGTGGATGCTCGTGCCAGTATCATCGGTGACGCGGGCGTGATGGACACCATTATCATCGTCGTTCATCTCAATACTCCAGCCTGGCATCAGCTCCACAAAGCCCTCCAGCGACCATGCAATGTCGTCCACCTGTTGCAGATAGCGTGGCAGGCGTGAGTAGAAGTAGTCGAGCGTAATGGGAGGTACAGGCTCAGAGATGTTCTCAAGCAAAAGCACTACACGGCGACCGCCACGAATCGGTGAGCTGTAGTAGTAATACTCCGTACCAAAGATAGTGATGGCAGCAAAGCCGATATCGTGCGCGACACTGGCGATCACAAGCTGCTGGTCTATGTCAGACGGGAAGGTATATTCAACTTCTGGACTAACAAGATCATTCTCTTTGTGCTCCAAACCATACTCGCGTACCTTGTGGGCAAGCTCGACCGCTTTGCCAAACTGTGCAAGCTCGTCCGCGTAGCCCCACATGAGGGTTGGTGGCTCGACGGCGATGGATGCAAGCAGGTGTGCCTTAGCCGTTACTTTGCCTGTGTCTGATACCATGGCGAAGTGTTGTTTATTGAGATCGACCTCGTAGCGAGAAGAGTCGTATGACCCAACCTTGTCTTGAAACATCGTGTCCATTAATTCTTGGCGGAGCGCGCTATAAATACAGTTACGCTGGCCCATTCGTCGAATACCGGTATGCATATAAACCTCCAGATTATGTTCTTGTATGCTTTTGTAATTGTAGCATAAGCAGGTGAATAATGTAGCATATTCTGGATAGTATAACTATTTTATGTCAATATAACAGAGGTAACACACTGCACTATAAAGCAACCTTGACAGCACCATAGAAGATAGATACTATATACGTATAACTATACATATAAGGAGGAGTATGATGGCCAATAAAACAATATATTTTTCGCACAGCGACGAACGCTATATTGAAGGGACGTTGCCTGGCCTTAGTATGAGTCTATCTGCGGCACTGATGGCGGGTTATCGTTTGTTAGTTGAGCGGCAGCAAGCAACACACGATGGTTTTCATGAAATACAACTGCGCGTTGGCAAGGATGGCGTGTATCAGCATAAGATTTTTATGGGCCGTAAGGTATACAGGACAATAGCAAAGGACAAAGCAGCTCTTCGCGAACAGCGAGTGTATCTTACGCAAAAGGGCCGTTATGTATACTATGAGCGCAATCACGCCGACTGGAACTATTGGCCTACGGGCACGCAGCGTAGCACGCAAACCAACGATAATCCAGCGACGGTCAAACAATGGGGGCGAATGGAGGTTGTCGATACGATCGATGAGCTCGCGGCGTATATCCCAGAGCGCGCTGTGCAAAATTTGCAACAGAGCCTGGAGCAGCCAGTGGAGCATTTGGATATTTGAGAGATAAGACGGTAGATCGTATCTCTTATATGTAGTAGTGTTGGTATACGACGAAAGAGAATACGGTTTGTAGCGCAGCTTTACCTCGAGATGGTATACTATAACTCAGTATGAAAGTCAGCCTTAATGTTATAAAACAACTTATTAACTTTGAATTGCCGCCAGTGGATGAGCTGGCACAGCTCATCAATCGACAGCTTGGTAAGGTAGACCGGGTAGAAAACCTGGCCGAACGTTATCGCGGCGCGCGCGTGGTGCGCGTGGTAGAGTGCACTAAGCACCCCAATGCCGACCGCCTGAGCGTGACGAAAATTGATGACGGCATAGCAGTGCCGGATGTACCACGCGATGAAAACGGCCTGGTGCAGGTGGTGTGCGGGGCGCCCAATGTACAGGCTGGTATGTGGGCCGTATGGCTGCCGCCTGCAAGCACGGTGCCAGCTAGCATCCTCGAGGGCGAGCCCTTTACGCTCGATGCCCGCAAGCTCCGTGGGGTGCTGAGCCAGGGTATGCTGGCTGCGGCTGATGAGCTGGCAATTGGTACCGACCACGAGGGGATTGTGGCGCTGACGCCGCGCGACCTACCAGCGGGTAAGACGCTGCAACCAGGGGCTGACTTTGCTGCGCTGTTTGGTCTGGATGACTATGTGCTTGATATCGAGAATAAGATGTTTACCCACCGGCCAGATTGCTTTGGCCAGCTGGGTGTAGCGCGCGAAATTGCCGGCATCCTCCATCAACCATTTACCAGCCCTACGTGGTATAACCTGGAGCAGGTATTTGGCGATGGCGATAGTGTGCCGCTTGCGGTTTCGAACGATATTCCACAGCTTGTGCCACGCTTTATGGCGGTGGCGATCCGCGGCGTGCAGGTGGCGCCCAGCCCGTTTTGGCTGCAGTGCCAACTGGTGGCGATGGGGGCAAAGCCGATTAATAACATTGTGGATGCAACGAATTATGTGATGCTCATGACGGCCCAGCCGACCCATGCGTATGATTACGATACGCTCCAGGGCGGGCAGCTTGGCGTGCGTATGGCGCACCGGGGCGAAACACTGGCGCTACTGAGTGGTAAGACAATTGAGCTGACGCCAGACGACATAGTGATTGCCGACGGGCAAGGCCCGGTGGCCCTGGGCGGCATCATGGGTGGCAGCCGCACTGAGGTATCGGCCACGACCACCACGATTGTGCTGGAGTGCGCCACCTTCGACATGTACGCAGTGCGCAAAATGGCCATGCGCCACGGCGTGTTTACCGATGCGCTGGCCCGCTTTAATAAAGGTCAGTCGCCCCTGCAAAACCCAGCTGTGCTGAACCGGCTGATTGGTATGGTGGGTGGTGAGCAGGCGAGCCAAGTAGCGGATAGTAAGCCATTTACGAGTGAACATGGTGGGATTCTTGATGATTATTTTGCAGGGAAGTACGAGCCTGCAACCATAGATATAACCAGTCGATTTATTAATCAGCGGCTTGGCTCTCACCTTACCGAAAACGACATCTGTACTTTACTCAATAACGTTGAAATCCACAGCCATGGCCCAGAGGAAGAGCTTGGCTATATCTGCCTACAGGTGCCTTTCTGGCGGACAGACCTGGAAACTAAAGAGGATATCGTTGAGGAAATTGGCCGGCTGCACGGCTTTGATACTGTGCCGCGCCAGCTGCCCATGCGCCGTATTCAGCCAGCGCGCAAGAACCCCCGCCGTGAGCTGAGGCACGTTGTACGCGAAGCACTGGCCAAGGCAGGTGCCAACGAAGTGCTGAGCTACAGCTTTGTGCACGAGCGCGTACTTAGGGGCGCAGGCCAAGACCCAGCCCAGGCCTTCCGCCTCTCGAATGCCCTCAGCCCCGACCTTCAGTACTACCGCCTGAGCGTGCTGCCGAGTTTGCTGGATAAAGTCCACGCTAATATCAAGGCAGGGCACAGCGAATTCATGTTGTTCGAAATTGGCAAAGGCCACACCAAAGCACGAATGGGCAAGGACGGCCTACCGGCTGAACAATCACTGATCGATCTTGTGTATAGTAGCAAAAAGCCTCGGGCTGGCGCCGCCTTTTACCACGTGCGGGCGACGCTGGACCAGCTGGCGCGTGATAGCGGTCTGACTCTCGTGTATACACCAGTCACGGCTACTCCAGATGATCCAGTGTATGCACCTTTTGATAGTAATCGCTCGGCTCATATCTGGGTGGAAAGCAGCGAGGCGGCTGGCCAGCCCAAGCGGCAGCTCATTGGGGTGGTTGGTGAGCTGCGCCCGGCAGTAGTGAAGCATTTCAAGCTCCCTGATTATACTGCAGCGGCATCACTTCGCCTTGATGTGATGGAGCAGGTATGGCGCGATACGGTGGTGCACTACCAGCCAATGAGTCGCTACCCTACCACCGCCCGCGATATCTCGATCCAAACAAGCATAGAGGTTACCTATGATGAACTCATGCAAGCAGTCTCGAGCGCTATGACTCGGGCTAGCGAAACATACCCAGATGTAACGATTCGCGATCTCACGCCGCTGATTATTTACAAAGCAACCCCTGATGCATCACATCAAACCACCACATTTCGCCTAACGCTATCGAGTAGCCAAGCAACGCTGAGTGCTGAGCGGGTTCGTTCGATCATCCGGACAGTGTTTGCGCCCGAGCAGCATGTGCTGTTTCAGGGTGTGGACTTTGGCGAATGAGGTTGATGTAAGCGGCGCTGTGGTAGGCGATTGCGCAGGCGGAGGAAACTCCGCCGCGTGGGCCGGCCAATCAGCACGCCAAATGACGCACCAGCTGCAATGGCAATAGCGATGAGGACAGCGCGCACTAGCAGACCTGCCTCGCTCGAGCCAGTCGTCACAACGCCCATGAGCCCATTGTAGAGCGTGACACCTGGCACGAGCGGGACGATCCCGGCATTGACGATGGCAAGGCTGGGCATATGCCACAAGCGGGAAGCGGTTGTCGCAATAAAGCCAATTACCAAACCCGCTGCCGCACTGGCCGCAATAGCGGACATACTCCAGCCAGTGATGGCAAGGTATATATCATAGCCAAGCATACCAGTTGCACCAGCTAGGATGATACCGACCGGCTGAGTGTGGTTGCCCAGAGCAAAGGTGGCCGCAATGGCGGCTGCCCCGATATACTGATACATTGTTCCGGTCAGCTGCAACTGATCGGGCGTGGCGACAAATTCGATCCCAAAGCGCCGCGCTGTATACAGGCCAATCATCACACCGATCACTACGCCCATTGTCATCATCGCCACCTTAAGGAGCCGGCCTGTCGCCGTTACATAATATTCGTCGATCGCATCTTGGAAGGCGCCAACGATCATCATCCCCGCCACCAAGAGCACGATGCCGCTCACGGTGATGATGGTTGGGTTAATGATGCCGAGGATATCGAGATAATGGTTGGTGGCAAGCCACGTGATGATGGTTGCAACCAATGTGATAACGCTCGCTGCGATGATCTGAGTAAAGAACACAGGTAGGGCAATACGATTTAAGCGAGCCAATAGCCACATAATCGCTACGCCCATCACAAAGGTAGCAAAAATCACCGGCAATGACGCCGTATAGAGCAGGGCCGAGCCAGCACTGAGTCCACCGCCCGCCAGATAAATCACCCAGGGTGGATAGCGTCGTGGTTTGGCAAGGATGGCGTCGAGCTCGCGCTCGGCAGCATCGAGGGTGAGCGCTCCCTCGGCAATAGTAGCAGCCAGAGTTTGGAGGCATTGCATATGTTGGTAGTTGATCTCGCGCGGTGGGATGGTGCGTAGGAGCGTTAGTGGTTCATAATCATTGCCTCTGTCTTGCGATAGAATAAGCTGTGACGAAATCACGTCGATGTGCACTTTGCGGGTACAGTAGGTGTCCGTAATACTGAGTGCCATATGGACGACGTTTTGGGCTGGTGTGCCCATTGAAATGAGCTGGTCGGCAATGCTCATTGCCAGGCGTAGGGCGCGCATATTGGGTGTGAGAGCACCATCAAGTTTCTCAACTGGCGTTGATTGCAGCGCGGTCGTGCCACCAATAGCCAGACGAGCAAGCAGGGGTGAAAATAAGGTGTGGAGACGGTTCATCGCTTTTTAGTATACTGAGAAAAATCGTCATTGCAAGAGGCGTGTTGGCCGATGGTTGTTCGCGTGGTGTTTCTGCGCAAAGCAAGCTGGTAGTGAGCGACAGGATCAACAAGGAATATACAGCAAAGACTAGACAGCATTTATCATCGCGACCTCTGTTATCTAGCAGTCATACCGGCAAGTGTGCTATACTGGGCAAGATAGATTAGTCGATGAAACAAGAGGAGTTATGGCAACAACTAAGACACAACGCTGGATTATTATTGTTATTTTGGTCGCGACGATTGTCGGGACGCTGGGGTCATTTGCGGCAATGATTCTTGCCTCGGAGAATTACAAAAATGACCAAGCCAAAGCGCAAAAGGCGCAAGAAAAATACCAGAAACTCATGAAGGACTACCAAGCCAAGACAGCTGCTCAAGCACAAGAGTTGTCAAACAAATATTACCCAACCTTTAGCCAATATACGAGTCGGGTTGGCGAGTTTGATCGGGATAGTGTGAAGGAGCTCTCCAGCGAAGATCTGGTAGTTGGTGATGGTGAGGAAATCAAGGATAATACGGCATTTGCGGCTTACTACATTGGCTGGAACCCGAAGGGTAAGGTATTTGACCAGTCTATCAAGGATGGCAAGCTTAGTGCACCGTTTGCCGTTGAGGGTGGACTCAAGAGCGCGAGTGTCATCACTGGCTGGAAGGAAGGTATCAAGGGGATGCGCCTTGGTGGGGTGCGTGAGCTAACCATCCCCTCCGACAAAGCATATGGCGAGAAAGGCCAAGGTAATGACATTCCCGCCAATACTCCACTCAAGTTCATCGTGATGGCAGTGCCAAAGCCTGCTACAATCGACACTTCAGAACTACTGAAGGCATATCAAGAAGGTCAAGGAGGGAGCAACTATGGACAGCACTACCAATAACCAAACTCAGATGCCGACCCACGACGTGGTGATGATCGGCGCAGGGCCAAGTGCCCTGGCTGCCGCGGTGTATACGACGCGCGAGAACCTGCAGACGGTATTGTATGAAAAAGCAGTGATTGGTGGCCTCGCAGCAATTACCGATAAGATCGATAACTACCCAGGCTTTGCAGACGGCGTGTCGGGCCTCGACCTCGCCGAGCAGCTGCAGCGCCAGGCAGAGCGCTTTGGGGCACAGATTGAGCTGGGTGAGGTATCGAGCCTCCGCAAAGATGGCAATGATACGATTGTGACAGTCGACGGGCAGGATGTGCGCGCCCGTGCGGTGTTGATTGCCACTGGCAGTGCATATAACAAGCTTGGTATCCCTGGCGAAGATGCATTGTATGGTCGCGGTGTACACTACTGTGCAACCTGCGATGGTGCGTTTTATAAAGGCAAGCGACTGGTGGTGATCGGTGGCGGCAACTCTGGCTTGCAAGAGGCGATGTTCTTGACTCGCTTTGCGGAGCATATCGACCTCCTGGTACGGAGCACGATCAAAGCGAGTGAGATCCTCCAGACCGACCTGCAGCCCTTTATCGAGCGCGGGCAAATCAGCGTCCATCTTCATACCGAATCGACTGAAATTATAGCAGAGGATGGCAAGGTGACTGGTGTTGCGGCGGTCAGTAATGGCCAGCCAACTACCTTTGCCTGCGACGGGGTGTTTGTCTTTGTTGGCCTTAAGCCAAACACGGGCTTTTTGCAGAGTACGCCCGTCCAGCTCGATGAGCGGGGGCTGATTATCACCAATGAACATCTTGAGACAACGATGCCTGGCGTCTTTGCCAGTGGTGATGTGCGTAGTGGCGCAACGATGCAGATTGCGACAGCGGTGGGCGAAGGCGCGACGGCTGCTTTGAGCATCCGTGAGTATATTCAGCAGCACAAAGTGTAGAATAGATAGTGCTAGTGTGGGATAGCTAAGAGCCTAAATCTCAAAACTTAGCTCTTCAGTGTTACCCCCTTTCTATCTAACAAAGTAAAAAATCAGTCGTAATGGCTGATTTTTTACTTGTGTGAAGAAGTTGATATACCTAGAGAGGTGGTGGCTGTATAGTATCTTTATAAAAGGAGAGACGTAAGAGCTTCTAGGTAGCTCTCTCGGTATTAATCTTTTCCATCGAAATTAAATTACTATTTCATACAAACTACTTATATACTCTATTGAATGACGATATGGAGAGATTTAGTGCTGGTGGGATGAGGTACTTTATAAAATAAGTATAATTGCTAACTTACGTATAGTAGACCTACCGCTGCTTGTTGGATGGCACGGAGGAGGAAGGATTTGTGCTCACACTAGAGTAGTCGTAACTTTATTGCTCACTATAACGCTGTAGCTCAGCAAGAAACTTATCTGGGTAGTTGGTCACGACGCCGTCGATGCCGCGCTCGGCAAGCTGCTGCAGGGCGCCTGGGCGATTGACCGTATAGACGTAGGTAAAGAGATTCGACCGACGTGCAATCTCTATCGCTAGTGGATGTGCATACAAGCGATGAAACCCCACCGCGGTGAAGTCGAGCTTTCGCTGATAGGCCAAGAATGCAAAGGGATTATTGCGGTGAAGTAGAGCAAGATTGGCCTGAGGCGCAAGCTGCCGAAATTGCCGAAGCTCGCGTACGGAGAATGACGAGAGCAGTACATTATCCCAATCATCTGGCGATGTGATAGAGCGGGTGAGGAGTTGATGCGTCGGCTCGGCGCTACCATGCCCTTTGAGCTCAATATTGAGTAGCACAACGCCCAAAAAACGGTCTAACACTGCTGCGAGTGATGGGATAGGCTGCTCACTGGTGAGGGCCTGCAACTCGGTATACGTCAGGTGGCTGATTGATTCATTTCGGTGGTGGGTGCGCAAAAGGCGATTATCATGTGCAACCACAGGAACACCGTCGCGCGTCAATCGCACATCTAGCTCAAGCATATCAGCGCCCGCCGCGACACCCGCTGCCATAGCGTCGATAGTGTTCTCTGGTGCGAGCCCGGCCGCACCGCGATGACCAATGATTAACATGCTAGCAGTATTATACCATCAAATGGGTTGGTTATAAGAATAATGTGCCTACAGGGCAAGGTTGCATTGCCAGCGCATCTTCTTTTGCCATTACCGAGTAGATTTTGCTAAAATAAAACAGATAGCAACAGAAAGGAGCTAATACAAATGGCAGATTTTAATAAAGTACTAACGCCTGGTGACGTTGACGCTGGCATTGTCAATGTGGTGGTGGAGATTCCGCAAGGGAGCTACCACAAAATTGAGTGGGATCGCGACCTAGCAGTGATGAAGCTCGACCGGGTCGAGCCAGCAATCTTTGCCAAACCAACCAACTATGGCTTTATTCCACAAACCCTAGATGAAGATGGCGATGAGCTCGACGCTCTCATCATCACCGACCAGCCACTGACGACTGGTGTCGTCTTGGAAGGCAAGGTGATTGGCGTGCTGGAGTTTGTAGACGATGACGAGGTGGATGATAAGGTGATCGTCGTGCCAGCAGATGACCGCAACACAGGTGATGCAATCAACTCGCTCGAAGATCTTCCTGCTGCAACCCTCAAGCAAATCGAGCACCACTTCAACCACTACAAAGACCTCAAGAAGCCTGGCACTACTGTAGTGAAGGGCTTTGGTGACGCCGCGCGTGCTAAGCAGATTATTCATGAATCCATTGCGCGTTGGAATGAGCGCTAGATAGCATGCTCAAGCAAATACAAAATACCCCACTGGGGTATTTTGTATTTTTACTCAAACTTCTAAAATTCTCTAGGTTACTATAGAACAGGTGGTACTTGCAGAATATTGCTTTATCAAGAAAGTCAGAGGCTCGCAGGCTGGTTATCACAATAGGCTACCCACATCTGTTGGATAATAATGGTGATAGAGGGAGCAAAGTTGCGGCAGATCGATAATTTTAGAGACTTAAGTTAAGATGTGCGTCAATTATCTAACGTTACCTCAGTTATTTACTCTTTGACTTTTTCGAAGCAGCGTCAGGCTTACTAATTGGCATGATTTTATCTGTCAGGCTAATCGCGCCATTCACAGCCTGGACGCGGATCTTATTGAGCTGGAGACGGAGCTTGTCGCGCGCGTGGCTGGTGGTAACAAGTTGCGCCCAACCCGGCTTGGGGTAGGAGAGCTTACGGGTGAGGACTTCGATGACATCACCATTCTCAAGTGGCCGCTCGAATGGCTCCATCTTGCCATTAATCCGGAAGCCATAGGCGTGCTTAGCAATGTCAGAGTGGATGGCATAGGCAAAGTCCAGCGGCAAAGCACCCTCGGGGAGGTTATAAATATCACCCTTGGGAGAAAAGACGAAGATGCGATTGCCAAAGAGATCGATCGATAACTGCTCGCGAGGGATATCCTCGCCAGCGCGCAGGCGAGCGGCGATTTCTTGCAGTTGCGTAATCCACTGCAGCTGAGCCGGCAGGTTTGACACGCCGCGTTTGGAGTCGCCTTTGAGGTACTCCTTGCTGTGTTTTTGCTGCTGGTAGTGGAAGCTGGCGGCAAGGCCGCGCTCAGCATACTCGTGCATATCGCGCGTGCGGATCTGGAACTCGACGATCTGTTTATTAGGCGTGATGACCGTGGTATGGAGGCTCTGGTAGCCGTTTGGTTTGGGGATGGAAATATAGTCTTTGATGCGAGCAATCATCGGTTGATACAGTGAGTGGAGAATGCCCAGCACGAGGTAGCACTCTTCCTTAGTGCGGACAATGATGCGTAGCGCCATGAGGTCGTAGATGTTATCGATACTACCGCGCTTTTGCAGCTTGCGATGCAGGCTATAGAGGCTCTTGACCCGCCCATTGATTTCAAACTCAAGCTTCTCATCCTTGAGTGCCCGCTCGACCTCAAGGCGGACGACGCCAAGCTTGCGAGTGCTTTTGCCCAGGCGCTGCTTCATGACCTTCTCGAGCCGCTTGTATTCTTTGGGGTCAAGGTAGCTAAAGGCCAGTTCCTCTAGCTCCATCCGCACGCGCCCCATACCCAGCTGGTCAGCCATGGGGGCAAAGACCTCGAGTGTTTCTCGGGCGATCTTTTGCTGCTTCTCGGGCGACTTGAATTGCAGCGTCTGCATATTGTGCAGCCGGTCGGCCAGCTTGATGATAATGACACGCACGTCCTGTCCCACAGCAATAAGCAGCTTGGTAAGGTTGTCTTTTGTCTGAGGGAGATAGTGGTCAAGGTCGCGCATACCAGCCCGAGCTTGACTCACCTTCGTCACGCCGTCAACGAGGAAGGATACGTCATGTCCAAAAAGTGACTCAATGTCATCTAGTGATGTCTCGGTATCCTCGACGGTGTCGTGGAGAATACCCGCGATGATGGTGTCGCTGTCCATCCCCCAGTCAATCAAGATAATTGCAACGCTCAGTGGATGGGTAATGTAAGGTTCACCGCTCTTGCGCTTTTGCCCGTGGTGAGCTTGGGTGGCGAAGTCGATCGCATGGTCGATTTCATACAGCTGATCTTCGCTATAGAGGCCGCGGGCTTTTGTCAGGACATCTTGTTTGGTCACCATAAACCTAGTATATACTGCCAAGAAGAAAAGTGCTATTGCCCTTGACCATTCCACCTGCTATAGTGATGCTTAAATATGCTTATGCTAATGGAGGGAAAAATATAATGAGGCAAAGCAGGGCGGTATGGTGGATACAGCGGAGCCAGAAGGGCTTCACGCTCATGGAGCTGATGATTGTGATTGCGATCTTGGGCTTGCTCGTAACGCTGTCTATGACGGCATATTCGGGCTATCGCCGGCGCTCAGTTGATGTCGCAACGCGTGCGGCGGCCACCAGTGCACTTGAGGCGATCAAGACGCATCACGCCAATGCTAGCGCTAGTGGTGCAAGCTATAGTACTAACCTTGAGCAAGTTGGTTACCGTCCGCCAAGCGACACAGCCGTGCAGGTTACGCTGAGCACCGATGCTACCAAATTCTGTGTCCAAGCCACCGACCGCCACCTCACCGACATTCGCTACTACGCCACTACTGGCATGGCACGGCCGCAGGCAGGCAGCTGCCCAGCAAATATTTAAAAATATGATATAATGTAGTTATGGACTTAACCCAATTGATACGAGACTATGCCAATAAAAACCCTTACCTAACAAGAGCTGACCGAGCAGAAGTGACGCTATATAATGATGCAGGTGAATGGGCTGTGGCTGTCGAATATATTTGTGCGAGATTGACCGATTATTTAGTAGAAGAGCGCAGTGCATTATCTCAGCAAGAATTGGATGAGTTAGTGTCGTTAGTTGATGCAACGAAAAGTTTGGAAAAGTTTGATGACGCTTTCTTAAATGCTGTTAAGGAAGTGTCAAATACCTACTCTTCACACACGCCAGTCTAACGCTCCCTCCCGTGAAAGAACGCCGTCGCCGTCTTTACAACACACGCCAGACGCCGTATAATGTCTTGCATGGCTGTCATAGCACCAATTATTTTAAGTACAAAAACTGATGAATACAAGGCTGCAGTAGAGCATTTTATGCCGTTTGCCAAGCGAGTTCATATTGATATTTCTGATGGCGTATTTGCGCCCCGTCAAACGGTAGGGATCGGCCAACTGTGGTGGCCTCAGTCGTGGACGGTTGATATCCACGCTATGGTGGCGCGCCCTAGCGTGTACGTTGAGAAACTGATCAAGCTGCGGCCTAGTACAATTATCTTTCATGCCGAAGTTAAAGAAGATTTGATCCCTGTCTTGCAGCAGGTCAAGCAAGCTGGTATTCATGCCGGGGTGGCCCTGCAGCGTACCACAGTGCCCGAGACGGTGGCATCGTATATCGAGACGGCCGACTATGTGTCGATCGTCAGTGGTAAGCTGGGTGAGTTTGGTGGCAAGGCGCGGATGATGCAAATAGAGAAGATTCGGCTGGTGCGAGCCATCCACCCTCGGGTCGAGATTGGCTGGGATGGTGGTGTGACGGTAGATAATGTCTTTCATATTGCCCAGGGTGGTGCTGACGTGATTAGCGTTGGTGGGGTGATCAACCACGCCAAAGACCCGCAAGCAACGTACAACAAACTCCTTGCTGAGATGAATCGCCAGAGTGTGATTTAAGGCCCGCGCTATGCTACACTAAGGAGCGTGACGCACATACCATTTCAGCTTCGTTCTTCCTATCAACCGACCGGTGATCAGCCACAGGCGATCGCTCAGTTGCTTGATGGCTTGGAGACTGGTCAGCGCGAGCAGACACTACTTGGTGCAACGGGTAGCGGTAAGACCTTTACGATGGCAAATATTATTGCTCAGCGTGGCGTGCCGACGCTTGTTTTGGCTCATAACAAGACACTCGCGGCGCAGCTCTTTAGTGAATTCAAGCAGTTCTTTCCAGACAATGAAGTACACTACTTTGTCAGTTACTTTGATTATTATCAGCCAGAAGCATATATTGCCAGCAGTGATACATATATCGAGAAGGATTCAGCCATCAATGAGGAGATCGACCGCCTCCGCCATGCAGCGACTGATGCATTACTAACGCGCCGCGATGTGATTATTATTGCCAGTGTGAGCTGTATCTATGGCCTGGGTTCGCCAGCCGATTATTATGAGCTATCCGTCACAGTGCGTCAGGGTGAGCGGCGAGTTCAGGATAAATTTTTGCGCCAGCTGATGGATATCCAATACCATCGCAATGATATCGATTTTGCACGTGGTGCCTTTCGCGTCAAGGGCGATGTGGTCGATGTCTTTCCGGCGGGGCAAGAGACGGCCTATCGGGTGGAATTTTTTGGGGATGAGGTGGATCGAATTACGCACATCAACCCGCTCACTGGCGAGATCCTCGATGAGCCAGCGGAGTTTACCATCTTTCCGAGTAGTCACTATGCAACGCCTAAGGAGAAAATTAAGCAGGCGATTGACCGGATTCGACAAGAGTACGAGGAGCGTGAACAGTGGTTTGAGACGCACGGTAAGCTGCTTGAGGCGCAGCGCTTGAGCCAGCGCACCAAGTACGATCTGGAAATGCTCGAGCAGACTGGCTTCGTGAAGGGGATTGAGAACTATAGTCGCTATCTCACCAACCGCGAAGCGGGTGAGCAGCCAGCTACCTTGCTCGATTACTTTCCTGACGATTTCTTGATGCTGATCGACGAGAGTCACGTAACCGTCCCCCAAGTGCGCGCGATGTATAATGGCGACCGCGCTCGCAAAGAAGTGCTGGTGGAGCATGGCTTTCGCCTGCCAAGCGCGCTAGACAATCGTCCACTGCGCTTTGATGAATTTGATAAACATATCAACCAAGTGATTTACGTCTCTGCTACCCCTGGTGATTATGAGCTCGAGCGAAGCCCCGCACCCGCTCAGCAGGTGATTCGCCCCACTGGTTTGCTCGACCCAGAAATCATTGTTCGCCCAACTGAAGGGCAAGTGGATGACCTCATTGCGGAAATTCGCGAGCGCACCAGCCAGCAGCAGCGCGTGCTCGTGACAACGCTCACTAAGCGGATGGCTGAGGATCTCTCTACCTATCTGACCGACCTCGGTATCAAGACAGCTTATATCCACAGCGAGATAGACACGCTCGAGCGCGGTGATATTCTACGTGATCTGCGCATGGGCCTGTATGATGTCCTGGTGGGGATCAATCTCTTGCGCGAGGGGATCGACTTGCCAGAGGTAAGCTTAGTAGCGATTATGGATGCTGATAAAGAAGGCTTCCTCCGTAGCGAGCGCAGCCTTATCCAGACAATTGGCCGGGCAGCTCGCCACGTTGAGGGCAGGGTAATTATGTATGGCGATAGTATCACCGATAGTATGCGCCGAGCGATTGACGAAACCAAACGCCGACGCGAAATTCAGCAGGCATACAATCGCGAACATGGCATTACACCGCGTGGCATTAATAAAGCAATCGACGAAGGTCTGCGCTCCATCATCCCGCAGAAAGAGGATGATACGCCCAAGCTTGATTTGCGTAAAATCCCCAAGGATGAATACAAGAGTCTCATCAAAGACCTGACTGGCCAAATGAATCTCGCTAGTGCCAATCTTGAGTTTGAGCGAGCAGCCGAATTGCGAGATCTGATCGCCGAGGTGAAGAGTAAGTTGTAGAGCAGTAGCTGAGTAAACCCACGATCGTCATGCGCACAGAGTGTATAATATGATGTAGTATGCCTATACGTGATACTCACGCCCTGCCAGAGTATGTGATATATTTCTTGGCGACGATCGATCGTCGACCGAAGTTTATCCGGTGGTCAATCCTTATTGGACTTGCTGTCTGCAACGTTATACTGCTCTGCCTGCCAGTGATATTCTTTGTCGTTTGTTATTGCATCGTGTTTTGGAGGACGCGTGGTTATTACAAAACAGTTGAGTTTCAAAGTGTCAAGCAGAGGCTTGCCAAGCAAATACAAGAATATAACGACTTCAATGCCTTTTTACCCGAAACCAAGCGTTTTATTCGTCAGCAGCAGTCGAGGCTTTCGCATGCGCATGTGAAAAATAGCACACTTACGGTGTATAAAAATGCGCAGCTCGACCCATACCGCTATATTGTCAAATATTTTTTTGCGCAGCGCACAATAAACGAAGAGACAGTGCAGATACTCGAGCAAATCCTCCAGAAATACGACACAATTAAAAAGACTGAGGAAATACTGCAAAGCGAATACAACAAGATTATGGACTTCATTGATGCCAAAATGTACGTTGGAGCCTATATTTTCAAGAAAATGACAATGAAGCAGCTTGGATCGAATACATTACCTAAGTTTGAAAAGAATTATTTTCTCGTATATTCATTTAAGTATAGTTCGCCCGCCAAGCGTAATAACTACTCGTTCGATATTACACTCACAGAGAAAAAGCTCCAAAAATTGGCAGAATATCTCAGCCAACAGATAACCTATCGCAAATCTGCGCAGTTTCAGCGTCAGCTCATGACGCCAAAGCTCAGGCGATTTATCTTGCGCAGAGACAATTACGAATGCCAGAAGTGTCATATCTCACGCCAAGATGAAAAGCACCTCTTGCTCGAAGTTGACCATATTGTGCCAGTGTCGAAAGGCGGTATTACGACCGAGCACAATTTGCAAGCGCTCTGCTGGCGCTGCAATCGAGCTAAGAGCGATAAGTTGGAAGTAGCTTAGCATTAGCATTGTACCCTGTGCTACCTATACTTCTCACTGACGCATTACTCGTTGCTCACTGATATATAGCGATTCCACACGCCGAATGTGGTACAATATATCCATAATGAGTAATATTACCACTGAAGATGTGCAGCACCTTGCACGATTAAGTTCGATTAGTCTTGGTGATTCAGCCGACGTTGCCGCGCTGCGCCAAAACCTCGAGGATATCCTGCACTACATTGAGCAGTTATCCACTCTCGACACGACTGGTGTCGAGCCAACCTACCAAGTAACTGGCCTGACCAATGTGTGGCGGCCCGACACAATAGATGCCAGCGATGTATCGCGCGAGCAGCTATTGGGGCTAGCCGCCGAGCAGGCAGATAAGTGTGTAAAAGTACCGAAGGTGTTGTGATATGAATATTACAGAGAGAGTTGCTCAGATCAAACAAGGCCAGACATCGGCTACTGCCCAGGTACAAGCGGCTTTACAACGGGCGCGTGACGCTAAGGAATACCACGCCCTGCTGAGCCTGACAGAGGAGCGGGCGTTGCAGCGGGCACAAGAAATTGATGAGGCACTGGCTCGGGGTGAGAACGTTGGAGTGCTGGCTGGCGTGCCGTTCGTTGTTAAGGATAATTATCTTGCGTATGGTGCACCAAGTACGGCAGCAAGCAAGATGCTTGAGAACTTTGATGCGCCTCTTCAGGCGACAGTGGTAGATAAGCTTGAAGCAGCTGGGGCGATCTGCATTGGCAAGAGTAACCTTGATGCCTTTGCGCATGGTGGGAGCACAGAGAACTCATACTTTGGTGCTACACACAATGCTGTCGACAAAACAAAAGTCGCTGGCGGCAGTAGTGGTGGATCGGCTGTGGTGACGGCGCTCGACATTGTGCCATTTGCCTTAGGAACAGATACGGGAGGCTCGATTCGCCAACCCGCCAGTTTCAATGGCGTGTATGGTATCAAGCCAACCTACGGCACAGCGAGCCGCTATGGTGTCGTGGCAATGGCTTCGAGCACTGATACGATGGGCTGCTTTGCGCGCAGTGCTGAGGATGTTGCTGTGGTGATGAGCGTCATGGCTGGCCAAGACCCGAAGGATATGACGACGCTGCCCGACTTCTTCGCGCCTGCGACAGAGACGCCGCAACAGCTGAAAATCGGTATCATCAGCGAAGCAATGGGTGATGGCGTTGATGCTGAGGTGCGTCAGGCGGTCAGCCAGTATGCCGATACGCTGCGATCGCGCGGGCATACGGTCGAGACAGTCAGTATGCCGATGCTTCAGCATGCCCTTGCTATCTATTACATTGTTGTGCCGGCTGAGATCTCAAGCAACCTGGCGCGCTACGATGGCGTGCGCTATGGCCATCGCGCTGAGGGAGTTAAGACACTGGCCGAGCTTTATGGTCGGAGTCGCGACGAAGGCTTTATGCCAGAGAACAAACGGCGCATTATGATTGGGAGCTACGTGCTGAGTAGTGGGTACTTCGATGCGTACTATCTCCAGGCACAAAAAGCGCGGACATTGCTCATCAACGAATTTAACGCCCTGTTTGAGCAATACGATATGCTTCTTTTGCCAACAGCACCAACTCCTGCCTTTGGTCTTGGTGAAAACAGCGATGACCCGCTTAAGATGTATCTCGCGGATATCATGACAGTGCCAGCCAGTCTGGCAGGCTTACCTGCATTGAATGTGCCAGCTGGAGTGAGCCAGACGGGCTTGCCAATCGGTGCGCAGTTGATTGGCCCCATGCAGAGTGATGCGACGCTGCTTGCTCTGGCAGCTCGAGCCGCTGCAGAAAGGAGCGCCTAATGTCTGGTGGTGTGACGATCCTTCTGGTGGGTATTATTATCATTGCTGCAATCTTGGCTGCTGTTGTTGCACTGACGCGCCAGGGCGGCAAGGTGCTCAATGTCGAGAAATACCAAGCACGCTGGCTTGCCATTGAGAATAGCCTCGACAAATCCAACATTGGCACGTATCAGCTGGCTATCTTCGAGGCAGATAAGTTGCTCGATCTTGCCCTGCGCGAGCGTGGCTTTGCCGGTGATACGATGGGCGAGCGCATGAAGTCGGCTCGCGAACAATGGAGTAATAGCAACCACGTATGGGGTGCTCACAAGGTGCGCAACAAGCTAGCACACGAGACCAATGTGCGGCTCTCGCGCGAGATTGCCTTGCGGGCATTAGCCGCGTATAAACAGGGGTTAAAGGATTTGGGAGCAATATAATTATGGCAGTTTCTCACGATGTTTTGCAAAAATATGAAGTGACGATCGGCATCGAATGCCACGTCCAGTTGGCGACGAACACAAAACTCTTTAGTCCAGCAGACAATGATGCCCGCGATGCCGAGCCTAATAGCAAAGTCCACCCGATCGACTTCGGCCTGCCTGGTATGCTGCCAGTGCTGAATCGCCACGCTGTCGATCTTGCGATTCGGGCTGGCAAGGCACTCAATGCGCCCATCGCTCATGTTTCGCGTTTCGACCGTAAGCATTATTTCTATCCAGATCTACCGAAAGGCTACCAGACGAGCCAGATGTATCAGCCGATTATCTTGGCGGGCTATGTCGATGTGCCACTTGATGATGGCAGTACCACGCGCGTCCGGATCGACCATGCTCACATGGAGGAAGATGCCGGCAAGCTAACACATCACGATGGTTACTCATTGGTCGACCTCAACCGAGCAGGTACACCACTGATCGAGATCGTCTCACAGCCTGATATTCACTCAGCAGCCGAGGCCCGTGCCTACGCAGCAGAGCTTCACAAGCTCATGACTTATGCTGGCGTCACACACGGTGATCTCTACCATGGTAATATGCGCTTTGATGTTAATATCTCAATCGCGCCAAAGGGTTCAGATCAGCTTGGTACACGTGCTGAAGTGAAGAATCTCAACAGCTTCCGCAGTGTAGAAAAGGCAGTGGAGTATGAATTTGCGCGTCAGGCAGCTTTGCTCGAGCGCGGTGAGCGTGTTGTGCAAGAAACCCGTGGCTGGAGTGACGATAAAGGCATCACCACGAGCCAGCGCAGCAAAGAAGATGCCCAGGACTATCGCTACATGCCCGACCCAGACATTCCACCAATTGTCCTAACGGACGAAGAGATTGCTCGTGTTCAGCAGGACGTACCAACGATGCCAGGTGAATACCGTGTGCAGTGGCAGAGCCTCGCGCTGGATAACTCGGTGGTTAATACTGTGCTCAGCCATCAGCCGCTGGCTATTTTGCTGAGTGATATTTACCCGCTCGAGCATAATGCTTCGTCAATTTTGCAAAGCCTTGGCGTCGATGAGCTGGTGTATGAGCGGCTTGTCAAGCGGATATTCAACTGGTTCGCTTCGACGCCAGAAGAGTTGATGGATATGAGTAAGGTCGAGTCCGGCTTTGTTGGGCCGCGGCGACTCTTGCTACTCTCGCAATTGGCGGAGGACAACAAAGTCAGCTCTACTGGCGCGAAGGAGCTCTTTCTCGACCTCTTTGACGAGCAATATACTGGCACGATGCCTAAGGCGATTGCTGAGGCGAAGAATCTACTCCAGGTATCAGACGAGGGGGCGATTGGCGCGATTGTCGATGAGGTGATGAATGACCCAGCCAGTGCGGCATCTATTGCCGATATCAAGGCCGGCAAAGATAAGGCAATTGGTTACCTCGTCGGGCAAGTCATGAAGCGCTCCCGCGGCAAAGCCAACCCAGCTCTGGCGCAGAAACTGATTCGCGAGAGGCTGCAGTGAGCAACTAAAGGATATACAAGGAGAAACATAATGAAACGACCAACAAAAGCAATCATCGCCGCCGCGGGCTTTGGTACGCGGTTCTTGCCTCAGACGAAGGCCATGCCTAAGGAGATGATGCCGCTAATTGATAAGCCGATCATTCAGTATGTGGTGGAGGAGCTCGTCCAGGCGGGGATTCGCGACATCATCATTGTGGGGAGTGCCAATAAGCGTGCGATCGAAGACCACTTTGATGTGCCAAATGAGGATCTGCTAGCTAACCTTCGGGCTGGTGGGCCAAAGAAGCAGCCATTGATCGACACCGTCAAGCAGCTGTCTGAGATGGCAAACTTTATCTACATCCGCCAAAAGGGCCCATACGGCAACGCAACGCCACTGGCTTGTGCAGCGCACCTCATCAACCGCGACGAGCCCGTCATCTATACCTTTGCCGATGATTTCATTGCTGCTAGCCCAAGCCGCTTCCAGCAGATGATTGCTGCATCGCAGGAGCTCGATGGGGCGGTGTTGTCGTGCAAAAAGATCGTCGATGATGCTGAGTTTGATCGCTACGGCGTTGTGGCTGGTCAGCAGCTATCGGACGGCATTATTAAGATGAGCAACATCGTTGAAAAGCCAGGTAAGGCTAATGCGCCATCTGACCTCGCTAGTGTCAGTAGCTATATTTTGCCTGGCGAATTCTTTAGCTATCTTGAGCACGCGAAAGAGCATTTTGATGGGCATGGCGAATTTACTGTTCAGCCTATTATGCAGCGGATGATTGATGACAGTCACGCGTTCTTTGGCGTGGAGATTACCAACGGTACATATTATGACACTGGTGATAAGCTAGAGTACCTCAAGACCGTCGTGGATTTTGGCCTCAAAGACCCCGTGCTTGGCCCAGAGTTTGCAAAATACCTGCGGGCTCGCTATACTGATACTCAGGCATAGTATATATGCTACTAACATAAAGGAGATACCGCATGGAGTGGGCCCAGATATTAGTTATCATGTTATCGGTATTGCTGGCGCTGCTGCTGGTGCTTGCGATTGTCTTGACGGTTATATTGATTCGTATTACTAAGCGGATTAGTGCAGTGGCAGAATTAGCTGAGCGCGTGGCAACCAACCTCGAGACAACAACTGATAATATCACCCGATTTACTTCGCCATTTTGGCTGGCTAAGACGGCTATGTCTTCGATCAAAAAATTGTTTATTACCAAACGTAATCGATAAAGGAGAATATAAGAATGTCGAAAGGTAAATTTGTCCTTGGTGCAGTCCTCGGTGCTGCTGCTGGCGTGGTAGCTGGGCTCTTGACGGCACCAAAGTCGGGTAAAGAAACACGAACCGACCTCAAGAAAAAAGCGCATGAGCTCAAGCAAGACGCCGCTACAAAGGGTGACGAATTGCGCGCTAAGGGCGAGAAGGTGTACTATGAAGCACGTGATGCTGCTCGCGACCTGCACGACCGCAGTGACCGTGCTTTGCGCAGTGCTCGCGACGAGTTTGCGAAGGGTAAAAAGTAGCCTGTAGGCTACAAATGGGTACGGCGAGTATCCTCCTAGGGGGAGCAAGCTCGCCGCACCCTTGCAATTATTATGACAGAGCAATCACTACCGTCACAGCGCCCATCAGACAAGTCGGCGACTTGTGAGAGGCATGATCATCCTGGGCCAGTTGCCGAGCTTACACGGCAGGTCAAAAAAGCCAACGAGACCGATGCACGCAAGGCTACCCTCGAGGATTTATTTTACGATTTTCATCGAAGCCGCGCAGAAGTCTACAAAATGAACTTCATCCGCGGGATATTTTTTGGCCTCGGAAGCGTGCTTGGTGGGACGATTCTTGTGGCGCTGTTTGTTTGGCTGCTCAATGCTATTGGTCTCTTGGTGCCAGGCTTGGCAGACTTCATTGATAGTGTTATTAAGGTGATGAACGCACGGCACTGATATGCTATACGGGGGCAAGTCCCCCATTTATTCTGCAGTAGATCATCGCACTCCACTAGATGGAGTGATGAACGACTGGCGCACGCAACGTGAGAGTAGTTGAGTTTATTTTTGCTAATCACAATGATGGAGTGTTGGCCTTATCGCTCGTTCATTTGCTATACTAAGGAGGTATGACTTCTCACTCATCAGCTTTGCAACCATCGGATTTTGTTCACCTGCACAACCACACTCATCATTCGCTACTTGATGGCTTGACGAAAATTGGCGACCTTGTCAGTACTGTTAAGGATTATGGCATGACGGCAGCGGCCATTACTGACCACGGGACGATGAGTGGGGTGCTTGACTATTACAAGACGGCGAAGGCGGCGGGCATCAAGCCGATCCTTGGCATTGAAGCGTACGTTGCCGCTCGATCGCGCTTCGACCGTGATCCCGCCAAAGATAAGATGCGCTACCACCTGACTATCATTGCAATGAATAATCAGGGGTATCACAACCTTATGCGGCTGAGTACAAAGGCAAATCTAGAAGGGATGTACTATAAGCCGCGGATTGACCACGACCTCCTCGAGGAGCTCAACGAAGGGCTGATTGTCCTAAGCGGCTGTGCAAGTGGTGAGATTGGTGAGGCGCTGCGTTATGACGACTATGCCAGAGCAGTCGAGATCGCTCAGTGGTATAAGCGTGTCTTTGGCGACCGCTACTATCTGGAATTGCAAGACCATGGCCACCCCGAGTCTAATACACACTGGGACGTGCAAGCGAAGATTAACGAGGGCCTGCGCCGCATGGCTGAGGAGCTGGACATTCCTCTAGTGGTGACCTGCGACGGCCACTACTTGACGCATGACTTCCAGGATGCACATGAGATATTACTCTGCGTGGGGACAGGCTCGTTTTTGAGCGATGAAAAGCGGATGAGCCTGAAGGATTTTGAGCTCCATCTGACTGACCCACGTGATATCATTGCTCGCTGGGGCAGCGAGCTACCCGAGTCTATCACCAACACCAAGCAGATTGCCGACCGTTGCACTGTCGACATCGAGCTGGGCAAAATCCTCATCCCAAAGTACCCATTGCCTGAGGGCGAGACGAGCGAACATAGCTATTTGCACAAGCTGGTGTATCGTGGCCTAGCCCAGCGCTACAATGGCGCAAAGCCCGAAGATACTGCCGATCAGCTCCCCGAGCAGATTATCCCTACCTTGGCTGATGACGTGCGCGAGCGGGCTAAGATGGAGCTGGGTGTGATGGCAAGCATGGGGTATGAGGGGTACTTCCTCATCGTGCAGGATTTCATCAACTGGGGCAAGAGCCAGGGGATTGTCTTTGGGCCAGGCCGGGGCAGTGCCGCAGGGTCGATCATTGCCTATGCGCTTAATATCACCGATCTTGACCCGCTCAAGTACGGCCTGCTCTTCGAGCGGTTTCTGAACCCCGATCGCATTAGCATGCCTGATATCGATGTCGACATCCAGGATACGCGGCGCGATGAGGTAATCGACTACTGTGCAAATAAATATGGTCACGACCACGTGAGCAACATCGTCACCTTTGGTAAGATGGCGGCTCGGGCGGCGGTGCGTGATGTCGCACGTGTGTTGGAGGTACCATATGCCGAAAGTGACCGCCTAGCCAAGATGGTACCACCACCCGCCCAGGGGCGGCACATTCCATTGGCAGTCAGCACCAAAGAAGACCCCGACCTTAAGCACGAATACGAGACGAACCCAACCGCCAAGCAAGTTTTTGATTATGCTATCCAGCTAGAGGGGACAATTCGCAGCCATGGGGTGCACGCGTGTGGTGTGGTGATTGCGCCCGACGAGCTCGTTAAATATATCCCGCTTGAGCAGGCGCAGAAAGGCGTCGTGGCGACGCAGTTCCCGATGGGCGAGGTAGAGGATCTTGGTCTGCTCAAGATGGACTTCCTTGGCCTATCGAACTTATCGATTATTAATAATGCAATGCGGATCATCCGCAAAGTCTATGGTGATACGATCGACCTCTCCACGTTACCACTTGATGACGAAGCAACGTACAAACTGTTTCAGCGGGGTGATACAACAGGAGTATTCCAGCTTGAGTCGGCTGGGATGAAACGTTATTTGCGCGCTCTCAAGCCATCGCACTTTGAGGATATCATCGCAATGGTGGCGCTGTACCGGCCAGGGCCAATGCAGTTTATCGATAGTTTTATTCGGCGCAAGCACGGTGAGGAGGAGATCACCTACCTTCACCCGGGGATGAAGAGCTCACTTGAGAACACGTATGGTATTTTGGTCTATCAAGAGCAGTTTATGCAGATCTCCAAGGAGTGGTGCGGCTTTACTGGTGGACAGGCCGATACTCTGCGCAAGGCCGTTGGTAAGAAAAAGATCGACCTAATGAAGAAGGTTAAGCCGGAGTTTGTTGAAGGAGCAGTGAAGGTCGGTGGAGCGACGCGTGAGATGGCCGAGACATTTTGGACGCAGCTAGAAGAGTTTGCCAATTACTGCTTCAACAAGAGCCATGCAGCGTGCTATGGACTTATTGCTTACTGGACGGCATATCTTAAGGCACACTACCCCGATGCCTTTATGGCAGCCTTGATGACAAGTGACCACGATGACGTCGACCGGCTGGCGATTGAGATCACCGAGTGCAAGCATATGGGCCTGACGGTACTCAACCCTGATGTCAATGAATCATACGAGGAATTTGCGGTGGTGCCGGGCAAGAAGCAGATTCGCTTTGGTATGGCAGCAGTGAAGGGCGTTGGCGTGGGCGCAGTGGAAGAGATCGTCAAAATGCGTGACCGCGACGGGAAGTTTGCGACTGTGGAGGATTTTGCCAAGCGTGTCTCGACGAGTAAGTGTAACAAACGGGTGTGGGAGTCGCTCATTAAATCGGGCGGCTTTGATGCGCTGGGTGATCGCTCTGATCTTCTCTTTAATCTTGAGAATGTCCTTGCTTTTGCGAGTAAATTACAGAAGGAAGCGCTGAGCGGCCAGACCGATCTCTTCGGTAGCCTCGCCGATAGCTCTACAGAAGTTATGCCGTCGATTGAGCTTAAGCCGGCGCCCGTCAAACACACCGACAAAGAGCGCCTCATGTGGGAGCGCGAACTGATTGGCCTCTACATTAGTGCGCACCCGCTCGACCATTATGATACGTTCTTTGCTGAGCAGACCGTGCCACTGCGCACTGTCTCACCACAGATCGACGGCCAGACAGTGACGATCGGTGGCCTCGTGACGCGCTTGCGGACGATTGTGACGAAGTCGGGCAGCAAGATGGCCTTTGTGGGAGTTGAGGACAAGTCGGGTGAGAGTGAGATCATTATCTTTCCGAACTTATACGAGAAGCTGGCTGGCCAGCTGGAGCAAGATGTGGTAATCACTGCCAGCGGCAAGGTGAGCGCACGCGATCGTGATGGCAACCTTGGTGATGAAGCGAAGCTAATTGCCAATGAAATCACCGTCGTGACTGATACCGACTTAGCCGAATATCAAGCAACTGGTCGCACGATGTCTACACCAACCGGCCCAGCAGCTACGCCGCGCCGCCGGTCATCATCGCAAAAAAATACCCAGCGCTCAGCACAAGCATCGGCACGTGCAGCCGCATCAGTGTCAGCAGCCGCCCCGCCGCCCAAACCACTCGATACACTCCCAACGGTCTATGTGCGGGTCAAGAACCCCGATGATATGGCTGCTCTCACGAAGTTTAAGCAGCTGTGTACACAAAATCCAGGCCAGCACGACATTATTATGATGCTGGGTGATGACAAAACGTCGGCAATTCGCCTGCCATTCCGGGTCGACGCGCAGCAGCGGCTACAAAATGAACTTGCACAAATCCTCGGTAAAGACTGCGTTGTTGTTAAATAATGCCGTCCCCGCGAAGGGGGTGACTCGCGCCACCCTGGGAGTCTGCAGATTGCGCGTGTTATAAAGAAACTTCGAACAATTGCGTCTACGACCAGGGCGGCGCGAGGCCAAATACTTGCAAGGCGAGCGGAAATAAGCTCAAGCACAGGCAAGTTGCAGGCGGTGGCTTGGTCGTGCCACCTGCTGCTAGTATAACCCGATATTTGCTATAACGCAAACAAAATGGGTACATATGATACTATAACTATCCAGCAGTTGTGAGCGCATAGAGCGCAATACCGGTCGCGACTGATACGTTAAACGACTCCTTCTGCCCTTGCATCGGAATCTCGATAATGTCATCCACGAGCGCAAGCGTCTCGGCCGAAATACCATGGACTTCTTCGCCAAGCAAAAGGACGAGCTTGCTTGGTGGTTGATATTGCTGGAGAGAAACAGAAGTAGGAGCTTGCTCGAGCGCAACAATGCGATAGCCGGCAAACTGCTCAAGGTCGAGCTCTGACTGATAATCGAACGGCACAAGAGCTTCGGCACCAAGTGCCGTTTTGTGGATCTGCTGGGTAATCTTTTCGCGGATGTGTGGCAAACGTGGGTCGGCTCGCACTGTCTCTTCAGGCTGGTAGGCGCAGTGTGGTGGGGTTGGCTGAAGGGCAAGATCGGGGTAGGGGGTGTAGCCACTGAGGATAAGCCGCTGCACACCAAATCCTTCGCAGGTACGAAAGATTGCCCCAACATTGTGTGCTGAGCGAATGTTGTGCGCGATAACAATAATCTCTGGCATAATTGTATTATACCTGAAGTGCTTTGGACTTGCCTCTATATTTACCACGAGCTTTTTGTTACACTAAGAAGGATGAATGAAGATGAAGTCCAACAACGTCGTCGTCAGCAAGATGAGGCGTCGACCGAGCAACGATCGCGCATTCTTGGCCTTAAGTACCTTGATATGCGCCCCATCGAAGAGACGCTGCCACTAGCACGCGACCTAATGACGATCGAGGAGATGCACAACCTCTATATGCTGCCGCTAACTGACGGTAATGAGCAGGAATCGTATCAGTTTGCTGTTACGACACAAACACCCCAGTCGGTTATCCAGCGGACGCGGCGCACGTATCAGGACCAGGGGCTACCTGTCGAATTTTATTTGATTAGCCTCAGTGCTTACCGCGTGTTGATGAACCGCTTCGACCCACCAAAGAAGATCGTCTACGATGATATTAAGATTGCCAAAGCGGGTGATAGTGAGACCATCGCCGAGGTGAGCCAGACACTTGGGCGAGTGAGTAGTGAGGAGGTTTTCGACTTCTTGATCAACCAGGCGGATATGCTCGGTGCGAGCGACATCCACATCGAGAATGAACGCCACGACATACGGATTCGCCTCCGTGTCGATGGTGCGCTCCACCCCGTAGCAACGATCAGCCGCAGCCGCTACCGCGTGATCATGGGTGAGCTCGCCAGCCGTGCTGGTGTGTCGAGTGCTTCGATGGAGCCACAGTCTGGCCACATCCAAAAGGACGTGACGCATGGTAATGCGACGCACTTGCTCAATATCCGTGTCGAGACTGTGCCAACCATGTATGGGCAGGATGCCGTGCTGCGTCTCTTTAACTTCGATGAAAGCTTGCTGAATCTTGATTTGCTGGGTATTCCGCCCAAGCAGCGCCAGCAGATTGATGAAATCATCAGCCATCCGCGCGGCCTTGTGCTGATGGTCGGGCCAACGGGCTCGGGCAAATCTACCACGCTCTATAGCATGCTCAATGCCCTTAATACGACCGACCGCAAGATTATTACGCTGGAGGATCCAATCGAATACGGCTTGGCTGGTATCTCGCAAATCCCAATTAATACCAACGCCGGCGGGAGCTTTGGTGAGGGCTTGCGCAGCGTGCTTCGTCTTGATCCAGATGTCGTGATGGTGGGTGAGATCCGCGACGTCGATACGGCGCGCACGGCCATCCAGGCGTCTATTACCGGCCACTTGGTGATGTCGAGCTTCCACGCCAATAGTAGTAGTGCAGCCTTTAGCCGAATGATCGATCTGATTGGTGTGAACCCGATTTTTGCCAGTGCTATCCGCCTTGTGGTAGCGCAGCGGTTGGTGCGGCGCCTCGTGGACGAAACCAAGGAGGCTTATGAGCCAGACGACGCCACGCGCAGCTATGTCAAGCGAGTTCTTGCTGATATTCCTGAAGAGGTGGAGCATCCTAATCTCGACACCTTCAAGCTCTGGCGGCCAGTACCGAGCGATGATGCGCCATTTGGCTACAAGGGTCGCATGGTGATTATGGAGCAGCTTATCGTGACCCCAGGTATTCAGAAGTTCATCCGCGGAGACTTTACCGATGTCCACCCAGACGTCATCGAAAAAGCCGCCCAGCGCGAAGGTATGCTCACCCTCGAACAAATTGGCGTATTAGCTGCCCTGCGCGGCGAGACAACGCTTGAGGAAGTCGGGCGGGTGATATAACGCGCTATCTTGCTGAAGAATACTTAGGGTTAATCTGTGCTATGTACTGCATAGCGGATTTTGACAAAGTATCATTTTTTGCGTATTATACTATGGCATGTCGCATGAACAGATTGATTATCCACGAGAACCCGAATCACTTCAAGTGTCTGTCATAGACCGTGACCCTAGTGGAGAAGAGCTTAGCATAACGCTACCAGACAGTGTTGGTAAAACGCCGTCTAGTGAGCGTGAGCCAACCCTAACCGAACAGCAATTAGAAGAAGATATAGCATCACTCAATGCGAGTTTTACAGTCTTTGGTGGTGTGCTTGAGCACTTATCGCTTGTGATGCAACAGCATAAAGAGGCGGCTATAGCTATGCAAAATACTGAGCATACGCTTCGGCAGTGTCACTTTACAAGTGAGAGGTATAAATACTGTGTGCGTCGTGCACTATTGTGCGAAGCTAACTCGTGGCGTACAACAAATATGCGGTTATATCCGGCAGCGGCGGAGCGTGCGCAGCAATACATCAATAAGCAGCGCGACAAGCTAGCGATGCGAAGCGTGCGCGCCGTTAAGGCGGTATTTCTGGCTGGCGGAATAGTGCAGGTGCCAGATTGGTGTCATACGGTTATTCCAAAGCGTACTGAATGGCAGCAGGATAAAGCTCTGCTGCCATCGGCAGCTAACGATATATACCAAAAGTTAGTTCAGGAGGCAGTCGATTGGGCAGTGGCGCAGTGCGAACAGATAGCCTTTGATGAACCACAGCAACCATGCTACGATGACGAAGTTGCAATCTGTAAATCGGAGAGTCAACATCTCGATGCATTGCAAACGGAGCATACAGCGTTAGTTGCGCAAGCTCGGCAGCTTGAACAATCGCGAGACGAGGAATATACAACGGTACCGGCTGATACATTGCTGTCCTTCTGCCACTACCTCACAGAGCATGTACCACAAATTAGCCAGACGCAAATTGCGCTCTTACAATGGTTTGATCGATCGGATAAGGTGATAACTCACGATATAGCACAGCGCTTGGTTGATCGCCTCTGGCCAAAGAGTGCACAGCACGCTGATCGTCAGTTAATTGATATGCAAACGGAACAGATCATTGCAGAGGCGGCTGAGCGGCTAGCCAATGCATTGGTAGCGTACCAACCGACAGCTGACCAATTAGCAATCCACGATTCGTCAAATACGATGTCTAGCAATAAACGACGCAGCATGGAAGGCTCAGTAGGCCTGCTGCCTAACAAGTCGAATCAGCCAGATGATGTCACGTCGCTGCCAGTATCGGAGCTACTACACCCTCGTGCAGAAACCAAACGTGTGCCGCTTGATTACCTTACCGTGCCGCACAAGCTTGTACCATGGCTTGAGGTGGATAGTCGTGATAGTACAGTGAGTTGTAAAGTTGTTGTCGATAACGTACCTGGGGCGCTTGTGATCGATTGCCGTAGCAAAGCACTGCAAGAAATTGAGCGTCGGATGGACGGCTACAGGTCAACACCGTGGGATTATATAGCACCAAATGTACAGCAACGTCTCACACACTATGCTCAGGTGGCTATGTCGGACGGTGGTTTAATTCATGCCGGTAAATTCTCAAGTGTTGATAAAAAAGGCGAATCGACTTACCCGTACCCTGTGGTTTACAGTAAGGACGCGAAACACAATGTGGTGCGTGTCTACATATCGAACCTACGTGTTAACCAGATGGACGATAGACTTGCGAGTGTGCGCGAGCAACTTACAGCAATGCAGGTGCACGAATTGATTATGTTGATCGGTGTCTGTGACAAGCAGCACCAGCTAGCGACATTGGCAGAAATCACTGGACGTTCTCGACGAGAGTTACGCAAACAGCGCGTAGGTAGCATTTAAAGAGAAACTATACAGAAATAAAACTACGTGGCTTTGTACGCTATGTAGTTTTATTTCTTAGGTTTACTGTCTCTTGCGTGACAAAACTCACCGATATACCCAGTGCTCTACGAGGTTACATAAGGTATACAAAGTAGGGGGCAAGATTTAGGAATGTAGACCTTGGCGAGTATAAGTATCAGCCTACCGAATAACCTTCGCCACGGCCTCAACCACGCGCTCATCAAATGGTGAGGGGATGACGTAATCTGCTGTGGGTTCATCAACCAGCGCTGCCAGCGCCTGGGCGGCAGCAAGTTTGTGCTCGTCGGTGATTTTTTGCACGCCATTATCGAGCGCGCCGCGGAAGATGCCGGGGAAGGCCAGAGCATTATTGACTTGGTTGGGGAAATCGCTGCGACCAGTGGCAATGACGGCAGCGCCGGCTGCTTTGGCATTATCTGGCATAATTTCTGGTACTGGGTTGGCCAGGGCAAAGATAATCGGGTCTGTGGCCATCATCCCGACGAGCTCTGGGGTCAGCAGCCCTGCGCGCGATACACCAATGAATACATCGGCACCGGCCATGGCGTCTTCGAGCGACCCCTGCTGCGCGGCATCAACATAGGCAAGCAAGGCTGTTTTCTCGGCGTTAAGGTCGGTACGGTGGCTGCCGACGATGCCTTTGCTATCTACCGCCACGATATGCCGGGCGCCATAGGTGTGCAGCAGCTTGATGATAGCAGTGCCAGCAGCACCAGCGCCGACTACGACGAATTTGCTATCAGCCAGGCTGCGGCCCGTCAGCTTGGCGGCGTTGATCAGCCCAGCTAGTACCACCACAGCCGTGCCGTGCTGGTCGTCGTGGAAGACGGGGATATCGAGCTCGGCCTTGAGGCGCTCCTCAATCTCGAAGCACTTGGGCGCAGCGATATCCTCGAGGTTGATGGCGCCAAAGCTTGGTGCGATCGCCTTAACCGTAGCAATAATCTCCTCTGGCTGGTGCACATCCAGCACGATTGGCACGGCATCGACACCAGCAAAGTGCTTAAACAGCAGCGCCTTACCTTCCATAACCGGCATGGCTGCCTTGGGGCCAAGGTCGCCCAGGCCCAGAATGGCCGAGCCGTCGCTAATGACTGCCACAAGGTTATTCGTCCAGGTGTAGGTGGGTAGGCTAGTGGGGTCATCTGCAATTGCCTTGCTGACTGCACCCACACCGGGGCTGTAGTAGCTGCTGAGTTTATCGCGGTCAAGCTCATCGCTATCGCGCAGGCTGGTGGTGATTTTGCCCTTATATTTTTTGTGTAGGTCGAGTGCAAGTTTGTTATAATCCATAAACTCTAGTATACCGCACACAGGCAAGAAAGAGAAAGGAGTAGTACAAGGACAAACAGCCGTTATTGCAATACTTTCGCACCAAATGCTATTATATGATGCATGATACAAACCGAGCAAGGAGCTCTGCATAGCCGCAGCGGCTCATAATACGGAGTGATAATGAAAAGATCTATAGACCTGCAGTCATCTCATCACGATACTCGTCCCGAGCATGCATCTACAAGAATAGAAGTTGCAATCAAAAAAGATAATGAACTATACAGAGAAATCAAGCTGGCCCTTCGTGATGCGAAGGAATCGGAACACGAATATGAGGAGGACATTAATGGGCAAAATCTGCGGATAATTAAAAACGACCAGCAAGAAGCGCTCGAGGAGTTTGTGCAGACTTGCGACAAGAGCACGGTGCCACCAGGTGTTCTCCAACGCTACCAAGAGGAGCGAGCAATCTGTGAGGCTATGCTTGCCGAAATAGCCGAAGAAGAAGAGCGAGTAATGGATAAGGGCGGCTATGGAGCAGAATATAGAGCGATCAGAACTGCAACGGGCCTTGGCTATGCGCCATTGACGGACGCTGGAGCAACAAAGCAGGCTGATAAAATGTATAGAAAAACCCGGCTTGGCAAAGACGTACAGCAGCGGCGCCAAATCGTCGAAGATAGGATTGGTGAGATCAACGCTGAGCTGGCGTATTATATGGGTCTCACGGAGCCACCTTTGGCAGTCGTATCTGAGGAAACAGCAATTCGTATCTGGGGCAAAGAGGCGGTCGAGAAGGCGCAATCGGCTGGTGAGGGAGGCGAGCCTGGGTATATTGATGTCTTTCCTAATGTCTTTCCTGATGATGACCGAATATCACACTCAGACAACAAGCGGGGATATGGTAGCCGTATGCCACCAGAGTTTATCAAAAAAGATGCCAGCCAGCGGCTAGCGGAGGTGCTTGTGGGGTCTACTGGCGAAGCGTGGACGGTGCAAGAATTAGGTGACGAGGTCTACGACCCAGAGAAAGTGCATACAAAACTCGGGCGATACAATCGAGTGAGTGCTCTGCTAAATATTGACCAAAGACCAGATAACCGCAGTGCGATTATCTCAGACGAACTAGCGCGCCACGACCTTGTCCTCCAGCGTGGCCGGCGATACCTCATAGACGAGCATGGTCGGCGACGTGATCCAATCACTGTTTATCGTGCGGTGCCAGTAGATATTGCTATGCAGGGATTGACAGAAGAGAGACAAGTAAATGGCCGTCATGCCAAACACCAGATTCAGATTGAGTGGACACCACAGGATACTGCAGCTGCAGCACATGAAGCAGCCAACACTACTCACAGCGAGACGTTACCAGCCGCTGGTAGCGCAGAAAATGAAGCTTCGGTCAGCAGCGTGCCATACGTCGACTATACACTCGCAAAGCGAGCTCTCGAAGCTGCCCGTGCTGCCGCTAACCGTCAAGCAGCAGAAGCCGAAGAGCAGCAAGAAGCGCTCCACGCTGCAGAGGCTGCCCTCAGTGCAGAAGTACGCGCCCAGATCGAGCAGCTTGTAGAGCTTGCACAGCCACTGATCGATAGCTTGCGAGAAAATAGCGCCGACGATAATGCAGACAAGCAGGTATTTCCTATTCAAGATTTGCCCGAGATAAGGAGCCAGTGCGCTTCTGAGCACGACCTAGAGATATTCCTCAACAAAGCTCGGCAGGCTGGGCTCATCAACAAAAAACAGCTGCGCACTCGTGTGCTGCCGTCTGCTGGCGAGGCGCTTGTGCTTGCCCTCTATGCATACGACCCGCAGACAATGTATGACCTAGTGCGTAATGATACTGCCAAGCGTGTGCTCCAGCATAAATTCCAGCAAGCGTACGAGAACAGAGCTGCACAGGTAGTGAACCGCCGCGAAGGTGGAGCAAGCGCAGCCCAAGAAAGTACCACCAGCTAAACTAGTTGCTATATATACCAAAGTGCGGTATAGTTTAGATTATAAATCCAAAATAGGCATCATCCACCAGTGATGATACAGAGAAAGAGGAGGAAAGAATGCGTAAAAGATATGATGATTTGGGAGGTGTTGATAGAGTACTTACTGCTGCTACTGTAGCTGCTTTGGGTGCTGGTGCTTTGGTAGGCTGTGGCTCTTCTGAAGAAGCACCACGAAACGCAACACAACCAACTGCTGCCACTGTCGAAGCAACATCGTCAGCAACAACACCAAGCGCAAATCCATCCATCGAAGCGCCAGCACGCAACAAGACTTCGCAGTCTGAGCGACCTCACTCTACTGACAAAGCAACGGAGATACCATCGTTCCCAGCATCTCCAACCCAATCGCCTGAGCAGCAGTCGACAGAAAAGGCTCGGCCTGGTGAGAAGAAGCTGTCTGCAGAAGATAATGAGGCCTTTCGTACACAAGTCGATGAAGCGCTAAAAAACAGGACAAAAATCAATGTTTTGCGTGGTCTTTTGGTTGTTCCAACAGGTGAAGATGGAAAGAGTACAGTGTATTCTAACCTTTTCGTTGGAGATGAGCATGGTAATATTACAGGTGATGTGTCACCTGATAAAACCATGACCTTCTATGTGCAGGACCAACAAGGAAACTGGTCTACAGTTGATTTAAAGACTCCAGGCAGCTACAGAATAGACGAGCAAGGCAATAAAGCAGAGAAACTACCAGTTCAAAAAGTAGAGTTTTACAGTCGGGAGCAAAATGGAGCAGATAGTAAGCTCGGCGATGTATATGAGGTTCGTAATGGTAAATTGACTGTTGTAAAGGGTAATTTTGAAGATGGCGTGTGGGTGCTAATGGCATCATCAGTTGGTATTGATACTTCGTCTAAAGGACAGACAGATAAAGCTGCATATGAGGCAACACACCAAAAAGTAGGATAGAGAGAGGTTCTTTGTTATAATAAAAAACTTCTTCGTGGTGCTGAGCGGGGCTGTTGCTAGTTCGCGTTGAGCGATGTTTGGGGTATTGATGCAAAAGCACTTTCTCCCTCTTCTCCCTGCACACAAAATATGGTACAATCAATAACTGAATTGTCATCTAATAATTAAATAGAGAGAAAGTCATGAGTTTTGCACTGATCCAAAAAGTCAATGACCAGCAGAAGAAGCCTGCCGTCGTTGATGTGCGGAGCGGCGACACAGTCCGCGTCCACCAAAAAATCAAAGAAGGCAACAAAGAGCGCATCCAGATGTTTGAAGGCGTGGTAATCCGCACCGACAACAAGGGCCAGCACACCAGCCGCATTACTGTACGCAAGATTACCAGCGGTGTGGGGGTAGAGAAGTCATTCTTGCTGCATAGCCCACTGGTTGAGAAGGTTGAAGTGATGCGCCGCGCTAAGGTGCGCCGCAACTTCCTGAGCTACCTGCGTGGCCGCAGTGGTAAGTCGGCTCGCCTGACTGCCGTACAGTTCGACCGTGAGGCGGTTAACAACGTGCACGATGCTCATGCCGAGGCCGAAGCTGCCCGCCTCAAAGAAGAAAAGGCCAAAGAAGCTGCCGAGAAAAAGGCTGCGGAAGACGCCAAGCAAGCTGAGCTCGACGCTAAGGCTGCTGAGGTTGCAGCTCGCCACGAAGCCGCGTAGAATAGCCATCGCGCGAGAAATTTTTGATCCGCCTCTATCCCAGGGGGCGGATTTGTATGAGAGCTAGTCTTTAGCCTGCTCAGTCTTGGACGCTTGTCTTGTGATATTCTGACAGTAACTTCTCTTGAGTGTGAAACGAGAGCATGATGTAACGGGCAAGGTGCGGAGATAACACACCAAAGTATCAAAGTATATTTGCTGTGGTAGGTATATTATAATACGCGATAGGCCTGTGGCAGCTAGATTGTATCTGATGTTATACTAGATAATATGAGTATCTTTACCATTGTTTCGATTGTTATACCAATTGTCTTGGCGAGTAGTATACCACCTATCTTGCAGCATTATGGCTATGCGCATGAGCGGCGCTACCGCTGGCTCCTGTATTTGGCGTGTGGGCTGTTCTTTATCTCGTGGTATGTACCATCGCCATTGATCGATGGGCAAGACACGGCATTTAATACCCACTTCATTGGTGGTGGGATATTTACCGGCTGCCTGTGGCTTTACGTCAAGCATGCGCTGGGTTGGCACCGGTATTGGCTGGTAGAGGCATTCTCGCTGTTTGCACTGGTGTCGGCGCTTGGCTGTATGAATGAGCTATTTGAGCTGCTGGTGGCGAAGACTGGCATAGCTCGCTTGCCGCTGGATGACACCAACTGGGATATCGCGGCCAACACCGCTGGGGCACTGCTTGTTTGGCTAGTGTGGCTGACTGTAGTGGGGTGGCAGCAGATAGCTCGTCGCAGCGCATAAATAGCTAAGTAGCGAGGCATAAAGCAAAGCCACCGCTTGAGGGTGGCTTTTATGCTTCGTATACGAGATGTTATTACTTTGTCTTGCGAGATTCTGTTTGCTCGGTGAGAATAGTACGAATTGCCTCGAGATTCTCGTCGATCGCAGCCACGTGCCGTCTGATCTGCTTGGTGCGTCGGCCCTGCCGGATAACCCAACAGATGCCACAGACAAGCAAAACAAAATACACGATGTTAAGCGTGACTGCTAGTATGAGAAGTGGTGCTGGCCCGGTGATTTCCATGGTGGGTATGAATGATCCTTTCGTGTTATTACTATGACGCTATACAGTTTATTTGTTCTATCTTTTGTGTGGTGAATGCTATGGCACGCATTGCCAGGTTGGCTGAGCTTGCTGACGGTCGACGATGGCACGTGTGCCGTGATGGCGGGCTGTACAATATGCCTGCATATTGAGGTTGCCCTTGGGTGTGAATGTGAAGCCCGAGAAGAGGGATATCGAGTAGGCGAGATTGTAGCACGACCACCCGTATGGATTGCTCTTATCAAGCGTATACGCACCCGTATGGTGTTGGTGTGTACATACTTCGTGCGGGCTAATGGTGTGAGCCTGCGCTGTTGTCGCTAGCGTAGTAGGGACGCCAGCACACCCAGCAATGGCACATGCAAACACTCCGGTAGCAAACAGCGTGTGCCAAAGCGTTCTTGTCATACTCCTCCTTGTGATGAAGTGATAGTTGCTAAGCCGAAGGTATGCCTTGATTGTAGTGGATTACCCGCACTCTCGCAACAGAAAATAGGCGAATCAGCAAGAAGCACGAACAAGAACAGAGCTAAAGGTTGTATATTATACATCACTATGTTGTTTGACAATATGGGGGAGTAGCTGTTGGTGTGGCGAAGCTAAACGAGTATGAAGATCGGCAGTGTGCGCTATGCCATAAAATATGAGACAATCATAGTATGATACTCGGGATTGACGAAGTTGGGCGCGGGCCATGGGCGGGGCCGCTGGTGGTTGGCGCAGTGGTGCTGGGTGGTGTGGCAATAGATGGCCTGGACGATAGCAAGAAATTGACGAAAAAGCGCCGCGAAGCCCTTGCTCAACTCATCCAAAAGCAAGCAGCGGCGTATGCGCTTGGCTGGGTAAGCGCGGCGGAGCTGGATGACGTAGGGATGAGCGAAGCCCTCCGCCTAGCAACGCGGCGAGCGGTGGAAGCGGTGCAGAAACAATGCCGCAAGAAAGCTATTACTCTCACGGAAATTGTGATCGACGGCAAAGTAAACTTCTTGGCTGGGACAGCACTAGAGCAGTATGTCACGATGCTACCTAAGGCAGATGCATTGGTACCGAGTGTCTCGGCGGCGTCGATCATTGCAAAGGTAGCGCGCGACCAGTATATGGCCGCGCAAGATGCGCTCTACCCTGGCTATGGCTTTGCGGCGCATGCTGGCTATGGCACAGCGCAGCACCGAGCGGCAATTGCTGCCCATGGAGTGACGCCGCTGCATCGGCTCAGCTTCAAGCCACTCCAGTATTACCGCAATGATAGCCCTCACTCAGCAGACCAAGCACACACCACGCAGCAAGCTGATACGACGACCACACGTGGCCATGCTGGCGAAACGGCTGCGGCAGACGCCTTGCAGCAGCGCGGCCATCAGATTGTGGCGCGCAACTGGCGGACGAAATATTGTGAGATCGATATTATCTCGAAGTGTGGTGATACGCTGTATTTTGCTGAGGTAAAGCATCGCACGGATGATTATGCGGGCGATGGCCTCGCAGCGATTACCCGTAAGAAGCGCAACCAAATGCACTATGCCGCGCGGTTCTATGCGCACCACGAGCACATCACCACTATGAATCTCCAGCTCATTGCGATTGCTACTAGTGGCAGTCCGCCGCGGGTGGTGCGAATTGAAGTTGTTGAGTAGTGATGGTTTTGTGACTTAAGCTACATAGATCTATAGCTTTTTCTGTGCGATTACACCTTCTCACTGCTTCACTCGGTAGAGTGCAAGAATTCTCTGTTTTCTGACAGATTAGCTTACACCGGTAAAAGCCAATAGTACTGGGAAATGCAAGTGCACGGTTCGCGCCTCGCTATACCTTTGTGAGTGCTGCCACAACCGCCGGGCCATCGCGCTCAATGAGCTCAACGCGGGCGGTGATGTCTGTAATGCCCATATCAATCACGCGGGTGAGGGCTGGCTCATTGCGCAGTGGTGTAAAGAAACGCTGATACTCGCCCAGCTGTTGGCGCGAAGCGAGGATGTTGCCAGCATAGCGAGGGAAGTAATCGAAGCTCTTGTCGCTGCCGAAGTGCTCTTCAATCCACTTCCAATTATCTTGCAGCCATTGCCACGTAGCGTCGCGTGCGTCGCGGTTGCGCAGTAAGTAAACAAACCAAAAGACGGTATCTTGGGTGCGAACTGTCTCGGTATCCATCATGAGAGCAAGGAGCTTGCGAATACTTGCGGCGTCGCGCGTACTCGTCACAGCGCTGGCGATGTCTTGGCGCAGGTCGCTGCTGGCTGTTGCCCGATAGTGCACCAGAAGCTCATCAATCAGCGGCTGTGGCTGCTGGCTATGGCGGACAATACTACTGGCAATCAGGCTGCGCAGTTCGCTATCGAGAGCCAATAGGCCGCCCGCTGCATAGCGCCGCTGCGCCTCAGCAATCACCGTGGGTTGCTCGCTGTAGAGCATGTGCGCGATGATCGTCGATCGCAACTTGGTGTCGTTCTCGGGCTCATCGGCGCGGGCACTCCAGCCAAGGCGGTCATAACTTTGCTGAGCGAGCTGGCCCACGAACTGCCGCAGTGCTTGCTCGGCAGGGCTGTGTGGCTCAACGAAGAGCTTGAGGTGGGCAACCACTGACGACATCACGCTCCAAACATGCTCATCTGTCTCATTGCGATAGGCATCGAGGAGAGTGAGTAAGCTGGCGCTCGATACGCGGCCACTCCGCGCTAGCAACAGCTGTTGGGTGAGCAAGAGTGAGCGATCGACGACAGATAGCTCACCGCGCCGCACTTGGCCGAGCAAGCGCTCTAGCAATGCGTAATCATACTGTGTAATGAAGTGCGAGACATTGCCATGATTGAGAAGGACTGGCTCATCCAGACTACGCTCTACTACTGTGCGCTGTGTGGTGAGCAGTGCTGGAATAGCTGGTGATGAGCTATGAAGGGGGATCTGCCAGGTAGTGTCATCGGCTGCGTGTGGGCCAATAAAGAAACACTGTTGCTCAAGCATGAGCTGCGAGCCGCTATGCGAGACTGCAACGACTGGGTAGCCAGGAGTGCGAATCCAATGGTTCATCAGTGCGGCAACATCGCGTCCGCTGGCTTGACTCAGCGCGTGCCATAGGTCATCACCCTCGGCATTGCCATAGGCGTGGGTGGCGAAGTATGTCTGCAGACCAGTGCGAAAGGCGTCTTCGCCCAGCCAATGCATGAGCATGTAGAGGAGGCGCCCACCCTTAGCATAGACAATCGCCCCGTCAAAGAGCGTGCTAATTTCATCCGGATGATGAACAGCTGTTTGGACTGGTTGCACGCCATCAATCGCATCACGGCCAAAGGCCAGCGCGCCCTCGTGGTTGCAAAAGTCTGTCCACACGTGCCACTCGGGGTGGATGGCATCGACTGCCAGATATTCCATCATGTTGGCAAAGCTCTCGTTGAGCCAGAGGTTATCCCACCACTTCATCGTCACGAGATTGCCAAACCACTGGTGGCTGAGCTCGTGGCTAATGACGGTGGCAATGTATTGCTTATCGGCGATGGTCGTCGTGGTTGGATCGGCTAGCAGGGCAGACTCACGGTAGGTGATGAGCCCCCAGTTCTCCATTGCACCGCTGCTAAAATCTGGTACTGCAACGTGATCGGATTTAGGTAAGGGGTAGGGCGTGTCGAAGTATTCATTAAAGAACTCAATCGAGCGGATGGCATGCTCAAGGGCGAAATTGAGGCTGGCGGGGGCTTGCGCTGGTGTGGCCCAGACGGACACTTCCACGCCATCTTTTGTTTGGCCAGTGATGTGCTGCAACTCACCCATCACGAGCGCCACCAGGTAGGTGCTCATGCGCGGCGTCTGGGCGAAGGTAGTGGTGAGTCGGCCATCTGCTTCCTGCTGCGACTGGACGGGCATATTGCCAAGCACCGCGATGCCTGGCTCAGTTGTGACGGTTATGTCGAAGGTCGCTTTGGCAGCAGGCTCATCAATACAAGGGAAGACCTCGCGCGCATGATGACTCTCGAACTGCGTCATAAGCAATTCCTTCTTCGCGCCGTCATGCTGATAATAACAGGGGTAGAGACCATGGAGTGAGTCAGTAATTGCTGCTTCGTACGCGAGAGTAATGGTATGAGTGCTGACACTTAGCGTTGGCACGTGTAGCGAGATTTCGTCATCATTATGCTCCACAGAGGCTGGCTGGCCGTCGATCGCCGCGCTGGTGATCGTGAGGTCTTTGGCGTGTAGCTTGATTGGTGTATTGGCCTGCGTCGTCTCGCCAGTGATCGTCACGTGCCCTGTGAAGTGCCGCTGCTGGCGATCAATATCCAGCGCCAGCTGATAGTGTGTTGGTATAAAAAAGTCGATGAGATGAGTAACTTGTTGCATAAGGCTAGTATACCGGAATTATGCACTGCTCGCTATATTGCTGCTGGAGATACCTGGTGATGGATCTCAATCTTTAATATATTTTCTCAGTGTTGTCCCTCTCTTCGCTACCTTATTGATGGGGTGCATGAGCCTACCAAAAATTGACCCTATGCTATGATATAACTATGGAATATCGCCGTCGCCGCGTCATAACGATGTTTTTGCTCGCTGGCATTATCATTATTGCGCTCGCGATATATGCAGCATGGCAGTTAGCGCAATCGAGCCACTCGCCACAGGGTAATGGCGAGGCATTGGCAGCACTGGAGGCATTGCCCGTTAAGGGCCGTGCACCCAAGACTGGGTATGCGCGTAGCCAGTTTGGTGCGGGCTGGGCAACGACGGATGGCTGCGATACGCGCAATATCATCCTCGCACGCGACCTCAAGCAGGCGGTGGTGAATGGTAATTGCAAGGTAGCGAGTGGCCAGCTCGACGACCCATACACAGGCAAGCGTATCACCTTCCAGCGAGGGAGTGGCACGAGTACTGCAGTGCAGATCGACCACGTTGTTGCTCTGAGTAACGCTTGGCAAACCGGTGCACAGCAGCTCAGTAGCGAGCAGCGACAGCAGCTTGCTAATGATCCACTTGAGCTCCTGGCGGTTGACGGCCCAGCCAACCAGCAAAAGGGCGATGGCGATGCTGCGACGTGGCTGCCTAGCCATAAGCCGTTTCGCTGCCAGTATGTTGCCCGGCAAATTGCCGTCAAACGTAAATATCACCTCTGGGTCACCAAGGGCGAAAAAGCCGCCATGCAGCGCGTCCTCGCTACGTGTCCTGGGCAGGGAGTACCTGGCTAATGCAGCCAAAGCTTATCGTATTTGATCTTAACCATACCTTGATTCGCGACAACTCTTGGCGCAATCTCAATCTCGCCATGGGCATTACACCAGAAGAGGATGCTGCCTTGATGGCACGTGCCGCCCGGGGTGAGATAACCGATGCCGAGGGCCAAGCCTGGCTGTTGCAGCGGTATCGGCAACGAGGTGACTGCCACAGAGAGGCGGTGCAGCGTGTCCTCAGCCAGTACACCTATATGCCACATGCTCAAATGGTCATTGCGGCGCTCCAAGCGCGGGGCTACTGCGTGGCTATCAACTCTGGTGCGATGGGTGTATTGGTGAGTATGGTAGCAGAGCAGCTTGGCGTCGCACTTTGGCGCGCGAGCAATCATTTTATCTTTGATGACCACGACATGCTGTGTCGGATTGATGCGCCAGATAGCGATGCAGCGGCCAAGCTACAGCAGCTCCGCGAGCTAGCTGCCGAGCAGCAGGCTTCGCTGAGTGACTGCCTGGTGGTGGGCGATGGAGCGAACGACATACCGCTCTTTGCCACGACGGGTAATGGAGTAGCCTTTGCTGGCTCACCTGCCGCCAGATATGCACGATGGGTTATAGCTGATCTCCGTGATATGTTGACGATTGTTGGATAAGAACTCCCGCCGTTCCATTTGACATCCTTTGCGCTATCCGCTACACTGATGGGTAGATATCCGGCCGGCAGGTCGGAGTTTTTCATAGAAAGGAGTATGTAACATGGAAGACCTTAATATTAAGCAGCTTACGTTAGCCTTGCGCACGATCGCTGACGAAAAGAATTTACCTGAGGAGACGGTCCTGGGTGTGATCGAGCAAGCAATTGCTGCCGCTTGGCGCCGCGACAATGGTGAGCGCGACCAAAACGTTCGGGCAGAGCTCAACCTCAACGACGGCACCGCCAAGGTGTTCGTCATTCGTGAGATCGTTGAGGAAGTTAACTTCCCATCGACAGAAGTTAGCCTAGAAGAAGCACGGGCGACAAACCCCGATGCCGAGCTGGGCGGTACCGTTGAGGAGACGCACAATGTGACGAGCTTTGGCCGTGTGGCGGCTCAGACTGCCAAGCAGGTGGTGTTGCAGCGCCTGCGCGAGGCTGAGCGCGAAGTGGTGCTGGCAGAGTTCGAAGACAAGATTGGTACCGTTGTGACGGGTATCGTCCAGCGGGTTGAGCCGCGCGTCGTGCGGGTTGAACTGGGCAAGGCAACTGGCATCTTGCCACAGAGTGAGCAAATCCAAGGCGAGCGCTATGTGCCAGGCAGCCGCATTAAAGTATTTATCAAGGATATCGAGCGCGATAATCGTGGTCCACAGCTTATCCTGAGCCGTGGCAACGAAGCCTTCATCGAGTATCTCTTCCGCCAGGAGGTGCCAGAGCTCGAGACAGGGGCAGTTGAGATTAAGGGGATCGCCCGCGAAGCAGGTCGCCGCACTAAGCTGGCCGTCCTGAGTACCGTGCCAGGGATCGACCCTGTTGGTACCTTTGTTGGTGGGCATGGCACGCGGGTCAATGCTGTTGTTAACGAGATTGGTGACCAAGAAAAGATCGACATCATCATGTACGACGAAAACACCGACACGTACATTCGCAACGCCCTCAGCCCTGCCGAGGTAGTGCGGGTCGAGATCGACCGCGAGCACAAGCACGCCAAGGTATATGTGACGGAAGACCAGCAATCGATCGCGATTGGCCGTAGTGGGCAGAATGTTCGCTTGGCAAGCCGCCTTACGGGCTTTGAGCTTGATATCGAGACAGCAGCAAGCCAACCGGCTGAGCGCAAGCCACGCAAAAATATCGAGGATGATCTCTTTAGCGCCATCGAGAACCAAGCGTAAGGCTGTAATACGCTAAGCATACTAACCCTGTTCATGATAGAGCAGGGTTTTGCGCATTATTAGCACTCCACCTTGACGAGTGCTAACAAGCAGCGTATACTGAGTAGGGTGGCTTTTTGGCCACAGATTTTGGAGGACGACATGGAAGATGATTTTGCAGATTTTATTAGTCATTTGAGTGACGATGCTCGCCTGAGTGTCCAGTACGCTGACGCAATTGCCCGTGGATACGGTAACCCTTATATTGGCACCGAACACCTGCTCCTTGGCATCCTGAGCCAAAGCGCCAGTCTCGGCACCAAGGTACTGGCCGATGCTGGTATTACACTGCGCCGGGCGGAGGACTCACTCCACCTGCAGCCGCTCAAGAGTATTACGGTGCGAACTGGCGGGGCAACTGGCCTGTCTGAGACAGCTCTACTGACGCTCCGGATGGGGTGGGAAATTGCGAAGGAGTATGAGCATGATGAGCTCGGTACAGAGCATATTCTCTATAGCTTGCTCAAGCAAAATAACGCCCGCGCAACCGTACTGCTACGCGAGATGGGGGCAGATACCGAGGCGATCGTCCGCAACCTCGAAGCTCACTTTGATGATATGCGCGAAGAGAGCCGTGGTGGCACGAGCACCCGCACCGACACGAAGCGCCGGCCAATGCCGCGTGGTGGTAGTGCCCTGAGCAAATACAGTACTGACCTCACGGCCAAGGCGGCCGATGGTGAGCTAGATACTGTGGTAGGACGAGCGCGCGAGACCGAACGCCTTGTGACGATCCTCAGCCGTCGCACCAAGAATAACCCCGTCTTGCTGGGTGAGCCAGGGGTAGGTAAGACGGCCATCGTTGAAGGCCTGGCGCAGCGGATTGTCCGCGAGGATGTGCCAGATAATTTGCTCGACAAGCGAGTAGTTATGCTCGATATGACGGCGATTGTCGCTGGTACTAAGTACCGTGGGCAGTTCGAGGAGCGGTTAACGGCACTGATTCGCGAGATTACCAAGCAGGGCAACATCATTGCCTTTATCGATGAATTGCACATGCTTGTAGGAGCTGGCTCGGCAGAGGGCGGAGCGATGGACGCAGCTAATATCCTCAAGCCAGCGCTAGCCCGAGGTGAGTTGCACCTCATCGGTGCGACGACGCTGGAGGAATATCGCAAGCATATCGAGAAGGACAGCGCGCTGGAGCGTCGCTTCCAGACAGTGCTCGTTAAGGAGCCAAGTGTGAAGGATACAGTGGCAATCCTCAAGGGGCTGCGCAGCTACTACGAGAAGCACCATGGGGTGAAGATCAGCGATGAGGTGATCGAGTCAGCGGTGTATATGAGTGACCGCTATGTAGCTGATCGCTTTATGCCTGATAAGGCGATTGATGTGATTGATGAAGCAGCAGCTCTGGTACGCGTTAAGAAGGGGCACAAGCCAAGCAAGCAGCGCGAGTATGTCCGTGAGCTCAAAGCACTCAATGAGAAGATGGAAGACACCGTGGCAGCAGAAGACTACGAGCGTGCTGCTCTGTATAAGCAGCGCATTAGCCAATTGACTGACCAACTCGAGCAGGTCCGCCGCGAGCAAGGTCGCAAAACTCCACTAGTGCTCACCGAGGACAATATTGCTCATGCCATTGCTGTGATGACACATATCCCGGTCGAGAAAGTCCGCACAAGTGAGGCGAAGCTCCTGCGTAATCTTGAGAAACACCTTGGCAAATATCTGATTGGCCAGGAAGAAGCAGTTAGCAAAGTGGCTCGGGCTATTCGGCGCAGTCGTAGTGGGGTGGCGAGCAGCCAGCGGCCGATCGGTAGCTTTGTCTTTATGGGGCCAACCGGTGTCGGCAAGACCGAGTTGGCGCGCGTGCTTGCTCGTGAGGTATTCGGTTCAGACGACGCGCTGATTAAGATCGATATGAGTGAGTTTGGCGAGAAGCATACCGCGAGCCGACTTGTTGGTGCGCCTGCTGGCTATGTAGGCTACGACGATGGCGGCAAATTGACGGACAAAGTGCGGCGTCAGCCCTACAGCGTGGTGTTGTTTGACGAGATCGAGAAGGCACACCCCGATATCTTCCAGATGTTGCTGCAGCTACTTGAAGATGGCACATTGACCGACTCGACTGGCCGCGTCGTGAGCTTCCGCAACACGATCATCATCCTCACCAGCAATCTTGGAGCAGACAAAATGCAGCATAATCGCAGCCTTGGCTTTCAGGCCAAACTAGCCGACGAGGACGATACAGCACAGCAGCAGCGACGCAATGAGTCATATACTCGTGAGGCACTGGAGCGCTTTATGCGACCAGAGCTAATTAATCGGTTTGATGCAATCATCACCTTCCGCCCGCTCACCAAACCAGAGGTTGGGAAGATATTTGATTTGCAGATTGCTGAGCTTAATCGGCGTTTGGCGCGCCAGAGCCTTGCCGTTAAGGTGTTGCCAGCGGCAAAGCGACGGTTGATTGCTCAGGGTTACAGCCACACCTTTGGGGCGAGGCCGCTGCGGCGCACGATTGAGGATGAGCTGGAGCATCGCCTTGCAGAGGGAATTTTGGCCCGTCACTACGCCAAAGGGTCGGTCTTGACAGTTGGAGTACGAAAAGGGGAGCTGACGATTGACGCACGTAGCGAAAAGGCCTAAGCGCCTCCTCTCAACACTGGTCGGCCTAGTGATGATCGGCGGCATGGCTTGGGCTGGGCTGACCTATGGCCCAGAGCTCTACGATGCCGCAGTGGCGAGCCGGTACCAGCCCGATAGTGCAATGCAAGCGGTGATTGATCAGCTTGAGCTGACCGACAAAGGTCGGCAGCTGCTCTATGCGAGCCAGCCACAATTGCAAGACAAGGCTGAGTTTAACAAAAGCTGCAAATCGACCGAGCGCACAGCAGCCATCCTTGGCTGCTATCACCTGCGCCGGATTTACGTCTACAATGTGCAAAATCAAGAACTAACTAACGCCGAGCCCGTCACAACGGCACACGAGTTATTACATGCCGCATATGAGCGGCTTGGCCCAGGTGAGCGACACCGGATCGACCAGCTTATCGAAGCAGAGTACGCCAAGATCAAGACGAATCCGGTCATCGCCTCAATGGTGAAGTATTATGATCAGGCCGAGCCAGGCGAGCGTAATAATGAGCTTCATTCTATTATTGGCACACAGATTGGTACAATCAACAGCGAGTTAGAGCAGCACTATGGTCGGTATTTTCGTAACCGTGCGGCGATTGTCGCACGTAGCGATGCTTACCAAGCCGTCTTTGACAAGGTCGATCAAGAAGCCAAAGCGCTCAGCAAGGCAATCAACCAAGAAGCTACCCAGCTCCCCACTGACCAAGCACAGTACAAAGAGATGGCTGAGCAGCTGTCGGCTGATATTAAGGTGTTTAATGCGAGAGCCCAAAATGGCGGCTTTCGCGATGATGCATCATTCCAGGCAGCGCGCAAGAAGCTCTTGGCACGCCAGCGAGCCCTTGAGGCGCAGCGGCTCGCGATTAATCAGCGCGTTGAGATATATAATGCGAAGATCACTCGGCTCAATGCCTTGTCGGTACGCGCTAACGAGCTGAACCAAAGCATTAATGGCATTGAGCAACCCAAGGAGCAAGTGTAGTGGCACGAGCTCGCACGATGTTTGTCTGCCAGCAGTGTGGTGCGCGCTCACCAAAGTGGACGGGCAAGTGTGAGCAATGTGGCCAGTGGAATAGCCTCATCGAGCAAGCGCCAGCCCCAGTGGGTAAATCGGCCGTGGCACGGAGCGCTGGCCAAGGTACGTTGCTACAGCCGCGGCCAATCACTGCTGCAAGCCAGGATGAACCAGCAGCTCGGCTTGCAACGGGCATTGCCGATCTTGATGCAGTGCTGGGTGGTGGTATTTTGCCGGGTGGTGTGCTTCTCCTAGCGGGGCAGCCGGGTATGGGCAAGAGTACTCTCTTGCTCCAGGTAGCGCATGCGGTTGCGCAGCAGCAAGCGGTGCTCTATATCAGTGGTGAGGAGTCGGCTGGGCAGGTAGCGCTGCGAGCAACGCGACTGGGTGCCGACCAGCACGAGGCATTGTCTTTTGCCGCAAGTACGAGCGCCGATGATATTGCGGCTACCATCCGTACTGGCCAATACCAGCTGGTAATTGTCGATTCGATTCAGACGTTGAGTCTGGCTGAGATTACCAGTGCGCCGGGCACTGTGAGCCAGATTACTAACGCCAGCAACGTTATCATTCAAGCGGCCAAGCAATCAGGGACGGCAGTAGTGCTGGTGGGCCATGTGACGAAGGAAGGGTCGATCGCCGGGCCCAAGGTGCTTGAGCATCTCGTGGATGTGGTACTGCAGTTTGAGGGCGATCGCTATGGCGGCTTTAAGGTGGTGCGGGCCATCAAGAATCGCTATGGCAGTACGAATGAAGCGGCGATTTTTGCTATGGGTGAGCACGGCCTGACAGTGGTCGAGAACCCCTCAGCTGCACTACTTGCCGAGCGCCAAAATGCCGATGGCTCGGTGGTGTTGGCTACCCTTGAGGGTAACCGCCCTATCCTTGTCGAGATCCAAGCACTTGTCAATCCAACCCATTTCGGGTATCCTAAGAGGACAGCCAGCGGATTTGATCTCAACCGACTCAACCTTTTGATCGCTGTCCTCGAGCGGCGCACCAAATTGCAATTATCCGATAAAGATATCTATATCAACGTTGTCGGTGGGCTCAAACTGGCTGATCGGGCGGCCGACTTAGCCGTCGTCATGGCAATTGCTAGTGCTGCTGCTGGTCGACGCCTTGATGATGGCGTAGTAGTGTTTGGTGAGGTGGGCCTTGGTGGTGAAGTACGCAGTGCCCAAGCGGCTGAGCGGCGCATTGTTGAGGCGCAAAAGCTCGGCTTCACCAAAGCGATTGCCCCGCATTGTGGCCTCAAGACACCGTTCATCCATGATGTGCGCGATATCCGCAGCGCACTCATTACCTATCTAAAAACATAACAAAAGGAACAACATGCAATTATCTACTCTTGTGTTGCTTATCATCACACTTATTATCCTTGGCGAAGTCAGTTATCTCCTGGCTCGGCTGCCGCGCAATACACTTAAGACGAAGGGGCGAGCGCTGCTGGTCGACACGTCGGTGCTGATGGATGGTCGCATTACGGCCGTGGCCAAAACAGGATTTATTGGTTACACGCTGGTGATCCCACGGAGTGTGGTGGGCGAGCTGCAATTTTTGGCAGATCATGCTGACAGCGACAAGCGAGCTCGTGCTCGTTATGGCCTCGACGTCGTGACGGAGCTGCAGGCAATGGACGAAGTAGAGGTAGAGCTCTTGCAAGACGGTAGCAAAGCACGTGAGGGAGTTGACGAGCGGCTGCTGAGCCTAGCTAAGCAGCATGGCGCATGGCTGCTCACGATCGATTATAATCTCAACAAAGTTGCCGCTGTGGAAGGGATTGGCGTGCTCAACATCAATGAGCTGGCGCAGAGCATCCGGATGGCGCATTTGCCTGGTGAGCACCTGACGCTGGCGCTCCTCCAAAAGGGGCAAGACGCTCATCAGGCGGTCGGGCACTTGCCTGATGGCACAATGGTCGTGGTGGAGCAAGCTAGCAGCCAGCTGGGCCGCACCTGTGAGGTGGAGATTATTCGCAACCTTCAGACTGCTGCAGGCAAGATGATTTTTGCCAAGCTTGTCAAAAAGCCAGCAGCTCAGCCAGCCAAAGCGCGCTCAGCTGAAGCATCATCAGGAAAAGCAGTAGCACAAGAAGAGCCGGCTACTCAACCATCTACTCAGCCCAAACCAGCAAAGACCTCGCGCTCTCGCCAGTCGTCACGAGCTCGCACTGTTCAAACATCAGTAGAGAAGGCCGATAAGAAAAATGACCAGCCAGCCCCAAGCCAGCCCCAACCAGCTACACATGAGAAAGCAAAACCAGTGGAGCAGCCGCAGCCAAAACAGCTAGCCAAGCGTACCTCTCGCGCACGAGCCGCTACAACTCCGAAGTCTCCGCAGGCTGCTTCATCTCCTCAATCTAGGCATACCAAGCAATCAACAACGAGCCGCACCTCACAGGCAGCCACGCAAGCTGCCTCCAAGAAACGAACTACTCGCTCATCATCACGCCGCCGTGTTGACCACGAAGCAGCGCTGCTTGATTTGGTACAGAAGCAGACGGATTAAAGCGTGTTATCTAGTATTGCTGTGTCACAGGGTTTTAATTGCTGCTGACGTTGGGCTAGTGTGTAGTGTGATTCGTTGTAGTAAAACAGTGTATAGTGCAGATGGACAAGCATAGCGATGAGGCTACCTGCCTATCTGAAAAATTTGACAAACATCCAGATAGTGACTCTGCGCTGAAGACATACACAGGTATAGCGTATCATGACGAGACCAGAACTCGCCTTAATATGCCTGAGTCCTGGCAATTCATACGCGGGCGCCACGGCTTGAGGGTTAGCCTGATCGAAAGAAAGCTCTTACAAAGCTGGTGAATAGCAAAGAGATATTGTTTGATTTTTGATGCGTGATGATCAGGGTGGTATACTAATGGTAGTAATACTATGAAGGGGGAGCGACTATGCATACCTATCGAGACTTTCTCACCACCACCCTCACCGCCGCCGCGAAGATTGCCGCCGCAAACTTTGGCAATCTCTCTTACTCGGTCAAGGCGGGAGATCGTAACCAAGTCCTGACAGAGACCGACCTAGAGATCGGCCATTTCCTGACGGACGCAATCCGCACAGCATATCCTGACCATAACATTATCGATGAGGAATTGGGCTGTGTCGATAACGGGTCGTGCTACACCTGGGTGGTTGACCCGATCGATGGGACGAGCAACTTCGCGGCGGGGCTACCACAGTACGGTATTATGCTGGGGTTGCTCGATCATGATACGCCAGTGGCTGGTGGCATTTCCCTGCCTGCCTTTGGCGAGCTCTACGTTGCGACCAAGGGCGCAGGCGCCTGGTGCAATGGCCAGAAGATCCATGTCTCGCACGAAACCGTCCTTGCCAATAGTCTCGTCGCGTATGGTATTGACGGCCACCCTGAGGATCCAGCCCGGACGAAGCGCGAGGCTGAGCTACTCGGCGTCATCGTCCTCTCGATCCGTAATCTCCGCTCGTCTAATAGTGTCGTCGACCAAACAATGGTTGCGAGGGGTGCCTATGGCGCCTGCGCCAACCAAACAAGCAAGATCTGGGACAACGTCGCTCAGCAGATCATCATTGAGGAAGCAGGCGGCGTCTATACCGATATTGCTGGTAACCCCATGGATTATCACGACGCCCTAAACCGCTCCCACGAGAACTTCACCTGGCTAGCGGGAGCGCCGGAGTTGCATCGGCAGTTGGTGGGGGTAGTGGGGCCTTTATTATCTACCGCATAGCCCTAGCTGTCGCATGTAACTGGTAAGCCTAATTTTATCCGAGAAGTTGGAGAAATTGTGAAGGGTGTGGAATATATGATGATTGCGCGAAGGCATGCTGTGAGAGATAATTGACCAAGGATGTGTTTTGGATAAGCTAGAACCACGATAATAGACTCCAAAGCAGATGTATTCTATTTTTAATCGTAAGCTCTGCATTTTCTTGGTATTCCCATTACGGAGAGCCTATTCCCCGATGTCTTATTCGAAGGGTGTAGGCTACCGCTAAGGGGCAAATAACAGGTTTGGAGTAGATAGATATAGAAATCTAAACCTCTGCTAGCTGAGTAATAAGGATTTTAATAGCCTTCACGTAGTGTGACGCGAAGATCGCGTTGCTCAAAACAGAGATAATGCAGCTTCAGCCGCGTTAGTAAATTTCACCATAAAAAATCCTGCGCTTACAGTCGCAGGGGTATTTCATTGTTTTCTACAAACGCACTAGCTTGTTCGCTGGCCGTGGGCGGTATTTTTGTCACTGTAGTACATACTGTCTGTCAGTGTAGCAGTCACGGTAAAGTTCTTACCAGCAGAAGCGGGGATGGAGATATTGGTGTCGCCGTCGCTACTGACGTGGCGCGTACCAACGAGTTGGTCGCCTACCTTCACCTCCAGCTGCTGGAGTGGGTGGCTACCCTGGCGGTAGTATACCGTCGCCGATTGCCCACTAGAGCTTACGGCGACGGAAACACTTGGCTTGGAGTCGGTACAGCGATGAGTATCGTCATTGCTGGTTGCATCATAGCCATCTTGAGCTGAGACAGCCTCTTTGCCTGACGAGTCTTTCGATCGAGTGACGGGGATATCCACACGAGCTGACTCTGGTGTACAGTTTGTGGCCTTTTTCTTAGACACCCGGTCGAATGACATTGTGTTGCTGCTGCGGTTAGAGTTTTTGTTGTAATACGATGGATAGATCTCGTTGTTGATCCGCTGGATACCGCTTGGTGCAGAAAACCAGTCGCTGTACGATGCTTTGTGTTGGCTGACGTAATATTGCGTGGCATCGGCCATAGTGTAGTCGAGCAGCATAGCGGGGATGAGCGAGTTACCATTACGCAGTGGCGAAGTGTCCGAATTACCCAGCCATACAGCCATCGACAGTGCCGGTGTGTAGCCGACCGTCCAAATATCCTTCGCTACCACCTTGCCATTAATCTCGGAGTTTGATGTACCAGTCTTGACGGCGGTTTTTGCCTTGAGGCGGTTCATTTGTGGCATATAGTCTTGCCCACCACCAAGGTTAGCTCGTGCACTGGAGTCACCGAGGATATCGTTGACGATGTAGGCAGCTTGCTGATCGATTACCTGCTTCGTAGAGGCTGTGTACTGCTTAAGGACTTGGCCAGTACTGTTGGTTACTTTGAGAACGGTTGATTGTGGGGTGTAGGTGCCCATCCGTGCCAAAGACGCAATAGCGTTGACGTGGTCGACGAGGCGTGTACCACAGCTCCCGATGGCGCTTGATAGGCCAGCTTGAGCATCTGCACCTTGGGTACAGTAGGCGCTGTCTCCCATCTCGCGAATAGTCTGCCAGGTGCTGCCACGCTTATTGCGCTCATTTTCTTGCATAGCCTTAATGGCGGGGATGTTACGCGAGCGAGCGAGGGCTTGGCGGAGATTAATGTTGTTTTGGAACTTGCCATCGGCGTTTTGCGGCGTCCAGCTACCAAAGCTGATCTTTGAATCGGAGAGGACAGAGCCACTCCCATAGTTAGTCTTGCCATTGCCCTTGTTTTGGAAGAGCTGAGCATAGACGAGTGGCTTGATGGATGAACCAGGCTGGATAAAGGCGGTAGCGGCATTGTTTTGACCAAAGACGTCATAGTTAAAGTCTCGACTCCCAACCAGTGCTACCACTTGACCTGTTTTATTATCCTCGATAGCAGCTGCGCCATTGGTAAAGCCAGCATAGGTCGCACAGTTAGTATTACCACAGTGAGAATTAGTAAGCTTGCCATTAAACATACTTTGCATACGAGTCTCAAGCTTACCTTGGAGTGTTGAGTCAAGTGTGGTCGTGACGGTGAGGCCGCCTTTGCCGACTGTTGACTTGCCCAGTTCTTTTTCGAGCTGGTCGCGCACCATCAGGACGAAGTGCGGCGCTTTTATGTCGGCATATTGCTCAGCCTTTGGTCTCACAGTGTCAAGAATGGGAACTTGCTTTGCTTCGTTAGCCTGCTCTTTGGTAATGTAATTCATCTCAACCATACTATCAAGCACCTTGTGCTGGCGTGCAATGAGGGCACTATTACCTGGTACGTAATATGGGTCGTAGAGCCCAGGGCTGTTAGGGATGCCGGCGAGCAGCGCCGCTTCGGCTAGGGTGAGATCCTTGGCTGATTTCTGGAAGTAGGTGCGCGCAGCCGACTCAACACCATTACGGCGGCCACCATACGATGCTTCATTGAGGTAGAGATTCAGGATTTGATCTTTGTTGTACATACGCTCGACCTCAATCGAGAGGATCACCTCCTTGATCTTGCGCGGCACACCATCGAGGCCGCGTTTTTCGATCTCACTTTTCTCAAAGAAGGCTTGCTTAACAAGCTGTTGGGTGAGCGTCGAGCCACCCTGCACAGCATTACCCTGCGAGTTACTCAGGAACGCGCGAGAAATACCAGCCAGACTGATACCATGGTGGTTATAAAAGTCGCGATCTTCTACGGCAATTGTCGCTTTCTTCACATAATCACTAATCTGGTTGCCATCAACCACAAGCTTATAATCGCCGCTTCCTTTGTCCTCCCAGAGGAGCTGGCCGCTGCGATCGAGATATTTTGTAACAGTAGTCTGGACGCGCTTGTCTATCTCGCCTGGGCGAATTGCATCGAGGTCTTTGCGGTAATAGGTGAAGAGCCCAGCAATAATGAGGGCGAGCACGAGGAAGAAACCGCCAACTACCTTGAGGATGGCATAAGCCCCACGCTTGCTAAATAAAAATTGTGCCACGCGGCGTGGATGCATCCGATAGAGTAGCCGCTTGAGGGGCTGCTTGGGCAGGCTTGCCAAGTATTCCGCTTTGCGGCGGGCTTCGGCGTCTTTTTTGGTGCGGCGCTTGGCTGCAAGATTGGAGTAGACGCTAACTCGATGTGATAAATTATTTTTGACCACGATCTCTTATTCCTCTAACACACGATATTCCTCTGCATTATAGCATTATATAGGTGGGTAGGGCTAGTCTTTTCCTACGGCGCAGCCCCACTACCTCGCGCTATTTCGTGCTAAAATAAATAGCAATACATGAGCATAAGAAAGAGCAAGAGTGGAGTATATATGACCTTAGCAGAAGAACTAACCTGGCGCGGATTCATTAACCAAACGACGTTTGCTGATATTAATGACATCAACGAACCACGCACTTTCTACGTCGGCGTTGACCCGAGTGCACCGAGCATGACGATTGGCAACTTGGCCGTTATGATGCTATGCCGGCACTTCATCGACCATGGACACACGCCACTGTTGCTTGTGGGGGGTGCAACCGGGATGATTGGCGACCCAGACGGTAAAAAGCAAGAGCGCGATCTCCGCAATGCTGAAACGGTAGCACGTAGTGTTGAGGGCTTGACGGCGCAATTTCGACAGATATTTCGCGGCCAGGATTTTGCGGTAGTCAATAATGCCGATTGGTTTGCTCACGTTAACTATGTCGATTTTTTGCACCAGATCGGTAAGCACGTGAGTATGACGCAGCTACTCGACCGCGATTTTGTGCAGCAACGGATCGGCGAAGGCGGGACAGGCATTAGCTATGGTGAATTTAGTTATGCATTGATTCAAGGTTATGACTTCTTGCATCTGTACCACGAGAAGGGTGCGACGCTGCAATTGGCTGGTGCCGACCAATGGGGTAATAGCGTGACAGGCGTGTCGCTCATTCGTAAGCTCGAGGGTGGCGAAGCTCATGTCTTGACGGCGCCGCTCGTAATCAATAAGCAAACAGGAGTAAAATTCGGCAAGTCGGAAGGTGGTGCAGTTTGGCTTGACCCAGCGCTGACGAGTCCATACAAATTTTACCAATTTTGGCTCAACTGCGATGACGAGACGAGCAAAGACTTGATCAAGATCTACACGTTGCTTGATCAAGCAACTATCGAAACATTGATTGACACCCACCACGCTAACCCTGGCGCGCGCACCCTGCAAAAGACACTCGCACGAGAAGTGACCAATATCGTCCACGGCCATGAGCGCCGCGAGAGTGTGGAGCGAGTAACCAGTGTGCTCTTTGGTGGCAATGACCTATCGACACTGCGCGAGGAAGATCTTGACGCGCTGGCCAACGAGATCCCCACCGTCTCGCCGCAATCAGTGGTGACCGCTCTGGTGGAGGCTGAGGTCTGCGTCAGCAATGGCGAAGCACGTCGCCTCATCAAAAATAATGCCATTAGCCTTGATGGTGCAAAAATCACCAGTGATCAACCAGCGACGAGTCCAAGCTTGATCAAAAAGGGCAAGAACAGCTTCGTGCTCGTGCGATAGACAGGTGTTCTCGATGGCTATGCTCGGCAGAAGGGTAGCAACCGATCATTCGATTATGTATTTGCCATATTTTATGGTATGATAATGGCACATTAATTAGCTACAAGAGGAGAATTTGTCATGAAAAAATTGATTGCATTTGATCTAGACGATACGCTAGCAGTAACGAAGTCACCCGTGAGCGACCGGATGGCGGCTCTGCTGGGGCGTTTGCTGGAGAAGTATGATGTGTGCGTCATCACCGGTGGAGACTTCAAGCAGATCCAAAAGCAGGTGACTAGTCGCCTTGATGTGTCGCCCGAGCTGCTGGGCAAGTTTCACGCTATGCCGACGTGTGGCACGCGCTATTACCGCTTCGACCCACAGGCGGGTGAATGGCAGCTGCAGTATGCCGAGGACTTGACGGATGAGCAAAAAGTGCAAATCGTGAGTGTGCTTGAGTCGACTGCACGGGAGATGGGGATCTGGTGTGAGCACCCAGCGGGTGAGATTATCGAGGATCGCCAGAGCCAGATCACTATATCTGCCTTGGGTCAGCAGGCCACTCCTGAGGAAAAATACGCCTGGGCAGAGAAGTACAAGGATGTTCGGCCAGTCTATCGCGACAAAGTGGCGGCACAACTGCCTGGCCTCGAAGTGCGCATTGGTGGCACCACTAGCACCGATATCACCCGCCCTGGCATCGACAAAGCCTATGGCATGAAGAAGCTGCTTGAAGCTAATGGCTTAGAGAAAAGTGAAGTCCTCTTCTTTGGTGATAAGATCGAAGAAGGCGGCAACGACTACCCAGTCCGCGCGATGGGTATCGACAGCATTGCCGTCAATGGCTGGGAAACAACCGCCTATGCATTGGACGGGGTTTTGGGCGTCACGGAGTAAAAATTGGAGCAGGAATGTCAAAGGACAGTATAGATAAGGCTTCTACGAAGACAGTAGATAACTCAGACAAAACACCACTGGACTCTCGTGATGATCCAGTAGCGCTCATACTAACAGACAGCGAAGTAGAGATGCTTATGCGGTTTATTCATGAATTCAGGCTTGGCCCAAAAGCTCCTACTGATGAAGAATGGAAGTGGCTGGAGAGTGTGCAGGGGCTCCCTTCTGCTGACTACTATGGAGAATTGTTTGAGAAACTAAACAAGTTCCGTGTTGCTGCTATCACATATAATGGCAGGTAAGAAACGGGCCATGAATAAAAATACTCACCTAGCAGGGTGAGTATTTTTATAGTGAATAACGAATAAACTAAAGAGTTACTCTTTACTGAGCTTTTTATAACAAAACCGCGCAAGTTCTGGCGCAATGGCGCTGTATGTCTTGCCGGCGAGCAGACCTCCAGCAATGAAGTTCTCCTGTGTAACGTCAGCAAGGGCGATACTCGGTGGGATAAAGTTGTCCTTTTCGTCTTCTGTGTCAAACTCAAAATCTATCAGCACAAGCCCAGCCAGATCCTCGATAAACACGTCAATTTCAGCGAGTATGCCATCGATCACGACGCGGTAGCGGTCCTTTGCAACGCGCTTTGCGCTGCAACGTGAGAGTGCTGCGAATTCTTCCTCTGTCAAAGGGATGGTTTGCTCAATGTGCTCGGACGCATCACCTGCTGCAACGGAGGTCTTCTTGGTGATTTCATATGTTTTGCCGTTTTGTCTGAGCCGAAGGTGAGAATGCGCTGGCGTGTCTGGGATATAAATATCAACAATGCGAGTTGGCTTGGTTGTCTTGATTTCTTGCGGCAGATCTTTTGCGAGGAATGTGCGCTCTCGTTCTAACTGTTGGCTCATTTGTTGCTCCTTCTGTACTCTATATATTATAATTTCTACTTTGCAATACCAGTGCTTGTTTTGTCTATGTTATCTGATGGGGTTATCAAGCATTTATCGCGCCCAACGGATTTTACTCTTGAAGTGGGATTATATTTGGGAAACGAACACTTCGATATAATTCTTGAGGGAGGATACAAAAAAAGAAAGCGCCATGCTCCAAATTATAAAAAAGTGCCGCAAAACGGCATTAAATTTACAAATAGTTGGTGCGGATGAAAGGACTTGAACCTTCACGCCACGAGGGCACATGCTCCTAAGGCATGCGTGTCTACCAATTCCACCACATCCGCATAGCAAGGCTATTATACCAAATGAGCTGGTGTATCTGCAACCTTAGCTGCGTCCATCAGCTCGGCGGAAAAAGGTGAGGTGTGCGTTTCCATAACTACGATTGTCCACCACAACAATGTCGTTTGCTAATTTTGGCCCCTCACCTATTCCTATATGTGATAATACCATAAATCCGCCTGGTTTGAGAAGGGTAAAAAGTCGGCTAACTGTTGTAAGCTGGAGATCGTGGTAAGGTGGGTCGGCAAAGATGATATCGAACACTTCGCCATCGTACGTATCAAGCCATGGGCCGACGCCAGCCTTGATTGCAGTAGCAGATGAATCAGCACCAAGCGCTGCGATATTCTTACAGAGGATGGTGAAGGCGAGGCGGTCACGCTCGACAAACACTGCCTGGCGAGCTCCACGGCTCAACGCCTCTAGACCAACGGCACCAGTGCCCGCAAAGACATCGAGGACGCGGGCATCCTGCACTGCATCGCCGAGCGAATTAAACAGCGCGTTGCGCACTCGCTCGCCCATTGGATGGGTACGGCGATTATCTGGTGCATCGAGCCAACGCCCGCCATAGCATCCAGCAATTATTCGGACTTTCATAATGGATAAGCCTCACATAGTGCACTGTACCACGCGAAGGTAACAGTGCGAATAATCTCTGGGATGAGCTCATTGCGCGTCTGCAAGGCTAAGCCCGTCGTCCAGCCATTACGCCAAAACGTGTGATACATATCAAGTGCATACACCCGCTGCACTGCTCGCAAAAAGACTGTCTCCAGACCGAGTTGCTCTGCCTCAGCTACCCACTCGGGCGATGGGCAGGTGTCGGCAAAACGGGCAGTGCGCATTGAGGCGGCCACGCCAAGCTCGAAGAGAATATGCGTTGCAAAGACACCTTTCGCCCCCCAGTATTCCCAGTTTTTGTTGATGGTATCGAGCCCCGTCGTCCCGTGAATGAAGTTCTTATCTAAGACGGTAAGGCGCTCCTCTTTAGGGCGACCCCAGAGTTCTTCGATTTTATCACTCAGCGGATAGTGATGAGCCGGCGTGAGGCCATCGACGATAGCGTGCGACATCCACGCTGCCTCAAAGGCGGCACGCACTGTGTTGTTTTGGCGTAGTGCTTGAACAAGATTGTAATGATGATCGAGAATCATAACGACGAGGTCGCGGTCGTCTGGCTTGGTAGGGTCGATGTAGTGCCAGGGTTCATCGACGCTGGGGCTTTTGCGTTTGATACCGTCGGGACCATTATTGCCCTCGAAATGGAGAATGTCGCGCGAGCTCGGGAAGTGGAGAATGGCGACATGGTGGCTGCACATCTGGCCAAGGTCGCGCCGTGCGAGCTGGTCGATTCGCTGATGAACACCAACCAAGTGCCCCGACTGGTCTCGAAAGGTTGTTCCACTGTACATATCTCATATAGTATAGCAGATTTTGGCGTGGCTGAATCGTTACTATGGATGTGTTTTGTTGAGATTTTCGAGCTCTGCAGGACTAAATGGGCGAGAACGGAGAGAATGAGAGAGGCAGAATTATAAATTAGGTAAGATTGCCTCAGCTTAATTGAGTGTCGTGAGTCGTTGATTGCGTTGCACGGCTGCCTGGAGCTCCGGGTAGTGTTCGAGTGAATCACCACTCGCGATAAAGGTTTGCGCTGCTTTTTGGGCTCGAGCGATTGCCTTGCTATCGGCTAGGCTCGCAATGCGCAGATTGAGCGCGCCATGCTGAGCTTTGCCGTAAATTTCGCCCGGGCCGCGGAGCTGCATGTCGACTTCTGCTAAGTGAAAGCCGTCGCTAGAAGCCTCCACCTCGCGCAGACGCTGGCTCGGCCTACTGTGGTTATTAAGCAAAAGATAGCAGTAGCTCTGGCGTGCGCCACGTCCCACTCGGCCACGTAACTGGTGGAGCTGGGCAAGACCAAATCGCTCGGCATCCTCGATCATCATTACTGTCGCATTTGGCACATCAACACCAACTTCTACTACTGTGGTGCTCACAAGAATATCATATACATGCTGGTGAAATTCTTGCATCACTCGTTCTTTGTCAGTAGGCTTCATCTTGCCGTGAAGTAGACCAATTCGCCACCGGCCTAAGATGCTACTCTTGAGATGGCGCACAGTTGTCTCAACACTGCGCGCGTCATTGTCCGGGTTGTCATCGATGAGGCTGCAGACGACATAGGCTTGGCTGCCGGCCTCGAGCTCCTTCGCGACGCGTTGGTATAGGGCTGGGCGCGAGGCGGGAGAAATAATTTTGGTGATGATCGGCTGGCGACCCGCCGGGCGTTGGCTAATAATGCTAATATCAAGCTCGCCATAGACGGTCAGGGCAAGGCTGCGGGGGATCGGTGTCGCTGTCATAGCAAGTAGGTGTGGCATATGGCCGGATTTATCAAGTAACTTCTGGCGCTGCGTCACGCCAAAGCGATGCTGCTCGTCGATTACCACAAAGCCAAGCCGTGCAAAATTCACCGAGTCTTGGATGAGTGCGTGCGTTCCTACTACGACATCTACCTCGCCGCGTGCAATTCGCTGCATAAGCTCACTACGCGTAGCACCGGTCACGCTGCCAGTCAGCAGCCCAACTTTGATACCGAAGGGCGTAAGTAATGCATCGAGCGTGGCGGCGTGCTGACGGGCAAGAATCTCTGTCGGTGCCATCAAGGCGGTTTGGTAGCCAGCACTGGCAGCCTGGCGAGCGGCCAGGCCAGCGACCACTGTTTTGCCACTACCCACGTCACCTTGGAGGAGGCGATTCATTGGTGTACGACGCTGAAAGTCTTGCAGGATATCCCAGGCTGCTCGGCGTTGATCGTCTGTGAGAGTAAAGGGTAGAGCACTCACAAATGACCTCACGATAGCTTGCTCAAACGGTATGACATAGCCTTGGAGCTGAGCATGCGCTTGGCGATTGAGCTGACTAGCAAGCAGCAAGCTAAAGAGTTCCTCAAAGGCAAAGCGCTGGCGTGCTCTTGCGACATCCTCTGATGTGGTAGGGAAATGCATCGCAAGCAGCGCCTCGCTCCGGCTCATTAAGCCTTCGCGTGCAACAATGTGCGAGGGGAGTGTCTCGGGCAGCATTGTTATCAGTGGTCGTAGCTCAGTGAGTAGTTTGCGTACCAGTTGGCTTTTGAGGCTGTGTACTGCGTGGTAGATGGGCAGCAGGTTGGTGTCATGATGGACAAGCTCTTTGACACGCTCGGCACTTGGGTTGGTGAGTTGGTAGCGGCCATTCTTATACTCAAATTGTCCCCGAAAGTAGCATTCATCTCCACTCGCGAGCTGCTGCACCCGATACGGCTGATTAAACCACACGGCGTTGAGCTTGCCCGAACTATCTGCCAGCACTGCTGTGGTAATGCGGAGGCCACGCCGCACCGTGCGTGTGCTGATCGATTCGCAGCGCGCCGTGATCGTCACATTGCCTGGTGTCAGTGTTGCGATTGAGCTCGCTGCAGTAAAATCATCGTGCTTGCGTGGCAAAAACATGATGAGATCATTGACAGTCAAGAGCCCAGCCTGAGCTAGTTGCTCAGCTGTTTTTGGCCCAACGCCTTTGATTTGAGAGAGCTGTGTCGATACGTTCACATTTTTATTGTACCGCACCTGGTGTAAATGTGCTGCCCTGTGCTATAGTATAAGCAGTAAGCTAACGGGGGAAGTGTGAGTAAAATTGCAAATTATTTACGCAGTCATATTGCCGGGTCTGTTTCGACTCGGGTCGATTGGCGTGCGTCAGTCAGTGCAGATGCCGGTATTCTAGCTGCAACACCAGAGCTCGTGGTAGCGCCGCGCGTTGTGAGTGATATTCGCAAGATCACCCGTTTTGCCTGGCAAATGGCTGAGAAGGGCCACACTATACCAGTCGTCACACGCGGCGCTGGCTGTGGTGCGCTGGGTGGTGCTGTAGGGCAGGGGATACTGCTCGATACGACAGCTCTCGACACGATCTTTGAATATGATGGCAAATCGCAGCGGGTTCGCGTCCAGCCAGGTGTACCAGCACGCAGTGTAGCGGCAGCACTGAGCATGCATGGTGCTGGTGTTGGGCCACTGACTGGCCAGCGAGGTACAGTTGGTGGAGTTATTGCAGCTGGTGCACGCGGGACGCTCCTCAGCCGAGCGACCGATCCAGCCGAAGCGATTGATCAGATCGAGGTTGTACTCGCCAACGGTGACGTTATGCAGACAGAGCGTCTCTCGCGGCGTGAGCTCAGCCGGCGCAAGGGTTTGCCTGGGTTTGAAGGGGATATTTATCGTGGTGTCGATGCGATTATTACTGATAATGCAGCGCTGATCGAGCAGATTAACCCCAATGATGCCTCTGGCTATAGTGGTATTGCGCGGGTTAAGCAACCGGACGGGACGTTTGACCTTGGGCCGCTCTTTGTGGGGAGCGAGGGAACGCTAGGGATCATTGACGAGCTTATTCTCAAGACAGAATTCTTTAGCTTTCGCAAGACAAGGGCAGCTCTGGTATTTCGGAGCAGTAGCGAGGCTCAGGCTGCGATTGATGATATTGACGCACTCCAACCAGCACAGCTTAGCTATCTCGACGCAGCGATTTTTGAGCAACTCCGCCGTGATGGCAAAAAATACGCTTTTTATGAGGCGACTGCTCAGCAATTTGCACCACAGGCAGTTTTGCTCGTGACGCTTGATGATTTTAATAACCGAACACGTGCTCGCAAGCAGGCCAAGCTTGAGCAACTGCAATCTGCGGGTGAGACGGTCGTCACTATCGCTGAAGATGACGATGATGAAGATGTAGCGGCGGGGTTTGCTGCGCTCGATCAGTATCGCTGGCCCGATGCCGCGCATATTGGTGCGCCGCGCTTGTTTGAGGGATTTTACGTGCCGCCGCAGCGCTTCGAAGAATTTGCTCGGGCACTCGTGCCACTTGCTCGTGCACTACAGTTACCACTGCCCCTTGCTGGTTATCCTAGCCTGAATCTCTACGGCGTTTATCCGCGCTTCTCTCTGCGCAAAGTGAGTGATAAGCAGAAGATCTTTAAGCTCTACGACGAGCTCACTAAGCTGCTTGCGCTATACGACGGCCATTTGGTGATGAGTGGTGGTGAGGGCCGGCTCAAAACTCGTTTTGTGCGCGCCACGCAAAACCCAGACCTTACAGCTCTCTACCGGCAAATCAAGCAGCTCTTCGACCCTCATGGCATCCTTAATCCTGGGACAAAAACCACTCTACAAGCTCGTACTATTACTGCAATGCTGCGCAACGAATATACAGTGGATTGGCGATAAAACTTTGTGGAGGAAGTGTATTTGCTATTTGTCGCAATTGATTTCTTTGCCATACCTCAATAAAATGGAGAAAGAAAGAGGCTAATGAATATGAGTGTCGATCAACGAATAATATCCCGTAACCCTGCCACCAACGAACCAATCTGGTCTGGAAGTCTTGCGGATGACGCTGCGATTGTGCAGGCTGTTTCTGTCGCAACACAGTTTGGGCTTGCTGCTGGCATCGTCACTCGTGGGTGTGCACAATACGAAGCGTTTTACCAGCAAACAAAAGCAGGTATCGTCAACTGGAATCAGCCACTAACTGGCGCAACGACTGCGGCACCATTTGGCGGAGCGAAGGCTAGTGGTAATTACCGATCGGCTGGATTCCTGTCGGTTGACTACTGCTCATACCCATGCGCGTCGATTGAGGATGCGTCACCAGCAGTCCCAACGACGTTGCCGGCTGGGGTGGTGTATTAAATAACTAAAGCGAGTTGACATAGATAGTAAATGGTGTATGATAGTGCCATGAAACAATCCTACTCTGTAGCGCAATTGCGAAGTGTCCTGCTCTATCTGTCAATTGGCTTGCTAACATTGTGCGCACTTCTCGGGATTCTTGCAGTATTATCACAAGAAGTAGATTGGCGAATCCTATTCACGACGTTTTGCGCCGCAATCGCATCATTAATTGCTATGAGCAACATATCGCGACTTACGGATAACCGAATAGTTATAAAAATTCTATCCATTATGTCGATCATCCTCAATGTTCAGTGGTTTACTGGTATGTTTGTTATCCAGTGGAATCTCTATCGGTTTCTTAGTTTTTGTCGTCCGTCTGTCAGTACGGGGAGTCGATATAATAGACATTATAGCGACTATAGCAGCTACGACTACGAAGGTCATGTTCAGACACGAATATGCAGCGACTTCCTCTCGATTACGACGAAGCTTACGCTCACAGCATTAATTATTGCACTGCTCATTACACTTAGCGTAAAGACCTTGTCATACGCCAACAAAAACTCTTTCATCATAGGAATGAAAATGATGACGGTTACTTGCGCTAGTCTTTTAAGTATGGCATGTTTGAGTATGGTATGGTTTAATGTGCGAGATACGTCAAGTACGCTACGTTTTTTGATAGTTTTTGGTATACTCACTGTATTTGGTTTAATAGTAACGCCTATTTTGGTGCATCTAGAGAAGGTACAGCGCTACCTCCAACCTGCACAACCAAATACACTAGTACAGAATGAGCAGCAGCTTCGGCACGAGATTGAACGCCAAGTGCGAGCACAAATTGCTGCCGAACAGCAAACAGCAAAAGCGGAGGAACAAGCTCAAGTACCTCCCACAGCTTCGAATGAAGATGGTGCAATGCATGATGTGCAGCCTGATTGATGAATTAACAATGGGTGATTATACTCCCGATAATGATGGGTGGTGCTGAATGCAAGAGGTGATGGGTGGTGCAGATCGACGGCAACTCAATAATTCCCTATGATCAGATCATGCAAACAATTCGCCATAAATACCTGACTGTCATTCTTCTATCCCTTGTATTGGCAGTACTATCGCTTGTCAGCAATATCTACTTTCCCCAAGAAATGGAAGGGCAGTTGCAGCTATACTCTTGTATCCGCAAGATATTTAGTAAGTTATTTAATGCAGGTATCGTCTGGGCTGCGTTGCCATTCTTGGCAGGGTGGAGATCTCAAAACTTGGTAAAAGCGGCGATCAGTGGCGCTGCTATTGCAGAACTCACACTGCTACTCCATTACGGTATCGGCTATCTTATTGGGGTGTATGGCTCTACGATATTTATGGCGAATTCATTTTGGTTTATTGCTGCTCTTGTGCTATGTGCACCACTGGGGATGTGCGGCTGGATTGCAGCTTTGCCAAAAAAGTCATCGCGTATATTCTGGTTTATCCTGCCGATAGGGGCAATTCTCGAGCCCATTGTGACTCGAAAACTAATACCATACTCGATAGTTCGGCCATGGCCTGAAGTATATTCAGATTACATTAGCGGTGCAGTGCTGTTGCTTGTTGGTATCGTTGGTATAATTCTTGTGAGATTAAAGCAGAAAAGTAATGATCAAAGATAAAGGCTAGAGTATTTATGGCTGTTTTACATTCCCTGATGGGGGATATATACAGCCAGGTGATGGCACAGTTGGGTCAACAAAAACGCAGTAGGCGCTCACAACCCTCTTTTTAGGTTGAATAGCTTCCCTAAATCCCCCATAAAATAACGAGAGTCTATCTACTGTCTTGTGACCAAGAACTTTATCTATTGCAAGACGTCCAATGCTTTTGGGTGTTGACTGGGCGTCCGGCTGAGCTTCTACGTCGCTTTTTTTGGAAGTATTCCAAGGCAGTAGGTCATTTTCGGGCTGCTTTGGTATATCCTGGGGGGGTAGAGCTTCACACATAGCTATATTTAATCACAGCTAAGCTAGTAGCGCAATGCTGGAGTTGAGGGGTTAGTCGTTTAGAATAACTTATCTATCAAGAAGTACTACTAAATGCATTGTTATATTTCGGACAACTGATACAAAAAAGCACCAGTCTTCTGATTAATACAGACTACATCAAGCTCCGCATCATTTCCGCGAGAGCGCGTTATACAGCGAGCATCACGCGCAATAGCTTGTAGAAAAAGATCGCGAGCAGTTGGTTGCCCAAACGTTGGGAGATGAAGGAAGCTGCTACCAACGGCATTGTCTACATCATCAGCACGCGTCAGACCGGCATGAACAGACTGGTCGTCTGGTGATTCCCAACGGCTACAGCCGCGTGGGCAGTCTCGAAACACCCGCTCCGGCAAGGATATTGTTCCTTGACTAGATGTGGGGCGGATGCGTCCAATTACTGTCCCATCGGGGTCAGCGTGAAGGCCCAAATAATGCATTGTGTTGCCTGAGTCGTAGGTGATATCGACGCGCTGCGTCACCTCCTCCGTCACGATACGCGCAAAAGTACCGCGGGCGCTCCACGGGCCGTAATTGAGAAATAGGGTCAAGCAGAGAATGACGAGTAGGGTAAAGGTGAGACGTTTGTAGTGATGAAGAAAACGAGCAGACATAATTACTGCATTATACAATATAATTGCAGAAATAGTGAATTAATCCGCTACCCGTACTCCCATAAAATTCGCCCACTCAGTATACCCTCGGGTTCCATCATTGAGCATCGGGCGAACGATACGGATATCGATTCGGTCGATGCGGAACCCAGCCTCCTCGAGCATACGACGCGGGATGTCTATTGTCTTGTAATGCTGAAAGAATCGCCCAGACTGCGCGTAATCGGTGGCTGTTAAACGCTCAAAGCGAAGCCCCTGGTCGGATATAGCAAAGTTTGCAAGGAATGCACCACCAGGGACAAGAGCGGCACGGATTGACGCAAGAACAGCGGGAAGGTCTTCTTGCCTGAGGTGTATGAGACTGGCAAGGGCAAATACACCAACGAAGTTGCCCTTATAATCTAGTTGTCTCATGTCAAGGCATCGAGTTGTTACTTTTGTTGATGCTCCTCGACGATGTAACTCTTCTATCATTGCTGGGCTATTGTCGACTGCCTCGACGTCATAGCCTTGTGAGGCAAAATATCGACTATACTGGCCTGGCCCACAACCTAGGTCAAGAACTCGGCCATGCGGTGGAAGCATTGCAACAAACGAACGCGCAAGGTCTTCATTGATAACTTCAACGCCATCCTTCAAACCATACGCCGGTGCTAAACGGTTGTAAGCAGCGAGGGAAGAGTTATATAGTGCTGTAGTTTCTTGCATGTTAAGCCTCCTTTTTCTATAGTAGCAGATGATCTCCGTGCTAGCCATCGTTATAAGTAGGGCAGTATAATATCTTGATACGCTCTTATAAAGAAATGACAGGCATGGATATATTTTGCGGAATAACGTGGAAAAATAACGGTGATCCTCATTACGAGATCATCCGTAATGGTGTCGTTACTGCGATCAACTTGTCCGCTGGAATCCCATTGCCACGGGGGACCGAACGACACTGCACTGGTTATTATGACTTTTCTTATGGCACTACTGGAGTACATACTCCTTGCCCGCATGCTGCTCAGGTGGCCAAGGGACATCAATGTCGGTCTTGTCAGCTTCAAGAGGGTTTCGTAGCGCTACACAACACTAAACACCTGAATGCTGTGCCGCCACAACTACGCAGCTACGTATCCCAAGAGCATTACCTCTATTTGGCTGCTTTTGGAGGTGGGGTTGTAAAAGTTGGTACAGCTGCACGATCACGCCATCCAGCCCGTTGGTACGAACAGGGCGCGCTGGCAGCTATGAGGATTGCGAGCCGCCCTGACGGAATAGCTATTCGTCAACTGGAATCTAGAATATCGCACGCTCATGGTATCGCGCAGACAGTTCGCGGTAATTTGAAGACCAATCTTATCTCTACTCTACCTTCTGCAGAACAGGTAACGGCTGATCTGCATGCTGTTTCTCGTCTAGTTGCAGACGACCGGGATGTCTCAGTTTCAGACACGATTTGGTGCGATATGCTGCCGACGATCGTCAACCTGAAACAGAAGTCTGAAGAATGTCGCATCCTGCCTGCTGGTTCGATGTCATGGAGCCTCCTTGACGGACCTTATGCAATTGGCCAGTGCTTAATTTGGCATGGTTATTTGAGCAATTATTTGCTAGATATAAAGCCCCTCGTTGGACGGAGTGTCGTGTTTACGGACGTAGGCGAAGGTGAAGCTCCTTTACAGGCGTCGTTATTTTGATAAATCAAATTTTAACATCTTTCATCTGACTACACGCTACAACTGTAAGAGCCTGCGCACTGCGCACACGTACTACCTCCAGTCGGCGACACGCCGATGAGCCCCACAACACGAACAACGCCCACCCTGGTGGGTGAGCGTTGTTCATCATCTGAGACCACATCTCAGCCTGTTTCGACTGGGGTGGGTTTGGGTAAGAGCTTGCTGGTACGGATGAGAGGATTTGAACCTCCACGCCCCGTAGGGCACTAGCACCTGAAGCTAGCGCGTCTACCAATTCCGCCACATCCGCAGATATACGCACCGCAGGCTCTTACCGTGTATTGTATACGAATTTTGGTCTTGCGTAAAGAGTTTTGTGATACAATCAGGTAAATAAACTGTGGCGGGTCTGCCACTATTTTACGTTATGTAAGGAGTAATGATATGACCTCTACCCATTCATCGTCCCAAAAGTTCAACAAACTAGAGTGGATACAACAAAAGATCGAAGAAATCCGAAAGGAGTGCGGTACCGCCAACTCGGGTAAAGCTGGAGATGAGCAGTATGCTGAGGTGCGCCGACGGATGGTTGGTGCGCTAGGTTTAATTGCTACACGATCAGGCGAAGATCTTACGCCAGATACTGCAGGACGCTTACTGTACGGCCTGGCTATATCATCACGCACCGGACAGCCAACACAGGGTGAGCTTACCGAAGAGGGCATCCGCATCATTCGCAAGATCAGCGGGATGGCGCAGCAGCCTGCCGAAGAAAATGACGCTAATACCATAGGAATAGCAGCATAATATAACTAATGAGCACGATGAAGCGCACCCAACACTCTGCCCCTGCGGCAACCGACCGTCGCAATGTGGTAGACCGCTATAAAGGGCTGCCTCACCAAGCGATCGTTGCCGATCTTGATGAGCATGGCTCGGCACTTCATATTGCGATTGATAATGTCGTGCGTGATTTCAACATGGGGACGATCGTCCGCAGTGCCAATGCCTTTGGGGTGCGGCATGTTCATATTATTGGTCGGCGGCAGTGGAATAAGCGCGGCGCGATGATGACGGACACGTATCTGCACGTGCATTATCACCAAACGGTTGAAGATTTCTTGCAGGCTATTGCTGACCGGCCACTCATTGCGGTCGATAATGTTGCTGGTTCGCAGCCACTTCACTCGGTCGCGCTGCCGCGTAGTGCCGTACTTTTGTTTGGGGCAGAGGGGCCTGGTATTCGTCCCGAGCTGCTTGAGCGGGCTACGGGTATTGTTGCAATTGAGCAGTTTGGCAGTACGCGTAGCCTCAATGTCGGCGTAGCAGCGGGTATTGCGATGTATGCCTGGGTGCAGCAGCATCGGCTATGCTCGGATCAGGAGTAGAGATTCTACTCTCTTTACTCCTTTTCAAACATAAGGTAGCGAAGGGATATATAGCGCTGCGTGATAGTGCTATAGAGCGGTGAATCCGGCCAAGGGCTTGTTTTTCCATGCCGTTTATGCAAAAATAGCAGTAACTATGACAAAGCTTTCATCGGAATCATATCGGGGGGCGCGGGATTGGTATCCGGAAGATCTTCGCGTGCGCAAATATATCTTTCAAACCTGGCGTCATGTCGCCAAGAGCTACGGCTACGAAGAATACGATGCACCACTGCTTGAGCCAGTTGAAGTGTATGCCGCCAAAAGTGGTGACGAGTTAGTAAATGACCAGACGTATCAGTTTATTGATCGTGGCGATCGACAAGTAGCGATTCGTCCCGAGATGACGCCGAGCGTAAGCCGGATGATTGCCAAGCACCGCCAAGAGATCGCTTATCCAGCGCGTTGGTTTAGTATTGCCCAGTTTATGCGCTATGAGCGACCACAACGGGGGCGAGAGCGCGAATTTTGGCAGATGAATGTCGATATATTTGGTGTTGATAACATGCAGGCCGAGGCCGAGATTATCGCACTTGGTAGCCGTATCATGAAGGCCTTTGGCGCGACGGACGACATGTACACTATTCGCATCAACAATCGCCAGTTGATCAACCTTATGATGGCGCAGTTTCTTGAGCTTGATGCCGTGCAGGCTCAGCTGATGATTCGGCTGTTTGATCGTAAGAACAAGATTCCACCACAGGCCTTTCGCGATCAGGCGATTGAGATCTTTGGTGAGGCAGCGGCACCGGTTGGTTTGCAGCGGATTGCTCAGCTCTTGACGGCACGTACTATGGCCGATCTCCCCGAATCGATTCGCGACAGTGAGGCAGTGCGCGATGTGCAGCGGCTCTTTACACTACTTGAGCGCAGTGGCGTGACGAATGCCATCTTCGATATCACGCTCATGCGTGGGCTAGACTATTACACGGGTACAGTGTTTGAGTTCTTCGACACTCATCCAGATAATAACCGTTCGCTCTTTGGTGGTGGGCGCTATGATGGCTTAGTAGGGATGTTTGGTGCTGAGCCTATCAGTGCGGTCGGCTTTGCACCAGGCCTATCGATGATGCAGCTCTTTCTCGAGGCGCATCAGCTGCTACCAGAGTTTAGCTCCACAACCGATATTTATATGATCGTCCTTGGCGGGGCAATGCGCGGTGCGCTAGAGCTAGCGGACGACCTGCGCGATGAGGACGTCAATGTGGAAGTCGATTTCACTGGCCGCAAACTAGACAAGCAACTCAAGGCAGCGATCAAGAAACAGATCCCATACTTCCTCTTCGTTGGTGAGGATGAGCTGGAGAACGAGATATACACCCTCAAGAACATTGCGACGAGCGAGGAGCAAAAGCTCAGCCTGGAGCGCGTCGTTAGTGCCGTTAAGGATTACCGTCGTCAGCCATCGCGCAGTGAAGATGATGACTTTGATTTATCGTAGTATCACCATCTATGTCTCTATGATAGCTATAGCTTATCTCTGTTAGCTTCTCGCTTTGCTCGTCTTGCGAAACAGCATACATACTTAGGTCTGTCACATGCCTATTTCACACTGTCAGCGACATATGATACAATAACCAACTATGAAGACGACACTAGACCACCTATCAGACACCAAAGTACGCGCCACGATTACCGTTGGTGCAGACGAACTGGAGGCAGCTCGCCAGGTTGCCTTGCGTAAGCTCGCCAAGACGACCAAGGTTGATGGCTTCCGCAAGGGTCATGCCCCGCTCGAGTTGGTTGCAAAGAATACCAATCCGGAACTCCTCGCCGAGGAGACGCTGAATAACGCCCTGAGCAAAGCAGTTGCTGCCGCCTTCCTCGAGAGTGATGTGCAGGTGCTTGAACGCCCAGAGGTGGAGATTAAGAAGTTCGTGCCCGGCAGCGAGCTCGAATTCACGGCTGAGGCAGAGGTTATGCCCACGATTACTCTCGGTGACTATAAGAAACTCAAGCTCAAGCCAGCGAAGATAACCGTTACGCCAGAAGAAGTAACGGAGATCCTTGACCGGATTCGCCACAGCATGGCCGAGCGCACAGATACTGATGAAGCAGCCCAGGACGGCGACGAGGTGACGATTGACTTTGTCGGTAAGCGCGATGGTACGCCTTTTGCTGGTGGCACCGGGAAAGATTATCCACTTGTGCTCGGCAGTAAGTCATTCATTCCAGGTTTCGAAGAGGCATTGATTGGCCTCAAGGCTGGTGAAACGAAGGCAGTCGAACTCACCTTCCCGAAGGACTACCATGCGAGCGAACTAGCTGGGCAAGCAGTCGTCTTTGATACGACCGTCAAGAAGGTCAAGAAAGTGACACTGCCTGAACTGACTGATGAGTTTGCGGCGAAGGTTGGGCCATTTACCTCTATTGATGACCTCAAAAAAGACATTGAAAAGGAAATTACTGCGCAAAAGCAGCGTGAAGCAGATGACGAGCTGCGCGATGTAGCCGTCAAGCAGTTGGCCGATGCTAGCACAGTGGCCATCCCAGAGGTATTGCGAGCCGACCAGCTTCGCTCGATTGAGCAAGACTTGGTGCAGAACCTCGCTCATCGCGGCCGGACTCTTGAGCAGTACCTTGCCGAGAAGGAGTATAAAGACAAAGACGAGTGGATCGAGAAGGAGGCTAAGCCAGCGGCCGATGAGCGCATTAAGGCGGGGCTTGTCCTGGCTGAGCTGAGCAAGGCTGAGAAGATCGAAGCCACAGCAGAGGAGCTACAAGAGCGCATCAGTGCCTTCAAGCAACAGTACGCCAATGATGCAACTATGATGGCACGCTTTGATGAGCCAGAGGTGCAGCACGAGATTGCCAACCGCCTCTTGACAGAGAAGACGATCGACTGGCTGGTAGCGCAGAATACTAAGAAGTAGCAGATAATACAGCTCGCATAGCAGAAATTAGCACTCTATATTGACGAGTGCTAATTTTCTCGTTACAATGGTACTATGATGAAACCGAATGATTACCTAGTGCCCAACGTCATTGTCCGCACGCGTGATGGTGAGCGTGGCTATGATATATACTCGCGTTTGCTCGAGGATCGCATTATCTTCCTCGGCGAAGAAGTGACTGAGATGACAGCCAATGTCGTTGTCGCGCAGCTTCTCCATCTTGCCAATGAAAATCCAGATAAAGACATTCAACTCTATATCAACAGCCCTGGTGGCAGTGTGTATGACGGCCTTGCAATCTACGATACTATGCAATACATCGCGCCAGATGTGCAGACGATTGGTATTGGTCTGCAGGCAAGCATGGGTGCCTTCTTGCTTAGTAGCGGTGCGAAGGGTAAACGCTTTGTCCTGCCTAATGCCCGAGTGATGATCCACCAGCCGAGCAGTGGTACGCGCGGCAAAGTGACAGACCAAGAAATTAGCTTACGCGAGAGCATCGCTCTCAAGGAGCGGCTGGCCACCATTATGGCGGACAACACTGGCCAGAAACTCGATAAAATCAAGGCTGACATGGAGCGTGACTACTGGCTAAGCGCCGCAGACGCTGTAGCGTATGGCCTAGCCGATAAAGTGATTGGCCAGCGCACAAACGCAAAATAGCACGAGTAGCTGCTTTGTGCTATAGTAAGGCTATGACACAACATAGCGACCAATCGACAACCCAGTCTACAAATGCTTCACCTCAAACAAAAAAGCCACGGCGCTTCCGTCCACGCCGTATGACTGTTGTTATGTTGGTAACGATCGTGTTAATTATTGCCTGTATGGCGGCGCTTGCCTTTTTCTATCAGGCCAAGCGAGACACTAAGGAGCTCATGCGCACCCAAACTGTTATGGGAGATATATTAGCGCGTGCGGCTGACTACTCATCAGGAAAGGCGATATCGTGGGATAACTTTGCAATGGGTAGCGTGTCTGGTGTTATTGCCACGCAGGCTGAGCGTGAGCAACTACTGGCAAAGAATCCATTCATCAATTGTCCAGGCCAGTGCGATGGTTGGTTGTCGGTGGCTGATGCTAAACGCCGAGATCAGACAATTGACGAAGGGTTCTCGCCATCACTGTCAACAGAGCGTGTGTTTCTACAGTATGTTCGCGAGGTACTGCAAGATCCAAACACAAAGTGTGCTCTTTGGGATCACGGACCAATCCAAAAGCTGTGTCTATCTCCCAAAACAGGGCGGTATATCTACAATGTCAGCGGGCATGCTCGAGGCTTGTATGAGTGAGTATAATTATACGCAGATCTTAGTATAGATTTTTGGAATTTCAAACAGGAAAACGCTTGACGCACTCGCAGTTCATTCGCTATAATGAGATGTTAATGAAGGTTGTGTAATATGGGTTAGGTGCGGACTACGCCGGTGGCGTGGCGTTTTAGTGTGCGAAAACTTATATTGAGTAAAGCTTCGGTGCCACAACAAATGCACGAGCAGGGTTTTGGAGTCCTTACGCGTGCGGATAGATAACAATAATTCAAGAGGAGTTTACATGCCTACACCTACCACGGCAACAGCTGCTCCATCGCGTGTGTTTTTTACTAGCAATGACACCGCGCTGGCAGTACCCGACTTGCTGGCTCACCAAGAAGAATCCTGGAAGGACTTCGTCGAGACGGGCCTGAGCGAAATTTTTGCAGAGCTCAACCCAATCGAAGACTATACTGGCCAGAAGCTTGAGCTGCGCTTTAAGGATTATGCCTTTGGCGAGCCCAAGCATACAGAGCAGTTTGCGAAAGAAAACAACCTGACTTTCGATGCACCACTGCAAGCCACCGTCGAGCTTATCAACAAGACGACTGGCGAAGTCAAGGAACAGAGCATCTACATGGGCGACTACCCTTGGATGACGGAGCGCGCGACGTTTATCATCAATGGGACAGAGCGTGTGGTGGTAAGCCAGCTGATTCGGAGTGCTGGTGTGCTGTTTAGTGCCGACCGCGTGGCAGGGCGCAACCTCTATGGTGCCAAGATGATCCCAGGCCGTGGGGCATGGCTCGAGTTCGAGACCAGCCCATCGGGTGCAATCTACGTGAAGATCGATCGCCGCCGCAAGATTGCAGCCACCACCTTGCTGCGTGCTCTTGGTATGAGCAAGGTGTCGGCCATTCGCGAGGCCTTTGCTGATATCGACACCGGTGAGCTGAAGTATATCGAAGCTACGCTTGAGAAGGATCCAGCGCATGGCATCAACGAAGCGTTAATTGAGGTCTATCGCCGCCTGCGCCCAGGTGATCTCGCTACCGTAGAGAACGCTCGTCAGATGATTGAGCGCATGTTCTTCGACTTTAAGCGTTTCGACTACAGCCGCGTTGGCCGCTACAAGATCAACCAGCGTCTAGGTGTTGATGTGCCCAATACGGCCGAATATCGCACATTGCAGATGAGTGATTTGATTGGTGTCTTGCGTGAAATTATTCGCCTTAACAACACCCAAGAGCCAGCTGATGATATCGACTCGCTGAGCAATCGCCGCGTGAAACTGGTTGGCGAGTTGGTGGCGCGCCAGTTCCGCGTTGGTATGCTCCGGATGCAGCGCAATGCAATGGATCGTATGAGCATGAGTGACCTCGAGACAGTTACGCCAAGCCAGCTGATTAATGCTCGCCCGGTAGTGGCAGCAGTGCGCGAGTTCTTCGCCAGTAGCCAGTTGAGCCAGCTGCTTGATGAGGTAAACCCACTGTCGGAGCTGAGCCACAAGCGTCGCCTGAGCTCGATGGGGCCTGGTGGTTTGAGTCGGGAGCGAGCCGGCTTTGAAGTGCGCGATGCTCACCCCACCCACTATGGCCGGATTTGCTCGGTGGAGACACCAGAGGGTGCCAACATTGGCTTGGTGCTTAACCTCGCCACCTACGCACGTATCAACGAATACGGCTTTATTGAGACACCATACCTCAAGGTAGTTGATGGCCGCGTGACTGATGAAATCGTCTACCTCGATGCTTCGCAAGAAGTAACTGAGGTGATTGCCGACGCTGGTGCTCGCCTTAATGAGGATGGCACCTTTGTGCGCGATCGCGTTAGTGCGCGCAAGTTCCTCCAGCCAGGGCAGGTAGATACCAGCGAAGTCACTTTCATGGACGCTGCGCACAAGCAGATCCTTGGGTCGACCGCGAGCCTCGTGCCATTTATCGAGAAGAACCGTATTGACCGCAGCTTGACTGGCTCCAACATGCAGCGCCAAGCGGTGCCGCTTTTGCAGCCAGAGTCGCCAACGGTTGGCACTGGCATTGAGCATGAGGTGGCGCGCAACTCAAGCCAGCTTGTGACGGCCGAGGCTGATGGAGAAGTGATTCGGGCTGATGGCGAAGCAGTCGAGGTGCGCTATGCTGATGGCGTCAAGCGCTACGACCTGATCCACTTTGCCAAGAGCAATGACGATCGTTGTATCAACCAAAAAGTCCGAGTAACCCGCGGCCAAACCGTTGCGAAGGGCGACACGCTCATCGAGGGCGCGTCCATTGCCGATGGTGAGCTCGCCCTCGGTAAGGACTTGCTGGTAGCCTTTATGCCGTGGGGCGGCTACAACATGGACGACGCGGTGATTTTGAGCCGTCGCTTGGTAGAAGATGACACCCTTACCAGTATCAATATCAAGGACTACACCGTCGAGGTGCGCGAGACAAAGCTTGGTCCAGAAATCGTGACACGCGATATTCCCAATGTGAGTGAGGACAGCCTTCGCCACTTGGATGAGAGCGGTATTGTACAGATTGGCTCTGAGGTCAAGGCGGGCGATGTTTTGGTCGGCAAGATTACACCAAAGGGTGAGCAGGAGCTCAGCAGCGAAGAGCGCTTGCTGCGTGCAATCTTTGGTGAAAAGGCTAAAGATGTGCGCGACACCAGCCAGCGCATGAACAATGCTGGTGGCGGCAAAGTCGTTGGCGTCAAGGTATTTAGCCGCGAGAATGGTCACGAGCTCAAGACGGGCGTATTGATGCAGATTCAGATCTTTGTTGCCCAATTGCGCAAGATCGGTGTGGGTGACAAGATAGCTGGTCGTCACGGTAACAAGGGTGTATGCGCCCGCGTGATGGCGGTAGAGGATATGCCATACCTGGCTGATGGTACTCCTGTTGATGTCATCCTCAACCCGCTTGGTGTGCCAAGCCGTATGAACCTTGGCCAGCTCTTTGAGACGCACCTCGGTATGGCTGCACGAGCACTCGGCTACAAGGTTGCCACACCACCATTCAACGGTGTGCCAGCCGATACCATCAAGGATGAGCTTGAAAAGGCTGGCATTGCGCGCGACGGCAAGAGCCAACTCTACGATGGTTTGAGCGGCGAGCCATTTGAGGAGCGTACAACAGTCGGCGTGATGCATATGATCAAACTCCACCACATGGTGAGCGACAAGATTCACGCCCGCAGCACCGGCCCGTACACCATGGTGACTCAGCAGCCACTCGGCGGTAAAGCTCAGAATGGTGGTCAGCGCCTCGGAGAGATGGAGGTCTGGGCACTTGAGGCTTATGGTGCCGCAACGACGCTGCAAGAGATGCTAACGATTAAGTCAGACGACGTGTATGGCCGTGCCAAAGCCTACGAGGCGATCATCAAGAATGAGCCAATTGCTGGGCCAAAGCTGCCTGAGAGCTTTAACGTGCTTGTCAAGGAGCTGCAAGGCTTGGGCTTGCGTGTTGACCTGCTGGATGAGTCTGATGAGTCGGTCGATGCTGAGCATGTCATTGCTGCTGCGGGCCCTGCCGACAAAACCGTTCCGTCTGACGAGAGTGATGACGAAGCAACCTATCTTGATGAATCCGACGGCATTGGCACAATTGCCGATGACAGCGGTATGTCCGTCCAAGATATTGACACAGTAGAAAACCTAAGCGAGGAGGAAGCCTAAGATGTCCCACGTGGTAACAGATCACGATATCGCCAATTTTGATGCGGTACGCTTGGCCGTCGCCAGCCCCGAGGATATCCTCAAGTGGAGCTACGGCGAAGTCACCAAGCCGGAGACAATCAACTATCGAACCCAGAAGCCTGAGCGCGATGGCCTGTTTTGTGAGCGGATTTTTGGCCCAGTCAAAGATATCAACCCACACGACAGCAAGCTCAAGGGTGTGCGCAGCCGCGAAGCTGCAGTAGACAAGAATGGCGAGCTTGTCACCAAGTCGATCGTGCGTCGCGAGCGGATGGGGCACATTAGCTTGGCCACCCCTGTTGCGCATATTTGGTTTATGCGCGGCACGCCCAGTGCAATGAGCCTTTTGCTCGGCATTACGGTGCGTAACCTCGAGAAGATCGCCTACTTTGCTACCTATGTCATCCTCGACGTCGACGCCGAAACACGCGACGCTTATTTGGCTGATCTTGAGGCAGAGACCGAGGCAGCACGTGCCGCCATTAAAATTCGCTTCCAGCGCGAAGCTGAGGCTGATGGGGCAGATGTGAAGGCGCTTGCCGAGCAGCAAACGCGCGAGTACGAAGAGCTTGAGGCAACCTACAGCCAAAAGAAAGCCCAGCTCGAGAGCCTGCAAAAGTGCGCCCTCCTGAGCGACACCGACTACCGTAACCTGCCCGAAGAGTACGAAGAGCTCATTAAGGTTGGTATGGGTGGTGATGCACTCAAGGCGCTCCTTGATGATATTGACCTCGATACCCTCATTGCCAATCTGCAAGAAGAAGTTGAAGGGGCACGCGGCCAACGCGAGAAAAAGCTACTCAAGCGCCTCAAAGTGCTGGAGGGTATGCAGGCAGCGGGCATTAAGCCATCAAGCCTGTGCATGACGGTTCTGCCGGTCATCCCACCAGACTTGCGGCCAATGGTAGCCCTGAGTGGTGGGCGCTTTGCAACGAGCGACCTCAACGACCTCTATCGCCGCGTCATTAACCGTAATAACCGCCTCAAGAAGCTCATCGAGCTCAATGCACCAGAGGTAATCCAGCACAATGAGAAGCGCATGCTGCAAGAGGCCGTTGATAGCTTGATCGACAACTCGGCTGCTCGTGGTGGTCGTGCCGTCAATGCAACTGGTGGGCGCCGCCGCCTTAAGAGTATTAGCGATATGCTTAAGGGTAAGCAAGGGCGCTTTCGCCAGAACTTGCTGGGTAAGCGTGTCGACTACTCAGGCCGTTCGGTCATCGTGGTGGGCCCGAAGCTCAAGATCCACCAGTGTGGCCTACCAAAGCAGATGGCGATCGAGCTCTTCAAGCCATTTGTTATCAGCTGGCTCATTAAGGGCGATTATGCACACAACATCCGGAGTGCAACGCGCCTAATTGAGGCAGGCGAAGCGGTCGTATGGGACGCGCTGGATGAGGTAATCAAGGGCAAGTACGTCTTGCTCAACCGTGCGCCATCGCTGCACCGCTTGAGTATCCAAGCCTTCCAGCCAAAGCTGGTTGAAGGCAAAGCGATTCAGCTTCACCCACTCGTTGCCAACGGCTTTAATGCTGACTATGATGGCGACCAGATGGCTGTCCACTTGCCGCTCAGTGCTGAGGCGCAGGCCGAAGCACGCGAGCTGATGAGTGCCGTCAATAACCTGCTGAAGCCTGCCGATGGGAGCCCAGTCCTCAGTATCGACCAGGACGTGGTGCTCGGCAACTACTACCTCACATATGAGAAGCCTTCGGCTCAGACTGATACTGTCGCTGTCTTTGCCGACAGCCGGGCTGCTGAGCTCGCCTACGACATGGGCAAGCTCCACTTGCAGAGCCCAATCCGCATTCGAGCCAAGGGTGAAATCCGAACGACCACTCTAGGGCGTGTCTTCTTCAACGAAATCCTGCCAGAGGACTTCCCCTACAACAACAACGTCCAGACCAAGAAGGAGCTCAAGCGGGTGCTGGGCCAGATCTTCGAGCGCTATGGCGCTGCCGAGACTGCTATCACTGCCGACCGCATGAAGGGCTTGGCCTTCCGCTTTGCTACTACTGCTGCGGTATCGACTGGCATGGAAGACTACCTCAGCTTCGACGAGATTGCCGACTTTGTGGCTGAGGGTGACGCACGTTCTGCTGCAATCTCGGAGCAGCTCGACCAAGGGCTCATTACCGAGGACGAGCGCTACACATTGACCGTCAATAACTGGCGCACCGTCGACCGCAAGGTAGAAGACTTCTTACGCAGCCAATTGGCTCACATGGACACCTCTGTCGCAACGATGGTGAACTCTGGTGCTCGTGGTAGTGTTAACAATATTAAGCTAGCCAGTGCGATGATCGGTATCCAGGTGGATGCTGCTAACCGCGAGATTGAGCTGCCAGTGCGTAGCAACTTCAAGCGAGGGTTGTCGAGCCTGGAGGCCTTCGTGGCAACGCGTGGTGCTCGTAAGGGGCTGATCGATACCGCCCTCAAGACGGCCGACTCTGGTTATCTCACGCGTCGCTTGGTCGACGTCTCGCAGGATGTCTTTACCGTTGAGGACGAAGAGGGTGACGACGATGGCTTCACTATCTACCGCAATGAGTCCGAGGAGACAATGATCGAGTTTGGTAACCGCTTGTTTGGCCGCTACACCGCCGAAGCAGTACCGGGCCACCTCGACCGCGACCAGCTCATTACACGCGAGATTGCCAACGCCATCGAGGCAGATCAGTCGATCGACCAAGTACGTATCCAGTCTGTCCTCTCTACAAAGAACTTGCACGGTATTCCACGCAAGAGCTACGGGATCGACATGGCAACAGGCCAGCTGGTCGATGGTTCGCAGCCAGTTGGTGTTATCGCTGCGCAGTCGGTCGGTGAGCCAGGCACGCAGCTGACGCTCAATACCTTCCATAGCTCTGGTGTTGGTGGGTCAGACATCACCCAGGGTCTGCCGCGTGTCGAAGAGCTCTTTGAGGCACGTAACCCGAAAGGTCAGGCCTACGTCACAGAAGTCGCTGGTTTGGTCGATATCTGGGAAGATGGCAAGAAGTACGTTGTACAGGTCACGCCGCAAGCAGGTAAGGTAGAGCGTATGCCGCTCGATGGCCGCATGGTGATGGTGCAATCGGGCAGTAAGGTGAAGGTTGGCGACGTCATTGCGTCATTCGACGATGGCACGCAGCCACTTACTGCACCATTTGATGGAGTGGTTGAGTCCACTGGTGACTCGCTTGTCCTCACAGGCAATGCGACAGCACCAGTCCGCTACGAGATTCCTGGCACGATGTACCTCGTCGTCAAGCCAGGCGATATGGTCGAGCCAGGCGATCGCCTGACACTTGGTTCACTCAACCTGCACGACCTCATGCGCCTCAAGGGCACAGAGGCAACCCAGCGCTACATCATCAACGAAGTGCTCCGCATCTATGCTGCGCAGGGCCAGGATGTGGCCGGCAAGCACCTTGAGATCATCGTCCGGCAGATGTTTAGCCGGGTGCAAATTGATGATCCAGGCGACAGCACCTTCGTCATGGGTGACATCATCTCCAAGGCATCAGTGGTTGATGCCAACAAGGAGCTCGTTGCCCAGGGCAAGACGCCAGCCCAGTATGCACAGCTGCTGCTTGGTATCACCAAGGTGAGTATCTGGAGTGATAGCTGGCTGTCTGCTGCGTCGTTCCAAGACACGACTCGCGTGCTGATCAACGCTGCCACCAGTGGCCGCGCCGACCACCTCAAGGGTCTTAAGGAGAACGTCATCATCGGCAACAAAGTGCCGGTCGGTACGGGTGCACACCCCCTGCCGCTCGAGGAGAATGACTCTCCAGAGGATGAGTTTGTCACCGAAGCCCAGGCCGAAGAAGCCGAGCCAGAAGTGACAATTGCTACTGACGAGCTGTAGGGAATAGCTAGTCTATACAAAAGAGCCCCACTAGAGAAAGTGGGGTTTCTTTTTTTGTATAGCAGTAATACTCTGATGCTAGTATGATTAAAAGTAATTACGTGCGATCACTAATGTGTGCCAACACGCGGGCTGCTGCTTGGACTCCGCTTACTGCAGCACCCTCGAGGTGGGGCGCTTTCATATAGTCTCCGGCCAGAAAGACACCTGGTGGGAGTCCATCTTCAAATCGTGCGGCAGTTGTTCGTGTCACGCTGCCGACATCAAATACTGGAATTGCAGTATCCCATCGCACGACGTCTACCACCTCGCCACGACGTGCAGCGTCAGCTACGGATGGCAAGTTCATTCTAGTCAGCTGGTTGACAAGTTCTCGCTGGAGATGCTGCCGTTCTAGGCTACCTTGCGCCCGCCAATAGAATCGAATATATGCAGGCTTGCTCTTTGTCTGAATTACTTTAATTGCGACAAGTGGTGTGACATATTCACTTGAAATGACAATCGTTCGATTGCCAACACCAAGGTCGTCAGAAACGGACGTTTTAATTATGCCGACTGTGACCGAACTATAGTCAATTGCTCTCAGACTTTTGCTGCAATGCAGGCTGCCGCCTGTCAGGATACGAATTGCATCTTGTGCAGGTGATGCGACAACAACAGATTTAGCGCTAAATGTACCTTGTGATGTATCGACCCGATAGAGGTGGTGGCTTTCAGCACGGACTGCATCAACCTGTGTATTTAATACATGAGGTACCTTATCGCCGATTGCGGATGGCAGACTACTCATTCCAGAAGGTAGACGATAGAAATGCCGGTCTTCCATGACGCCCTTAATAATTGGAGGCACCAGTCCGCGTGATGTATGTGCACAATCCCAGAAGAATAGTGCGCGCACCATTGGCTCGAGCACATTTTGGTATGCCTCTTTCCCAAACGCCTTTTCTCCCCATGTTACAACAGTTTCATTATCAAATCGTTTTAATTCGCGTGTAATAGCTGGTGTTGTCAGCCGCTTTGCATCAAAGAGCATAGAAACGACTCCGCGTAGTGCGCGTAACTTGCCAGCGCGAGATAACGACGGCGAGGCTTTGAGCGCGCTCAACGGCCAAATTGGGCCAAGCGGCTTCGTAGGACGATAGAGCCATGTCTCTTGGCTGTCCTTCTGAGAGGAAGCATCCATACCGCAATCTTTGACGAGTTTGTGGGCAGTCTCATAAAAACCAGCAAGAAATGATGCACCGGTTTCGATAGTGACGTCTTCATCATAGAAAGACCGTATGCGCCCGCCAAGACGATCATTCTTTTCAAGCACTTTGACATGCAACCCACTATCTGTGAGATGTGCGGCGCAGGTTAACCCTGCCATGCCTCCGCCAATGACGATGCAGTCGTAGGATGTGTTCATATATCTATGATATCACTAAGTTTAAATAAGTTAGTGTAGTGTCAGCTATATGTGCAATCAACGTACTACCGATACTTCGGCATCTCTACTGTCACTACTTCGCCTTTGCTGAGGTCGCGGCATTTGTCGCCTTCATAGATTTGCCGTAGGTCGACTTTCTTAGCATTGCGAAGTTGAGCCTTATAGACGTCACAGGAGAGCATATCGTTCTGGCGAATCTGGAAAAAGACCCAGCGCCCATCGCTCGATTGATAAAACAGCGCCGTCCCTTGCGAATTAAAGAGGTGGGACTCAGGCTGCACACCGCCCAGTGGTATCTCCGCCAAGCGATACCCAGCAAGCTTGCTCTCGCGCACCGTCATAGTGCCGACAATGCCAACGTTATAACTCGAACTTGCGGCAGGCGAGTAGGCGTTATAGAGAGGAGCTTGCTGCTTGGCGAGGTCTTTGTAATCGGCAGCATCGAGGCATTTGAACTCAACGAAGCGGGTTTCTTTGTTTTTCGGGTCATTTGGGTCAAGTGGGGTATTGCTAATCTGGCAGGTTACGTCGCCATTGCTCCGTGTAAAGTCTGCAAGGTATGGGCCGTCTTTATCGCCATCTTGCACGACATAGCGCGTGAATTGATCATAGTCGAGCATGTGCTCCAGAGCAGTGACATTGCGCTTGGCTTCAGCCTTGGGCAGGGTAGCGGCAGCACTCTTGGTTTTACTTGGGTCGGTAGCGATAGAATAAAAGCGAGAACCTTCGGCCTTGACCGGTGTTGACAGCGATGACTTAACGGCTTCTGTACCCTTAAAGTACTTCTTGGCACGCTCGAGCGTCTTGGCGGCGGTGAGCTGCTCCCGTGGGCCAGTCTTTGTCTCGGTGTGCTGCTCGGTATTCTTGGCTTTATGTGGCCGAGTTGCGATATAAATAATCCCTGCTGCGATGGCAACAACCACTAAACCAGCCAGAGCAAAGCGTATCGCTAACCCGCGCGGCGTCAGGCGAGAGCGTCGGTACTGAGGTGAGGAGGGTGATCCACTGAATAGCATAGTGTCATTATACACTGCAAGCTAGGTTGGCAGCAATGGCTCTTGCGCAAACGCACTGCACTTCGTATAATGCAAAGCATGAGCGCTATGAAAAATCGGTTAATGCAGAAAAAACAGGCTGGCTATACTGTGGTAGAGTTGCTGGTTGTGATCGTTATTATTGCCATCCTTGCTACATTGACGCTCGTCTCGTATCAACGTATCCAGGCTGGTGCACAGGGGCGGACTCGCGTAGCCGACCTCACAGCAATGCGCCAAGCACTTGATCGCTACTATACCAAAAATGGTGCATACCCGGTTGCTCAGACTGCTGGTAGTACCACCCCCACCTATCAGCGCCGCGATAGCGCCACATTCTTGCGTCAATTAGTGCCAGCCTACATTACCACGCTCCCTAGCGTCACACAGGGTACTACTACTGATGGAACCAGCAACACCTATCTTTACGTCACCAATGCTCAACAAACCGAATACAAGCTGCTCTATGTCAACACAAGCGGCTTACCACCAGGTGAGTACGATGCGGTGCCCCAAGCAATGCGCACCACCGCGCCAGACCGCTATGGGGTGTGGTCAAAAAACGGCGAACGGCTCCCTGGCTAGCAGGAGCAGATGGACTCATCAGGGGTGATAATTACTCTACCGCCTACACCCAATCCATGCTATAATCAATCGTTGAGAGTTGTATTACTCATGCTAAAAAACACGTAAGGAGAGAAGGAGCCCCCTATGGCAACCCCCAAGGATGTCCCTCTGCAGGACTTTCGCAACATTGGTATTATTGCCCATATCGACGCCGGCAAGACGACGACGACAGAAGGTATTTTGTACCGCACCGGTATTAACCACAAGATTGGTACCGTGCGCGGTGATGATGGTGGTGCCACCACCGACTGGATGAGCCAAGAAAAAGAGCGTGGTATTACCATTACCTCTGCAGCAGTGACCTGCTTTTGGAAGGGCCACAAGATTAACATCATTGACACCCCTGGGCACATCGACTTTACTGCTGAGGTGGAGCGCAGCCTACGTGTACTCGACGGCGCAGTGACAGTCTTTGATGGCAAGATGGGAGTAGAAGCCCAGAGTGAGACGGTGTGGCGCCAGGCCAACAAATACGGCGTGCCCCGCATCTGCTTCATTAACAAGATCAATCAGACTGGTGGCGACTTCTACAAGTCGATTGAGTCAATCCACAACCGCCTCAGCAAGCAGGCCTTCCCAATCCACCTGCCAATTGGCTTTGAGAAGGATGTTTGCGGTGTGGTTGATCTTATCGACATGAAGGCCTACACTTATGATGACTACACCGACCACGAGCTTAAGGTGGGTGAGATCCCAGCTGATATGCTCGACAAGGCAAAGCGGGCTCGCAGCCTGCTCGTTGAGAACGCCGTTGAGGCCGATGACGACCTAATGATGAAGTTCCTCGATGAAGGTGAGGATGCCATTACTATTGACGAGCTCAAGGCAGCGCTGCGTCAACGTGTCTTGGCTGGTGATTTCTTCCTGGTGACAGGTGGCGATGGCCGCGGTGTGATCGTCGAGAAGGTGCTTGACCTGATGGTAGATTACCTGCCAAGCCCACTCGATGTTGGTGAGATCTGGGGTAAGAACCCCAAGACTGGCGATGAAGTAAGCCGCACACCTGATGATAAGCAGCCAATGACCGCGCTGGCCTTCAAGCTGGCTGCCGACCCATTTGTTGGGAAGCTGATCTTTATTCGCGTCTACAGTGGTCGCTTGACTGCCGGTAGCTATGTCCTCAACACAACGACGGGTGAGAAGGAGCGTGTGGGGCGCATCGTCCGGATGCACGCCGATAAGCGCGAAGAGATCGACAGCGTGGGCGCTGGTGACATTGCTGCTGTGGTGGGCCTGAAGGGCACCTTCACGGGCCATACCTTGTGCGATCAAGCGCATCCGATTGCTCTTGAGGCGATTAGCTTCCCCGAGCCACCAGTATCGATTGCGGTGGAGCCCAAGACTAAAGCTGACCAAGAGAAGATGGGTATTGCCCTGCAGCGTCTGGCTGAAGAAGACCCAACCTTCCGCGTCTACACCGACGAAGAGACAGGCCAGACTATCATGAGCGGTATGGGTGAGCTTCACCTAGAGATTTTGATCGACCGCATGAAGCGCGAGTTTAACGTTGAGGCCAATGTTGGTGAGCCGCAAGTCGCCTACCGCGAGACTATCAAGGGCACGGCTGAGGCGCAGGGTAAGCATGCCAAGCAGTCTGGTGGTCGTGGCCAATACGGTGATGTCTGGGTGCGCTTTGAGCCGAACGAGCCAGGCAAGGGCTACGAATTCTTCGATGAAATCAAGGGAGGTGTGGTGCCACAAGAGTACCGCCCAGCTGTGCAGAAGGGTATTAAGGAGACACTCGATGGTGGTGTGATTGCTGGTTATCCAGTTGTTGACGTCAAGGCAACCTTGTATGACGGAAGCTACCACGATGTCGACTCAAGCGAGCTCGCCTTCAATCTGGCTGCTCACCTGGCTGCCCGCGAAGGTATCAAGAAGGCTAACCCAGTCTTGCTCGAGCCAGTGATGAAGGTTGAGGTGACAACGCCTGAGGAATTCATGGGTGACATCATTGGCGACCTCAATAGCCGTCGTGGCCGCATTGAGGCGATGGAAGACTTGATGGGCGGAGCGAAGCTCGTGAAGGCTATTGTGCCACTGGCAAACATGTTTGGCTACACCAGCGACATCCGCTCGATGTCGCAGGGCCGAGCTGCCAGCACGATGGAACTTGCTCACTACGAGGAAGTCCCACCAAACGTCGCGCAGGAGATTATCGAGAAGCGCAGTAAGTAAGCCTTCTTGTATCATCTCTATAAAACACCTCTATTACAGGGGTGTTTTATTATCTTGTCTCAGCGCAAGGAATGGTGAATAGTATGCAAAAGCCGACATATATGCCGGCTTTTGTTGGTGCAAGGCTATGGCTCGTACTACTTTTTCGTTTTCTTGTCGTGCTTGGCTATTTTTTTGACGGCAATTTTTTGCGGCGCAGGTAGTGGCTTGAGTGGTATCGTTACCCTCAAGATGCCGTCTTCCAGATGGGCCTTAATCTGCTCAACATCGCTACCGTCTGGTACCTGTACACGACGGCAGAAGCTTGTGCTACTCTCACGAACGACGTAGTTGCGCTGTTTGTCCTCGGTTTTTTCGTGCCGTTCGCCGCGGATGACAAGCGCACCATTGTCAAGGCTTACATCGAGGTCTTCCTCGGCAAAGTTTGGCACGTGCGCTTCAACAACCAGTGTATTATCCACTGTGTAGACATCAGTTGTGACAGCTTGGCTGAGTGTCGTGGTAAAGGGATTGTCAAACAGCTGCCGCTGCAATGCGCGCAATTCCTCAAATGGATTGTATTTTGTAAGACTACTCATAGGGTGCCTCCTTACGTGTTGCTTTTGTATTCTTATCATAGCGCGGTAAATAGAACAATACAAGTACTTGCATCCGTCTAGCAAAGCGCTTATACTTATATGCATGGCGCAATCGACTCGTCAGCAACGTAGACTAGCACGGCTCAAATGGCTGAGTTTCGCTGCTGTGGCAGTAGCTTTGCTGGGTTATATGTATTGGGATGTCGAGCTGAGCCCGGCAGCCTCCACCACCAAGACTGCTGGCAGTGGGCTGGAAAAAACACTGGTGCTGGGCACCGACCCTGGCTTTAAACCGTTTGAATATAAGCATGGGCAGGAAATCGTTGGCTTTGATATTGACCTTGCGCGGGAGATTGCTAAGGACACAAACCGTTCGTTACAAATTGAGGAGATCGCTTTTGATGGCCTCTTGCCGGCACTGCAGGCTGGGCGAATCGACCTCATTGCAGCTGGTATGACTGTCACGCCAGACCGGCGTAAGAATGCTGAGTTTTCGCGCACGTACTATACTGCAGCGCAAAAGATAATTGTACCAAAGACCGGCTCAACAATTGCCACCAGTGATGACCTCATTGGCAGGCGAATTGGCGTACAGCTTGGCACTACAGCCGATACACTGGCACACAAGATTCGTGGGGCGCACGTGGTACAACTCCAGTCGACAGCTAGCGTCGTGCAAGAGCTCAGTAGTCGGCGGATCGACGCTGCCATTATGGATGATGGGCCAGCTCAGCAATACCTCGCCACAAACCCGCAGCTTGTTGCCTTGCCGCGCAACCTCTCACGCGAAGACTACGCCATTGCCATCAAAAAGGGTAATAGCAAACTACTCGCTGAGATAAACGCCAGCATTGCCGCAATGAAGCGTGATGGCCGCTATGAGAAACTTATCAAGAAACACTTTGGAGTAGCCCAGCCATGAATGTGTGGGATATCCTCTTTGGCGACGAGCGCTATCTTTTCTTGTGGCGTGGCCTAGAAGTGACCATCCTTCTGACCGTCTTCTCGACGATCATTGGGCTTATGATTGGCCTGGTTGTCGCTCTCATGCAGCAGTCTGCTTGGCAACCATTTCGCACATGCAAACTACATCACCTCCAGCGCTGGCGACCATGCGTGAGTCTGGCCAATGCCTATACTACGGTCATTCGTGGCACGCCCGCTTTGGTGCAGTTGCTCATTATGTATTATGTGGTGTTTGGCTCGTACCGTGGGGTGCCAAAACTGTGGATTGCAAGTCTCGCCTTTGGTATCAACAGTGGTGCGTATATTGCTGAGATTATTCGCGGCGGGATTGAAAGTATCGACAACGGACAAGTCGAAGCGGCGCACTCGCTTGGCTTGAGTCGCTGGCAAACCATGCGTTATATCATCCTGCCTCAAGCACTCAAGCAGTCATTGCCGTCACTGATCAGCGAAGGGATTTCGCTCCTCAAGGAGACATCAGTTGTTGGTTGGATTGGTATGAACGATCTAATGCGCGGTGCTGATAATATCCGCTTCCAAACGGCCACCGCCTTTGAATCGCTCTTTGCCGCTGCAATGATTTACCTCGCCCTTACCACGCTATTTACGTGGGTGATGAATCGAGTAGAGAGGAGGCTTAAAGCGCATGATTAATATCAAGCAGCTCCACAAGCACTACGGCAATAATTATGTCTTGCGCGGTATTGACCTGACAATCAAGCGAGGAGAGGTTGTCGTTCTCTTGGGCTCGAGTGGTGGTGGCAAAAGCACGCTGCTTCGCTGTATTAATATGATCGAGACGCCGACAAGCGGGGAAGTATGGGTGGACGGTATTGACATGACCAATCCGGCGACCGACCTCAACAAATCCCGGACTGAGCTTGGCATGGTCTTCCAGCAGTTTAACCTCTTTCCGCATATGACCGTGCTCGAAAATATCATGCTAGCGCCACTCAAGGTGCGCAAACTATCGAGAGCCAAGGCCAAGCGTCAGGCGCTTCAAATGCTCGACTTAGTTGGTCTCCGCGCTAAGGCTCAAGAATACCCGAGTCATCTCTCGGGTGGGCAAAAGCAGCGGGTAGCGATCGCCCGTGCCTTGGCAATGCAGCCAAAAGTCTTGCTCTTTGATGAGCCAACGAGTGCGCTCGACCCTGAGATGGTCGACGAGGTACTAGCGGTCATCAAGCACCTTGCCGAAACAGGGATTACGATGATCGTCGTCACACACGAGATGTCGTTTGCGCGCGATGTCGCATCGCGAATTGTCTTCCTTGACGGGGGTAAGATTATCGAAGATGGCACGCCAGCGCAGGTCATCAACCACTCTGCTCAGCCGAAAGTTCGCACCTTCTTTGCTGCACTCAGCAATGATTGATAGATATTCTCCATGCTATAATGCGCTCAAGGAGGAATACTATGCCAGATACAATGCAGCGATTTAAAACACTCTTTGCCGGGAGCGGTGTCGACTACGTAGAATGCGAAGTTGTGAATGCCACGCAGCGCTATTTGCAGCTCCGCGAGCAAGGTAAACGCGAGGGATTTACACCAGTGATTGTGACGCTCGATGACCTCATCCTGGATGAGATAACAGAAGGCCTAGAGGACGCTGGCGTCCAAACAATCCCCGAGCTTGTGCGGCGCACCATGGAAGCATCGCAGGCAGTTGATGTACCAGCCTTCTTTGCTCAAGTTGCACAAGAGCTGCCAGCTGAAACAGCGAAAAAGGCTCAGCGCGCTTCTACTGTGGATGACTATTTTGCGTCGGGCTTCTTGGCGTCACCTGATGACGGTGACCCTACTGCAATCGACTTCATCAGCCCATTCCAGGCAGGTAGCGACGATCCGGTTATTATTATCAAACTACCGACTACAGCGCCTTATGAGGCACTCGCCTACCTCTGTATGGGTGGTTGGAATGATTGTCCCGAGCCAGCCATCCAGGTAGCGGTATCACGCTATTGGTATGAGAAATATGGCGCCGAGCCTGCCGCCATCAGTCATGACACCGTTGAGTATTACGTCGAGCATCCACCACAGACTGACGCGGATGCTAAGGCAGTCGCTGTTGAGCTCTTCTATTTTTCGTATGGCGATGCAGTCTACCAGGGGTCGGAGACCTTCGAAGCGTTGGCAAATCAAGTATATGGCAGTCGACAGTGGTATGTTTGGTGGGACTAGCTACTTTACTTTTTTGCCACCGCACCCTATAATAAATCCTAACGCGCGACGCGTTTTGTCGTAGTGTCTCTACTCCGGCAAGTAGCTCGCGTCGTACCAAATATTAACATAAGTAAGGAGTACTTACCTACATGGCAGATTTCGATCGAAGTAAGCCACACATTAACGTTGGTACTATGGGTCACGTCGACCACGGTAAAACAACGTTAACGGCTGCCATCACTCACGTGTTGGCAAAGCGTCTTCCAAGCGATGTAAACAAGCCTCGCAACTACGAAGACATCGACAACGCTCCTGAGGAGAAGCAACGCGGTATTACCATCGCCAGCTCCCACCAGGAATACGAGTCGGAGAAGCGCCACTACGCGCACGTTGACATGCCAGGTCACGCCGACTACGTCAAGAACATGATTACTGGTGCCGCTCAGATTGACGGTGCTGTGCTAGTGGTTGCCGCCAACGACGGTCCATTGCCACAGACACGCGAGCACGTGCTGCTTGCTCACCAGGTTGGTGTGCCAAAGATCGTCGTCTTCCTCAACAAGATGGACTTGGCTGACCCAGAGTTGGTTGAGTTGGTTGAGATGGACGTCCGCGAGCTGCTCACCAAGAACGGCTACGACGGCGACAACGCACCAATCATCAAGGGTTCTGCCACCAAGGCGCTCGATGGCGACACTGAGGCAGAGGACGCCGTGATGGAGCTGGTGGCTGCTATGGACGACTACTTCGAGTTGCCTCAGCGCGACCTCGACAAGCCATTCTTGATGCCAATCGAGGATGTCTTCTCGATCAAGGGTCGTGGTACAGTTGCAACTGGCCGTATTGAGCAGGGTGTCATCAAGATCAACGACCCAGTAGAGATTGTTGGTCTTAAGCCAACTCAGACCTCTGTCGTGACTGGTGTCGAAGCCTTCAAGAAGAGCCTCGACCAAGGTCAGGCAGGTGACAACGCTGGTCTGTTGCTGCGCGGTATCGAGCGCACTCAGATCGAGCGCGGTCAGGTGATTGTTGCTCCAGGCACACTCACCCCACACACCGAGTTTGAGGCGGAAGTCTACATCCTCAAGAAGGAAGAGGGTGGCCGCCACACACCATTTAGCAAGGGCTACAAGCCACAGTTCTACTTCCGCACAACGGACGTGACTGGTGAGATTGAGCTCCCTGCCGACAAGGAAATGGTGATGCCAGGCGACCAAGTGACCTTCAAGGTAACCTTGAACGCCCCAATCGCTATGGACAAGGGTCAAGACTTCGCTATCCGCGAAGGTGGCCGCACAGTCGGTGCCGGTGTTGTGACCAACATCGTCAAGTAGTTTGCATAGTACTCGCAAACTCACAAAATACCTCCTATAGGGGAGGTATTTTTGTTTGTCCTGCAAGATGATTAATGCCGCTATAAACTACACCATAAAACACACAACCCTATAGGGTATGCTGTGGAGTGCAGCGCCACGCACCTAGTAAAAGGTGATTTAGTCAGGTACATAAAAAAGAGTGATAACTGCTATCACTCTTTTCTTAGGTGCTTCTACAACAACAAACTACATCCGGATCTCGACATCCACACCAGCTGGCAAGCTGAGGTTGTGAAGGTTGTCGATTGTCTTGGGTGTAGCATTGGTGATGTCAATCAAGCGCTTGTGGACGCGCATCTCGAACGTCTCACCACCAGTCTTGTATACGTGCGGGCTTTTTACTACTGTGTAGCTGCTGCGCCGCGTTGGTAGTGGCACAGGACCTGCGACGTTTGCGCCAGTGCGCAGAGCAGTATCGATAATTTGCTTGGCTGATTGGTCGATCACCTTGTGGTCGTATGCCTTGAGGCGAATCCGAATCTTGAGCCCTTGGTTGTTTTGAGCCATTGCTCCTCCTTGTATGTGCAACTCTGTAACTTCAGCACGGTCTAAACGAGCTAAATTATCAGAGTAAATTAATAATACATCTAGCATTATACCATGAGAATATACATCTCGTGTTATTTACTATGAGTTACCGTCAGTCTACACCGAGATGTCTGCTACAAAAATATGAGTCTCTCGCAGAATTTTGCGCCCAAAGCTACCCATATTGACAGCTGACCCTTTCGCTTCTGAGGCAATTCGTGTATACTGTACTAGATATAGCGTTATAGTAGTTAGTGGCAAAAGGGACAATATATGAACTGGAAGATTATTCTTCGATCGCTCAAAAATAAAGACATGCAAAAGCGCCTTGGTATCGTGCTTGGGCTCATCGTTGCCTATCGTTTCTTGGCGCACGTGCCAGTGCCGTTGGCCGAGCCAAGCCGACTTAAGGATATTATCCAAAATGTGGTATCGGCAAGCGACTTTGGCGGCTTCTTAAACATCCTGACTGGTGGAGCGTTGGCGCAGCTGTCTATCGTTTTGATTGGCCTTGGGCCGTTTATTAACGCCAGCATTATTACCCAACTCCTTACCAAAGCCATCCCAAGCCTTGAGGAGATGCACAAAGATGGTGAGTCGGGCCGACGCAAGATCAACCAGTGGACGCGTATCGCTAGCGTGCCGCTGGCGATTGCTCAATCGATCGGTATCATCTACTTCTTGCGCCAATCAGTCCTGGCTGGGAGCACAACCGGTACGGTAGCTGGTTCGCTCCACGAGTGGATTGTCGCAGTAACGGCGCTCACTGCTGGCTCGCTGCTCTTGATGTGGCTCGGTGAGCTGATGACAGAGCAAGGGGTTGGGAATGGTATTAGCCTACTCATCTTCGCTAGTGTCATCAGTCAGCTGCCAACCACCTTTGGGTCGATCTACTCATCGCTCTTTAATACTCAAGACGGTTCGCTCAGCGTCTTTGGCTGGTTCTCGCTGCCCGTTAACCCAACAACCTTCTGGACAGTAGTTGTCCTTGGGACGATCGGCCTTATCTTACTCTATCTCCTCGTCAAAATTAACGAAGCACAGCGCATTGTCACGATCAATTACGCCAAGCGAGTCGGTGGCAACAGCTCATATGGCGGTATCAAGAGCATTCTGCCTATCAAGCTCATCGCTGCGGGCGTGGTACCAGTTATTTTTGCAGTGGCATTCCTCAGCTTACCAGCTTTTGTGGGGCAGTTATTACATGCGACACCTGGTGCAAATCAGCAATTAGCAAATAACCTTATCCAGTGGTTCCAGGCACCCACCGCTCAAACATACGCCACAGGTGGCCTGACAGTGCTCATCTACCCATCGATCTACTTCTTACTCGTCATTGCCTTTACCTACTTCTACACCGGCATCGTCTTTAATGCGAGCGAGATTACGGAGAGTCTTGAAAACCAAGGTGGCTTCATTGAAGGGATTCGCCCTGGCCCAACCACCGAGAAGTATCTGTCGCGCACCGTCAATCGGCTCAATCTGTTTGGGTCGCTTGCGCTGGGGCTCATTGCCATCATTCCGTTTGCGATCGACTACGTCTTTGCGCAGCTTGGCATTAATGCTAATAACATGGCAATTGGCGGTACGAGCTTGCTTATTGTCGTCACAGTTGGCCTTGAGACGCTCCGTCAGATTAACTCACGAGCGCTGATGGTAACATATGACGACTTTTCGGTCGATGACCTCGATACTAAGCCAAAGAAGCGTGGCTTACTCGGTCGGCGGCGTACTGCCGCAAAGGCATAAGGCTATCACTAGTACATCTCACAAAAATACCGTCACCTCTGTCTGTAGCGGTATTTTTTGATATGGTATTCTATAATAATTCGTTCATGAGCCTTTCGAACGTGCGTTATGAGTGGCATGGTGCTTTATCATTGCAATTCGAATATAGAAAGGGGGAATGGAGAACCGTAGCGGAATAGAGGTTATGAAATGACAGTGAGCTTTTAAGCCTATACAGCATGAAAGCCTAGAGGGATGCTACTTTTAGAAGTTGTTTATCACAAAAGCTACCTCCATTCTGATAGAAGAATAGAGCCATCCATAATCTCACAATAAATGATGCAAAAAGCTGACTACTTCTCTTTACTCCTACAGAAAAATAGCGTATAATACGAAGCTGTATATCTATGGCAAGTTCGAAAGAAGTTATCAAATTGCGCGGCAAGGTAGTGGAAGCACTGCCTAATACGCAATTTAAGGTAGAATTAGAGAACGGCCTAAGCATTATCGCTCACATCAGCGGCAAGATGCGCAAGCATCACATCCGTTTGGTCCCAGGCGATACCGTGGAAGTCGAGTTAACCCCTTACGATCTCACGAAGGGCAGAATCGTCTTCCGCGCACGCGTTTAATAACGTAGAGCGGCGGCCTGATATCACCGCTGTTCTCAGTAACGGCAGGTTTTTCCTGTAGGGAGATTTGTACGCTCATGAAAGTTCGTGCGAGTGTCAAAAAGATCAGCCCCGATGATCAGCTGGTCCGGCGCAAAGGCCGACTCCGTGTCATCAACAAGAAAAAACCTAAGAATAAGCAAAGGCAGGGTTAAGCATGGCTCGAATTGCTGGGGTAGTTATCCCATCAGACAAGCAAGTGCACATTGCTCTTACCTACATCCATGGTATTGGGCGCACACTTGCTCGAGACATCCTTGCGGCGGCAAAAATTGAGCCGACCACTCGGGTGAAAGATCTCACCGAGGCTGAGGAGCAGAAACTTCGCGACATTATCGACAAAGATTATGTCACTGAAGGTGATCTGCAACGCCTGGTGACCAACAATATCAAACGCCTCAAAGACATTGGTGCATACCGCGGTCTCAGGCACAAAAATGGCTTGCCAACACGCGGTCAGCGCACTCGAACGAACGCACGAACTCGCAAGGGTAAGGCGATCGCCGTCGGCGGAGCACAGCCAAAGGCAGCGAGTAAGACGTAGGAGAAAGGACGAGATATGGCACAAGCAAAATCCACCAAGAAAAAGCAGCGCCGATCAGTCCCATCTGGTCAGCTGCATGTACAGGCAACCTTTAACAACACTATTGTCACATTTGCAGATAGCAAGGGTAACGTCTTGACCGCTGCCAGCGCTGGTGCATGTGGCTTTCGTGGGAGTAAGAAGGGCACAGCCTACGCAGCACAGATTGCTGCAGAAAAAGCCGCAGAAGCTGCCAAGAGTAGCTATGGCGTCCGCACCGTTGATGTATTCGTCAAGGGTGTTGGGCTGGGCCGAGATGCGGCAATTCGCGCAATGAGCAACTTCGACATTGCCGTCAATAGCATCAAAGATGTAACGGGTGTGCCACACGGTGGCGTTCGCCCACGAAAGGCAAGGAGGGCGTAAATGGCACGAGATAGAAGCCCAATCGTGAAGCAGAGCCGCCGCGAAGGTGTGGCGCTTCACCCCAAGGCACACAAGATTTTGGCGCGCAAGAGCGGTATTCCAGGCGAGCACGCTCACGGCCGTCAGAGCAAGCCAAGCATGTACGCAACCCAGCTGCGCGAAAAGCAAAAGGTGCGCCGCATGTACGGCCTGCTAGAAAAGCAGTTTGCTAAGCTGATGAACGAAGCAACTCGCAAGCCAGGCCTCAGTGGCGAAAACTTGCTCCGCTTCCTCGAGCTCCGGCTCGACAACGCGGTGTACCGTGCTGGCTTTGCGACAAGCCGTCGCCAGGCCCGTCAGCTGGTCAGTCACGGTCACTTTGAGCTTAATGGTCGCCGCGTCGACATTCCATCAATCCGCCTCAAGGCAGGGGATGTCATTACCGTTCGGCCAAAGAGTGTAAAGTCTGGCTACTTTACTGCAATTGACGACATCTACAGCAACACCTCCCAACCACCACTGAGTTGGCTTAAGAGCGATATCAAAAAACTCAAGATCGAAGTATCGGGCGAGCCAAAGCGCGAAGAAGCTGAAGCTGGCATCAACGAGCAGCTGATTGTTGAGTATTACTCACGCTAACAAGGGTAAGGAGAATTTGTACATGTCTAAATTAATTCACGATCCGGCGTTGGCGCGCATCGATGACAATGGGCCGCACAGCAGCACATTTGTCATTGAGCCATTGCACGCCAGCTACGGTAATACACTGGGCAACAGCTTGCGCCGGGTGCTGCTGAGCAGTATCCGCGGCGGAGCCTTTACGGCTTTCCGAATGCAGGGTGCGACGCATGAGTTTACCACTGTACCTGGCGTCAAGGAAGATGTCACCGACATCATGCTCAACCTCAAGGGTGTCGACTTGGTTGTTCACAGCGATGAACCAGTCGAGCTGCGCCTTGAGAAGCAAGGTGCTGGTGCAGTAACCGCTGGGGATATTGCAGCTAATGCTGAGGTTGAGGTTGTTAACCCTGAGCATATCATCTGCACAATTGACGACCCACAGGCTAATGTCGTTATTGATCTGGTGGCCGAGGCTGGTCGGGGGTACTACCCGATCGAAGAGTCGAGTGCTAACCGGTTGCACAGCGACATGATTGCTATGGACGCGCAGTTTAGCCCCGTGACCCGAGTGCGCTTTAAGGTGGACCCAACTCGTGTTGGCCAAGAAACCAATCTGGAGCGGCTTGAGATGACCGTCGAGACTGATGGTAGCTTGACGCCACGCGATGCCTTCGAGCAAGCTGCGGCGATTTTGGTCAATCAGTATACCGCTCTTGCTGGTAGTACAACTGTTGTATCGGCACCAGCACTTGGTACTCAGACTGCTGAGGAAGATAACGAGCTGAACACCTCGATTGAAGACCTCGGCCTCAGTGCCCGCACCGCAAACGCGCTCATCAACAATGAGATCCGCACCGTCCACGACCTCGTCACTTTGACAGAGCAGGACCTGCGCGAGCTCAAAGGCTTTGGCAGCAAAGCCCTCGACGAAGTAAAAGATAAACTAGCAGAATTGGAGCTCTAAATGCATCGACACGGATACAAAGGGCGCAAGCTCGGCCGCGAACGCGATCAACGTCGAGCCCTGCTCAAAGGCCTGGCAACCAGCTTGGTTGTTGAGGAGCGAATCGAAACGACACTACCCAAGGCCAAAGAGTTGGTGCGCTACATCGAAAAGCTCATTACTAAAGCTAAGAAGGGTGACCTCGCTCATCGCCGCGCTGTCATTGCTGGGCTCAGCACACAAGCTGCCGCGATCAAGCTGGTTGACCAGATTGCCCCGCAACTCGGTCATCGGCCAAGCGGCCACGTGCGTGTGTATCGGACACGCCTGCGCCGTGGCGATGGTGCGCAGATGGCAGTGATTGAGTTTGTTGACGAACTCAAGCCAATGCCTAAGCCCGAGGCAACCACAAAGGAGGCGAAATAGTTATGGCTCACAAAACATTTTCGCAGAAGCCAGCCGATGTTAGCCGGCGCTGGATCTTGATCGACGCGAGCCAAGCGCCACTTGGCCGCACTGCGACAACCATTGCGCAGTACTTGGTGGGCAAATACAAGCCAACTTACACGCCGCACGTCGATGGAGGCGATTACGTTGTCGTCATCAACGCAGCCAAGGCTGTTGTGACTGGTAAAAAAGAGACAGACAAGATCTACTACCATCACAGTGGTTTCCCTGGCGGGATTAAAGACGCTCAGCTCAAGGAAGTGCGCGAAAACGCACCAGAGCGTATCATTACTGCTGCTGTGAAGGGCATGTTGCCCAAGAACAAGCTTGCAGCAGACCGCCTAGCTCGTCTCCGCGTCTTTGCTGGCGAAGAGCACGCCCACACCGCACAGCAACCAGAGAAAGTAGAGGTACAATAAATGGCACAAGCAACATACGATTATGGTCTTGGCCGGCGCAAAAGCGCTACTGCCCGCGCTCGACTGGTCAAAGGTAAGGGAAATGTGACGATCAATGGCAAGTCGGCGCTTGACTACCTGTCAGGCAACAAGACATTGCTAGCTGAAGTGACTGACCCACTGGCCTTGGTTGGCAAACAAAAAGAGTTTGATGTTACCGTCCTGGTGAAGGGTGGTGGCCTCAGCGGTCAAGTTGATGCTATCAAGATGGCGATCGCCAAAGCGATTACCGTTGGTGCACCAGACCTGCGCGGCACACTCAAGAAGGCTGAATTCTTGCGCCGCGACCCACGCGAAAAAGAGCGCAAAAAATACGGCTTGCGCAGCGCCCGCAAACGCGAGCAATACTCGAAGCGTTAAGCATTCTTGCCTGCGCCTCACAAATACCCTGTCAATATGGCAGGGTATTTGCTATAGTAAAATATTACTAAGGGTAGTAAGATAGAGTGTAGCTTCTAGACACTAGAAGTGTTAACAAGCCCCTTATATGCATAATGTCACCATTCTTTTGCGGCCATCCTGCAAAAAATGATACAATATCACACTAGTATGTATGACAAACTCCACGAACTATTTGGCCTGGCGTATCCGCTGCATGCCCAAGTATTTGGCGATTGGCACGATATGTCTCGACCAGTTATTGTCCTTATCCACGGTATCGGGGTGAATCATAATATTTGGCAAGGCGTACTGAATCAGCTTGGCGATCAACCAGTCTTGGCAGTCGATTTGCTAGGCTTTGGCCAATCGCGCAAGCCTGCCTGGCCCAATTATACCCTGACCGATCATGCGCGTGCCCTGCGCAAAACGATTCGCCATGCTGCGCCGCTGCGCCAGGTGATCTTGTGTGGGCACTCACTTGGTACACTAGTCGCAATCGAATACACCAAGCTGTTTCCTCGCCGCGTCCAAAAGCTTGTGCTGTGCTCACCACCAATCTATCTACCAAGCGATATTGCTAAGCGCCCACTACGCGAGGCGCTCCTCAAGACAATTGGTAAAGGATTTCTTAAGGCGATCAATGCGTCACCAAAGCTCATTAGCGCAGTCAATCAATACAAACGGACGCAGAAGAACTTTCACATCAGTCGCGAAGGGTTTTCGCCATATGCCAAGACGGCGCGCAATAGTATTTTGCTCCAGACCTCGCTCGACGATGCCTGTAATCTACCGCCGCTACCGATAACGATTCTCTACGGCACACTCGATGCCGTGATGATACCAAAGCACTTCAAGGCAATCCAGCGCCAGCGTCGCAATGTCGTGATTGAGACAGCCATCACTGGCCACGAGATTCGCAAACGCTATGCCAAGCTTATTGCCAAACACCTCGAACAATGAGTTCGCTATTCCTATATAGATAGCATGAGTACAGCGCTAGATACTACTACACCTTTCCTAATATAATAAAGCTCCCTTCTATAGCAAGGGAGCTTTATTGTCTGCTAGAGAAGAAGCTCTTCTTATGTTGAGTTAGTTACCGCGTTTTGTTTTGGAAGTCGCATAGCGTTGCCGATACGCTATTGTCGGTGCTTGACTCCACTACAACCTGCATGGTTGGATCACTTGATAGCTTCATCAGTGAATAGATCTGCCCATCTGGCATAGCAATCTCAAGACTCTCTTTGTCGGCAACGAGATAGACGAAGTAGCGCTGGCGATTTTGCCAATTATTATATACTGCATACGCCTTCTCGTACTTATTTTTCGCTTCACCAGTGATCTTCGAGCTATTCCGTTTCACCTCGTAGGTGCCAGTCTCGGTGTTAAGGTCAACACTCACGCGGCTGTCTTTTTGATTGATAAAGACTCGAACGTGGCCTTTCGTATTGGCCGTATTGTTTGCGAAGTGAAGGCTAATCTCTTGCGAAGCTTTGCGATTAACTTTGAGTAATTCTTTGTGGTAACCATCAGGTGCTGTTTTCGATGTTCGGGCCGACTGCTTTGTGCGGAGGCCGCTGGTGCGCGTGTTGTTATTAATCAAGCGCGACCGCACGACATACTTTCCATCCTTTTGGGTCATCGAGAGGGAATGGGTTGAGCTCATCGAGCCGATATGCTTCGCTTCTTGGCCGTCATCCTTCAGAATCTTCCCCTGTGAGTACTCCCAGTTACCCATCCAGCCAATACTCTTAACGCGTGTTGGGCTTTCTTGATAGTAATTAGCACCGTAGTAATCCGTTCCGTAGTCAAGCCGCTCTGGTTGCTGCTCGGCGACAAAGTTACCATTGGCTTCGAGGTGGCCAATCATGTAGTAGCTGCCAGTCGTCGAGCCATACTGATAGCCGTTAGCACCAAAGAGCAGCGCGTGCTTAGTGATCTTTGTTTGCGGATCATAAAAGCTCTTGAGGTTAGGGCACTCGATAAGGCCAAGATCTTTGCCATCAAGTGTGCTACCGTTGAGTATGGTTGCGCCCTGGTATTCCCACTTTTTTCCGTCAGTACTTGAGTAGATACCAACCTTATCGCCCTCAGCCAGATACATCATCAGCTTCTTGGTAGATTCATTGTACCAGACGTGTGGGTCGCGGAAGTTCTGCTCTTTAGACTTCGCCTTCATGACTGGCTGGCTGTGGTTGTATGGGTGGTAGGTGCGGCCATCATCGAGCGAATATGCCGCATATTGGTGTTGGCCAGTCTCAGTATAGCTCGTAAAGTAGGCAATTATTGCCGTTTTGGGTAAGTCACGGAAAAATCCATTACTATTCTGATATACCGAACCCGAGGCAACTGCCGACCAGCCGTTAACAAACTTAGGAATTGCCACACCGAGGTCTTCAAAGTGCTCCCAATCCTTGGTGCGAATATGGTACCACTCAGTGCCATCATTGCTCGACTTATAGTTTTTATTGAGCAGGTAGTAAAGGTGGTAGTAGTCATCCGTTCCTTTGAAGATTGTCTGGATGTCATTTATGAAGCCTTTTGGCGTATTGTAGTGGTTTGATTGCTGGAATCCATCGGTATTGGTGTTGGCAGTAATGTTAGATAGATTGCTATTGCTAGAGTTCTGTGCAGATCGTGCGTGAATATAGCTTGACCCCACGCTCAGCAGCGCAAAGCCTGTCACCAGCGCGACAAGAGTATATTTTGTCGTATTTTTTTTCGTTTTGATGGTTTTTAGCATGGTGCTCCTTAGGTTTTTCTTGACATTAGCAAATCAATACACAGTACATTATGAGTGTCGTTCGTGGCGTTCTCCTGTCGTCTTTCTTAACTCCTCTCGTCTCGATTGCTCGAAACGAATCCTTACTATCTAGCTAACCAGAAATGCTACGCTATGTCAATGATATCGTTTCGTATAGTACCTCATATACTGCGTGTTCTGACCGCTTATTCAAACTCGCCACCGAAAATGCTATACTACGTATATGTCCAAAGAAGTTATCCTCACCGGAATTCGTAGCAATGAAGAGCCAACGCTTGGCAATTATCTTGGTGCCTTTGTGCCAATGGTGCAGCTGCAGCAGCACTACGCTGGGCACTACCAGCTCAACATGTTTGTGCCCGACCTCCACAGCTTTACCACACCGATCGACCACACGACACTTTATGAGAATACGCTAACAAACCTCAAATACTTCATCGCAGCAGGGCTTGATATCACCGACGAACATACGTTTCTCTATCGGCAGAGCTTTATCCCAGCACACAGTGAACTCACGTGGATTTTAGATTGCTTTACTGGCTTTGGCGAGATGAGCCGCATGACGCAGTTTAAAGAAAAATCAGCTGATACCAACAATAATGTCACCGTTGGGCTCTTCAATTACCCTGTCCTGATGGCAGCTGATATCCTTCTTTACAACGCCCGATGGGTGCCAGTCGGTGAGGATCAGTTCCAGCACCTGGAAATTACCCGTGATATTGCCCTGCGCATGAATCGTAAGTTTGGCAAGCTCTTTACTATTCCAGAGCCAACTGCCAAGCAAACCGCCTTCATCCAGCGCGACACCGGCCTGCGTATTCGCAGCCTGACCAACCCAGAAAAGAAGATGAGCAAGAGCTCCACTGACCAAAAGTCCAAGATCAACCTTGCTGATACCCCCGCTCAAGCACGCAAAAAAATCATGGCTGCCACGACAGACTCGCTTGGTGTTATTAACTTCGACTGGCAGCGTCAGCCAGGCATTACTAATCTGCTTCAACTGCTTGCAATCTTGACCAATCGCCCGCAAGCCGAGGTGAATGCCGAGTGGGTAGGGCAGACCCAATATGGTCCACTCAAGCGTGCAGTAGCTGAAGCAGTGGCTACCTTCCTCACTGATTTTCAAGCGCGGCTCGCAGGTATCTCCGATGAGACACTGCTTGCTACTCTCGAGCGCTCTGAGCGAGCGATGAATGAGGTCGCCAACACCACGCTCCTCCGCGTACAAAAGGCGGTTGGCCTGCGGAGTACATCATGAGTATAGCCCGAGATGGAGTCATTGTATGAAAATCACATCAAGCGACCTCCTTGCTATCTTACGCCAGTTTCGTCAAGCAACTGACGATAATGTCCCGCGTCACATCGACCAAATCGCCAGTAGCCACCCGCAGCCCATCAATCAGCTGGTGCGTTTTCGCTTCGACCGCCGGCAGTACTTTTTGCTCATCGACGACATAGCGGAGGATCATGCACCCTACATTATGCAGCAGATCTACACCGCAAAAAGTGATGCAACGGGGGAAATCCTCCCTAATCCACTCAGCGACTTCACGACCTACGGCCTACCATTCAAGGGTAAGGATGTCTATCTTTTTCAGCAGCGGCGTACCACCCAGCGCCTTGATAGCCTGCTTGCGGCTCGCTACCCCGAGACCAGTCGCTCCACTTGGCAAAAACACATCAAGGCTGGCCACGTCGCTGTCAATGATAGAGTCGTCTGTCAGCCACGCCAACTGGTAGCAGAGACCGACAGCATCGCCATCAACCTACCTGACGCGGTCGACTATAGCGACAAAACCCTCCCCATCCTCTACATTGATGATGATGTAATCGTTATCAATAAACCAGCTGGTATCCTCACGCATAGCAAAGGTGCGCTCAATGATGAGTTTACGGTTGCAGACTTCTTCCGGCGCTACACTTCGGTTGGACTGGAGACAAATCGGCCGGGGATTGTTCATCGGCTCGACCGCGACACCAGTGGAGTAATGATTGGTGCACGTACACCTGAGGCCTTCCAGCGGCTTAAGAAGCAATTTGCCGAGCGCCACGCCAAAAAGACATATCTAGCGGTTGTGGCAGGGCAACCCCGTCAGCAGCAAGCCAAGATCGATGTCCCACTGGGGCGTAACCCGGCCGCGCCAAGCACCTTTCGAGCCGATCCACGCGGCAAATCTGCCCAAACAATCTATAAAGTACTCGCCTCGCAGTCCAGTATGAGCTTACTCGCTCTGCGCCCCCGCACTGGCCGAACACATCAGCTGCGTGTCCATCTGGCATATATTGGCACACCGATTGTTGGTGATCGCGTCTATGGATCGGCAGGGGAGCGTCTCCTTCTGCACGCCTACCAGCTCGAAATCACGACTCGTGCTGGCCTACGTCAGACGTTTGTTGCACCACCGCCAGCAGCCTTTATGGCACTCTTTCCTGAGGGGGCCGATGTCATCGCTCGTTTATAACCCCCGCACCGAGCAGCGTCTTGCCCAGCTTACGCAGCAGCCACCACAGTCATTGCTTCTTGTTGGTGCGCCTGGACTTGGGCTTATGACCGCAGCACAGCAGGTTGCGAGCCGCCCCACACTTGTCCTCCGGCCTCATACTAGCCAGGGCCACAACGACCAGCAACGCGGGACAATTCGCGTTGATGACATCCGCTCACTTCACACACTTACTCAGGGCAAGGCAACAGCTCGGCAATTTGTCATTATTGATGATGCCGACCGGATGACACCTGCCGCCCAAAATGCCTTCCTTAAACTCCTCGAAGAGCCGCCTCACGCGCTTCGTCTTATCCTCACCAGCCATCAACCCCAACGCTTGCTGGCAACAATTCGCTCACGCGTCCAGACCGTCCGTATCATCCCACCTCAGCAAGCCCAAACAACTGCTCAGCTTGGCCAGCTTGGCATTATTGACCCGACGCGCCGTGCTCAGCTGCAGTTCATTGCTCAGCAGCAACCTGCGACGATCGCACGCTTGGCTGCCAATAGCGAGGAGTTTCGCACCATTGCTCTGGCAATGACCGATGCGCGCCACTATATCACTGGTACTACCCGTCAACGCATCGTGATTGGGCAGCGCTATAGCCAAGATCGAGCTCGTGCACTGCTCTTGCTTGAGTGCCTACTACACATTGCATGGCATACACTCCGGACGCAGCCATCACAGCAGCTGCTTGCTCAGGCAGAGCGTATCGCACGCGCACACGAGCGCATTACTGCTAATGCCAGCGTGCGGATTCAGCTGCTGGCATGTGGTATACTATAACTATGTATGGATTATTATTGGTAGCCTGCGCTGGTGCCTTTGCCTTATGGCAGCAGCAATCAGTTACCGAGACCACCTCACAATTACCAATGCGCCTCTCAGGTAAGCTTGATCGCCTGTGGGAGGTAGCTCAGGAATCACTCCGTGATCGTCGTTATCTCCGCGCCGAGAAGGCACTGCTCACGATCCTGCGGGTAGATGAGCGTAATGCAACCGCCTATAACCGCCTCGGTATTTTATACGCCAAGCAGAAGGCGTTTGATGATGCGATTGAGTGCTTTGAGATCGCTCAGAGTCTGGAGCCAAGTGCATCAAGCCTACACAATGTTGGCCTCATCTATTACGAAACCAAGCGCTACGACAAAGCTGCTCTCGCCTTTGAACAAGCACTGGCAATGGAGGACAAGCTGGCTGCGCGGCATATTGCCTATGCCAAGGTACAGGAAAAGCTCGGCCATAGTAAGAAAATGCTGGAGTCACTTGAGCGAGCTGCCAAGCTAGAGCCTGGTACTCAAACATATCAGCTCCTGGCCGAAGGCTACGAGCGCGCTGGCGACCACAAGAAAGCGAAGCGTATTCGTGCCAAGATGCAGCCCCAGCCTACCTCTGCGCAATCACCGCAGCACCACCGAGCACAACCAGAACCTCACCAGCAACCCCAGCAACGCATTACTGTGCCGTCCCAGCAGGTAGAGCAACAGCCTTCAACGGCATATTACCATCCACCGGCTGCATTGCCCGCTCCAGCAGTACCAACGTATACCCAAGCACCTCCGCAGCCGCAGCCAAATGCCGCATATAGTCGACAGTCCGTTGCTGTTCATCCACCAGCACGAGCCCCAATGCCCGCCAATCGCATCCAGCGCAGCGCGTCACGCCGCATTACGATGTAGCATCAAGTAGTAAAAGGGTATAATAAGGGCTAAGTACAATCAACAAGGCAGCAATATGTGTGCTGCCTTATTTACATTCTCAGGGCGGGGTTTCTCGCTGCGTAAGCCTGATATATCACATACTCACTACACATACACAGAATTACCACGCTTCCAATATTGTTCTTTGTGCGCCAATTACAGAGAGTGGAAAATAAGCTTTCACCAATTACAACCACTATGTGACTGCAAAAACAAAAAAGACCTCCTCCTTAAGAAAGTCTTCGCTATATACGTATGGAGCCGCTTTACGGATTCGAACCGTAGACCTACTGTTTACAAAACAGTTGCTCTGACCAGCTGAGCTAAAGCGGCAGGGATGGTACCGGAGGTAGGACTCGAACCTACGAAGCTAAAAAGCGGGAGATTTACAGTCTCCTGTCATTGCCACTAGACGACTCCGGCAAATAAAATGAACTAACTGTGAATTAGTATAGCAAATTTTTCGCCAATGTCAAAGAGCGAATTTCTTCATTCGACAATTTTCGCTTTTTGTACTTACATACCATTCAGACCAATATCATGATTGCATGAGAAAACATACAAACCGCGGCTTTTCCTCTGTTATTATCACATATTTTGTTTTATACTATCATCCATGACTCAAGAAAACCACTTCAACCATGTCCTGGTCGCTGCACTATTTACTGATAATGAACCACGACGTACGTCTGAGCTCTATCGAAATCGCAACCACCCAATCTATGAACATAAGCTCAAAAAGTATCCTCTTATGCCGTTCTTTTCCTCGATGGTCGTGCGTGAAAAATCAGAAGGAGACACAACGAAACGTGATGGGATTATAAAATATACCAAAGCTCTATCGGAGGAGTTTGAGCCGTTTACTATACAACTTGGTGATGAGGTAGAGATTGGCGGATCAGTCGGTGACTCACAACGAATTAGAGAGGTTGCACCGAGTGAAGAAGTGTTACGCCTCCGATATGAAATTGGGTATATAGCCAGAAGATTATCAGTTGTATATGACGCCCGTGCTATGCGCGGTCTCGATACCATGGCATACGTCCAACACGACACTACCGACGCGATATTGCCTGGCGTACAAGAGATGGAAGTAACCGCTATCAGCGTGATTACAACTCACTCTGACAGTAAGAACACACCAACAAAAGCAATCACCCGCTGTGACTATCCACTTGGCCCTCAGCACGATACCACTGAGCCATCAGATGAGTTATTTAGTAAAGGTCAGAGTTATTATCCTATGAGCGATGGCACATGCCATGGTCTCACTGAATATTCTGAGCACACGATACCAGGTCAATCACGCGGTCGTCATTGTGTACCAGATGGAGAAGGTCGCGTATACCGGCTGCCACGTCACCGCCGGCCAGTCTAACCTCGTTGCTGATAGCGCACGGCGGAGAAAAGGGTGTTTCTCGTCGCATAATTTCAACAAGCGAAAAACATCCCCACTCATAGACTAACAATAAAGATCACCCCAGCAATGGGGTGATCAACAAATCCAGCCATGGAGCCACGATCGGGGCTTGAACCCGAGACCTCATCCTTACCATGGATGCGCTCTACCAACTGAGCTATCGCGGCATTACTTGGTATTCTACCATATGAGGTACGTACCAGCAAGCCTTACTGCCTTGGTTCTTGATGCGCTCATTTTGCCAGCACACTCACCCTTACTCTTCGCTGCTTCGCCTATAGAGCGTGCGAAGTTCTACCAGTAGTCAGCCTTACCTCATATAGCATCTATAACTGGGCTTTTTGCGCCATACTCAATGGCATAATCGGGGAGGTTATAGTACATGTATACATAATTCTCCTAGAAATCCATTGACAAATGGGGGCATTCGTGGCTACAATACATATTGTCTATCGTTCGAGCGATCTCTTGTCGATAGAGTGTTTGTACGATAAAGTTTCGTGTTAGAATAAGAATAACCATTAAATAAAGAGGAGTCTATGGCAATGGCTGGTTTTGTACAGTGTATGGAAGTAATCGACAGGTATCGGTGGTGGGTCGGAGGGGTGATATTCCTCGTGATCGCCCTGAGTTGGTGGTTCCGCGTGGCGAGTGCTCGCAAGAATAAAACCTACACTGCAACACTCCGCAAAAAATACGCAGTCTTGGTTGTTGCTGAGGACGAAGATCCAGAAGTCTTCGAGAGCTGCCTCGCGAGCATCAAAGAGCATAGCAAGCCAACGCAGCTACTCGTCTCGATTAACGACGCCTCGCGCGCTCACCAATCTCTCCGAGCAATCGCTAAAGAATATGCAACAACAGTGATCGAGCAGCCTGAGGTGGTGAGCTATGATGCGCAGCTTGCCTCACTGATCGAAAAGGTGCGGCGCGTGAGCCTTGTGATTGTCACAACTCCGCGTGCGCACTGGACACCATCGACAATTAACCTCCTTTTACCCTTTGCCGAGCCAACTATTGGGCTCGTCAGTGGCCGCCAACAATACACTGGTGGAACGACGCTCTCTCAGCGAATCGGCAGTTGGCTCCTCGATATGCAGCAGCGTGTTATTTTGCCTATGCAGAGCCGCCATGGCCAGGCTTATGCCATAACGAGTGACACCTTTGCCATTCGGCTTGAGCTGCTTAAGCACGTTGCCCAGAGCAGTGTAGTAGCGCAGCCATGTGCCGCGCATCATCCATCAAGCATTGCACTGTCTCTGTCTTCACAACACCATGCAGCCTACCAACACAGTGCTCTCACGCAGATCAACCACCCGGCAGAGCTCTACCGGATTGCAAGCAGTTATACCCAACTGAGCCGCGCTGCCTATTGGCAACTCTGGCATCAGCACGCGCGTATCCGGCAGGCGGGGCCACTTGTCTGGTTCACACACATTGGCTTTTGCTTTGCGAGTTTGCTCTATCTTGGGGCACTGATCGTACTCTGCAGCACACTCGTCAACAACCTATACAGCACTCTGACTGGGACGGCGACTACTGCAACGCTATGGAGTAGTATAACGATCCTTGGGCTGGTGCTTGGTTGGCTTATATGGCAGGCCATGCGCAATATTCCACACCTTAAGCATCACCCACACGACCTATGGCTCCTGCCACTCTATCTCCCGATCGCTGGGAGTCTTGCACTGACGAGCAAACTATGGGCGCTCGTTACACTTACTCGCCATCACGCACCCGCTCCATCGAGCGCACTTCGTCAATATGCAGCTGGTCTTGCGGCAATTATCCTGCTGCTCATTACAGTGCCACTCGCATATGTCGTGGCAATGATCCCAGCTCAGCAACCACAAGAAGCTCCACACCGCCCTGCGCAAACTGCTCCACGGCCGCAGCAGCAACGTGATAATCGCGGCAATACAGACAAGAAGCAAGCTAACCAACCAGCAACCACCTCTAGTCAATCGCAAGCGCAACAGACGCCAGCTCATTCTGAGAAGAACCAGACTACCACATCAGAGCAAAAGCCAATTATGCTAACCGCCCAGGATGGCGACTCCCAGTCGCTTGTGGCGCGACGCTTCATCAAGAGCCACCACCAAGCTCAGCAGCTTAACCCCGCGCAGGCGGCATATGCCGAGAACCGCTTAGTGGCCTTGATGGGGCAACGTGATGACATTGACAGTGGCGAAACCTTCACAGTGAGCGCCTCACAGCTTGCCGCTGTTATCACTGAGGCCCGAGCACTGAGCGCTGATGAGCAAGCGAACTGGGCCGCCTATACCACAAGCGAGTAGCAAATCGCCGTCGCCACTAGCATTACACCATAGGCTATGCTATAATCAACCAAGATATTTTATAAAATCTAACGAGTAAAGAAATGGCAAAGAAGAACAATACCAAGCGAAAGATTATTGCTCTTGTGAGCAACCTCACCAAACACCGTACCTACGTAACGCGCAAGAACACAATAAACACTCCAGATAAGCTCGTTCTACGCAAGTATGACCCAATTGCTCGCCGGCACGCTACTTACACAGAGACGAAGAAATCGCTCGGCCGTAACGAGGTTAAACCGCGCAAAGGCTAGTCTTATCGCAATAATAATCAAAAACAGCATTCACTCACGAATGCTGTTTTTCGTGTCAGCGATCAATTGCAAGAGTTAGTATAGCGTAAGCGACAGGCTTTAAGTAGTATTACTTCTTACTGTATTTTTAAAAGATAGAAGAGGGGAAGGGTATGGAAACCATCAATCTCAGCGCCTAAGACTATCTATGGCGATAGCCCTGGTGAATGGTGGTATGGCGCTCAGCTTGCGCAGCGGCAAGCTGCTCGGCAAACACGTCAAATGTCGCTGCTAGCCAGAGACCATCAGAAACCATCCGGTCAAGCAGCTCCATCGTCGGCGTTGCCATAGCGGCATAGATATAGAGGACGCTACTTGAGATCTCAATACTGAGATCATCGAAATGCGACACTATCACCGATGCTACATCAGGTGTGAGGTAGCGTTCTATCTCGACTGCTCGCCCAAGCTCGCCATACACTGTATATTTCTGCATAAATTCTTCTGGTTGCGGCCCAAACATCCCGAGCCGGAGTGGTTGCAATTTATAGCTCGGGTAGCTAGCAATCTTGCCTTGTCGGCCAATAAACATATACGGTACATCACGGCGCGTGTACATATCCACCGCGGCAATCAGCCATCGCTGCGGCGAAGGCTTGGGGCTATTGGCAATCCGCACCATATCTCGCCGCGACACGAGTGTGACATTATAACCGCGAATATTACCCACGCTATAGTGCCGGTCGCGATGAGTCGTCGACATAGTGTAGCCGCGGATTGGGTGGTAGTCATCGTCCCGCGGGTTGATCGTTCCGAAATAAATTAAGCCAGCTTGCTCGGCAAACTGCTGCACTATCTTGCGCGCAGCCGAACGCTCTGCAAAAGCCGCTGGCGAAACCTGCCGCACGACACGCTTGACGCGGTGGGTAATGGCATCATGGGCTGACATAACTCCAGTATATCACTCCTTTAGGCAAAAAATACCTCCGTCAGGGAGGTTGGATACTATTGTGGCAGGGGCATGAGGAATCGAACCTCAATCTACGGTTTTGGAGACCGTTATACTAGCCGTTGTACTATGCCCCTCTGTTACTATCTATTAGTATATCAAATCTATAGCCAAACCGGAAGAACTTTATATGGTAAAGCGAATATTGATTTGGTTTATGCTAAAAATCTCTCGCACCACGCGGAGTCTGCTATAATAAAATACATGCAACCAACGCCTCCAGTTCGGCCCTTTGCAATACTCATGGTTGGCTTGCCCGGTAGCGGCAAGACATTTTTTGCCGCTCAGTTTGCCAAGGCCTTTGGCTCACCCTTTATTGATATCAACGAGCTCTCGGGCTACTGCCAAGACGATGCAGCCGCGGCAGTAGTAGGGAAAACATTTTTACAAGAGATCGCTAAAACCAAGCAACCTTTTATATACGAGGGTGATAGCAACACCCGCGCTCGCCGAAGTGAATTTGTCCGCTGGGCACGTAGTGAAGGGTATCGGCCAGTGATTATTTGGGTCCAAACGGATGTAACGACAGCCCGAAGCCGAAGTGTCAAGAACCAGCGACTCTCACGTGAGGCATTTGATTACTACGTACGGCGCTTTAGTGAACCTACCGCTGGCGAGCTCTATTTTGTCATTAGCGGCAAGCACCCGTATTCATCACAGTCCCATGCTGCCCTGACCTTCTTAAAGCAAATCGGTCAACAGACTGAAGACGAAGCTCTGCCGAGCAAAGCACCAGCCACAACTCCACCAGTAGCAAAGCAGCGCACTCAAGTGCCACCACCGACACCAGCCAGTCACCCAATGCGCACTATGTCGAGCGCCCCACGGCGAGGACAAATTCGCTCGGCACGCTACATTGTACAATAAAATAACATCTTGGTTAAAAGGAGGGAGACTTTTATCTATGTCTTCTACGCTCCACGACGATGAATTTGGTGATATCGCTATCAAGCGCAGCGCCAAAGTGCGTTCCATCACACTACGTCTCGCACCAAATGGCCAGCTCCGTGCCAACGCCCCGCGGCACGCACCACTCTTTCTCATCCGTCACAGCATTGCAACCCATCGTCAAGCACTCCGCCAGCTCCTGCACCAGCACGCGGTGCATATTTATCAAGACGGAGAGGTAATTGGTAAACATCACTCGATCGCTATCATCCGCACACAGATGGTCAATCGGCCTACTGTGCGCATCGCGAGGCAAAAGCTGCTCGTCTCTCTCCCACCAGAACATACTATAGACGAGCCAGCCGTTCAGTGCGCTATCCGACGAGAAATTGCAATCATCTTGCGCCGCGAAGCCAGAGCCTACTTGCCGCAGCGTCTCCACGAGCTTGCTGCACGCACTAACTCAACCTACCAGCGCATCCGCTTCAGCCATGCGAGCACTCGATGGGGGAGCTGCAGCAGCACAGGTACAATTAGCCTTAATATTGCGCTCATGAAACTCCCTGATGAATTGATTGATTATGTCTTGATTCACGAGCTCTGCCACACTCACCACATGAATCACTCGTCAGCCTTTTGGGGGCTGGTAGAGCAGTATGATCCTCACTACCGATCACACCGGCAGCGGCTTAAGCACGAAACACCAATGATATAGCATAAGCAAATGTCACACAAAACGCTTGTGCCTACCGTCATACTCCAGGTATACTAGAAGCGTGTCGCCATACGCTACCAATAGCCAAACCAGTACTGTCGTGCGAGTCAGCAGTGTTGTCTTCCCGCTCCTGCTTTTCGCGTATAGCAAACTCCTCGGTCTTGATGCAATGCAGCGCATTCCTGGGGCAGGCGAATGGTCTTTCTATGCAGCAGCCAGCGCTTGGCTTGCTCTTGGCCTCTACACCTGTTTCCGTCCGTCGCAGACGAATAAGCAGCGAGCGTGGCAGCTCGTCTTGTATCATGGTCTCGCTGCGAGTTATCTGCTCAGTATCTCTGGCGTAGCAGTGCCGTTTACCTGTGCGTGGTCGTTGTTTATGTTGGCAGCTTTTGCTTATGCTGGCTTTTCTGGGTGGCTGCTCAGTGCACTCGTGCTTTTTATTACAGCAGCACTTGATGCATTTTGGCTGACGCCACAAAGTATTGTTGATATTACCACAACAACGTTGATGGCCTTTATGCTTGGTGTGGTCATTGTTGCTCTTGCGTATCGCCATAATCTCTACCGCTCGGCACTACATACTAGCCGCGAGGCAATGACCCTGCAGCACGATCGGCTTCTAACGATTATCAATAATCTCGCAACCGCTATCATTGCAACCGACCAGCAGGGCATTATCCAACTTTACAACGCTGCAACACTCGATTTGCTTGATACCAACACAAGCCCACATAGCAAGCTAATCGATACCATCCTTCCGCTGCGCGATAGTGCCAAGCAGCCAGTCTATCTTACTCAGCTGCTTCACGCTGCAACCGTTACGCAAACACGCGATGATGTGTGGATGGAAGTATCGGGCGAGATGCTCCGTCTTAGTATCATATTTTCTCCAATACGTGCACTTAATACAATGAGTGATTCAAGTGATGGCTACGTCCTCATCCTGCGCGACATTACGAAAGAGAAATCGCTTGAAGAAGAGCGCGATGAGTTTATTAGTGTGGTGAGCCATGAGCTTCGCACTCCCTTGACGGCAGCCGAGGGAGCACTCAGTAATATTCAGCTCATGCTTCACCGGCGCGATATGCCGCAACATACGCTCAAAGACCACCTTGATGCAGCCCACGAGCAAATCGTCTTCTTAGCAAAGATGGTTAATGACCTCAGCACCCTTGCACAGGCTGAGCGTGGCGCCGCCGACATGCCAGAGCTACTTAATGTCCGTGCGCTCATGGATGACCTCTACCATCAGTATCGTTCCCAGGCTGCCAAAAAGCAGCTTACTCTCACGCTCGAGACATCACCGCGGCTGGGCCATGTCGTCGCAAGCTCATTATATGTACGTGAACTTATCCAAAATCTCCTCTCTAATGCCCTCAAATACACCAAAGAAGGAGAGGTCCACCTCAGTGCGCGCAAGAAGGGTAATCGCATTATCATCGCTGTGCGCGACACGGGCATTGGCATTAGCAAGAGCGACCAAGCACACATCCTCGAACGCTTCTGGCGCAGCGAAGACTACCGCACTCGCGAAACTGGCGGAACTGGCCTTGGTCTCTACATTGCTGCCAAGCTCGCACGCAAGCTCGGTACGCGCATCGAGTTTACCAGTCAGCTTAATCATGGCTCAACCTTCTTCTTTGCACTGCCAGCTGCGCAGCAGACGACGCACGACAAACATACGAGCTCGCAGTAAATGCCCCCTTGGAGAATAAACAGGTATGTATACCCAAATCTGTCATGAGCAGTAGCAGAAGTACAATGCAAAACCACGGTTCACCCTTGACAACCCTCGCTATAGCGCGCTACACTAGGGCTTGACAGCCTGCAAAGACAGGCTATTAAATTTGGGGAGTATGCTGTGGCGAAACCAAGCAAAAAATCATCAACCAACCGCGTGACGCGCATCACCGCGCAAGACACCACGCCCACCAAAACCAAAACGTCAAAAGAAAAGACAACCTCTGTGGCATCAGTCAAAACCGAGGCCAAAAAACCAAAAGTAACTAAGTCAAAGCGTCAGCGCCGTGGCCCATTCTCAGCGATTCGCAATTACTTTGCTGGAGCCTGGTATGAGCTCCGTATGGTGCGCTGGCCCGATCGTGCAACAACATGGAAAATGTCTGGTGCACTACTTGGCTTTATTGCAGTGTTTAGTGCAACGCTTTTGCTACTTGATGCTGCATTTAAATATCTATTTCAAATTATCCTGGGGAGGTAGACAATGACAAAAAAACGCTACGACAGCACACGGCAATGGTATGCTATCCACACCTACAGTGGCTACGAAGAAAAGGTAGCCGATAGTATTCGCCAGCGCATTCAGGCCGTTGATATGGCCGACAAAATCTTCGATGCCATCGTCCCTAAGGAGAAGCAGATCCAGATCAAAAATGGCAAGCGCAAAGTCGTTGAAGTTAAGATTTTCCAAGGCTATGTCTTGGTCGAGATGAAGCTCACCGACGAGACATGGTACATTGTACGCAATACGCCTGGTGTCACAGGCTTTGTGGGGAGCGGCACCGAGCCAACCCCTGTAAGCGAGGCTGAGATTAAGAAGATCAAGAAACGCATGGGCGTGGAAGACCCCAAGCACCAGATTGACTTTAGCGAAGGGGAAGTGGTCAGTATCATTGATGGGCCATTCAAAGACTTTGATGGCACCGTGAGTGAGATCGACACCACCAAGGGCAAGCTCAAGGTGATGGTGAGCATGTTTGGCCGCGACACGCCGGTTGAACTTGATGCGCTGCAGGTCAAGAAGGTATAAGCCTCGCACGCAGTTTGCATTTGTATGAGTGATCCACTATAATAGCAACGTTACGCACTCAATACCAGTAGTAATTGAGTAAAAGGAAATAATAATGGCAAAAAAAGTTATCGGCAACCTGAAGCTTCGTATTCCAGCTGGCCGCGCCACCGCCGGACCACCCGTTGGTAGCACACTTGGTCAGTGGGGCTTGAATATGATGGACTTCATCAACCCATTCAACGACGCCACTAAGGCAGATATGGGTAAGGATGTTATTGTTCATATCCAAGTGTTTGAGGACCGCACCTTTGCATGGCGCAGCCTCGGCCAGCCCGTTGATGATATGATCCGTGCTGCGATCGGCATCAAGAAGGGCAGTAGCAAGCCGCACAGCGACAAGGTTGGGACGATCACCCGAGCGCAGCTTGAGGAGATCGCTCAGGCAAAAATGGAGCAACTCAACGCCATCAGTCTCGAAGGAGCTATCAAGACGGTGGCAGGTACTGCTCGCAGTATGGGCGTAGAAGTCACTGACTAATCTACTCGGCGCACATCAAAATACCTCTGCGTGCAGAGGTATTTTTGGTATAAATTGACATATTTTGCAATAGTAGTTTACAATAACAATATGTGTAAACTCCTCCTCGACAAAATCTCTATACCAATCCTTATTCTTGGTGTGTTCGTCGTTGCTGCGATTGGCTGGTGGCTGTATTATATGACGATCGGTAGCTTCACAACGACGATCTTCTATGGGCGCTTTGATCACAATGCAATTCGCCATATGGATGTGAGCTATCAGTCGGGGTATGCTGCGAAGGGCTGGGATGGAAAAGACGGCCTTATTATTGGCACCATCACCGACAAAGCGACGCGCGATCGCTTGCTAACTATCCAGCCCTTTACCGATTGCCCACACGGTTGCTCAGGATGGTACCATTACGGAGACAACCTCCCTCACCCTGAGTCGGTATTTCGAGACACTGCTATCCTTGGCAACCATACTATTCCACCAAAGAAATTTAGTGATCAAGCTCGAGCAGCCATCAGCAGCGACAACCGCTGCGTGGCACGCTATTCGTCGAGTCATCGCACCAACGATGTATTTTGTTTTTCACCGAGCAGCGGGGCGTTTGTCTATGAGTTTGTTGAATTGAATGGAATGTAGATAAACAGCATGCTAGTGCCAGTAAGAAAGAGAGTAATGCTGCACCGCCTTCAAATTAAGAAGCTATTATAGCACAAAAGGAAAGATTATGAGTACAAGTACATCATCCACCCGCGTCCAGCAACCACAAAATATACCAGTGCGCCGCACCAAGCAGATGGTATGGCTATGGCTAATTTTTGTTATTGTTGCGCTGATATCAGAGGCGATATCATATATAGTCAATTACCCTACAGCTCACTACACACGAATAGATCCAGTTTGGGCAGCTACCATAATTTTCGGTATGGATGCAGCCTGCTTTGCGGCTGGTGTGCTATGGCTTGGCCGTGGTAGTAGGCCTATTTCGCGCGTCATCTATGGCTCGACAGCGTTCTTGATGGGTGCATTCGCCTTCCAAATTGGACATAAATTCATTCCTGCCTCAGCAGCCATAGCATTGGGCTTCCTTATTGCAGTGCTTGCCACTATTCCTCGCTTTCATGTGCGACATTACAAGCAGGTAGAGATAACGATGAGTGTATTGATTATCGTTGGCGCACTTGGGCTGGCATGGGCGTTTCGTATTATGAACCTGTATCACCCGTCTATGTAGATTTGTTAAAAGCAGCGATACAGTTACTGATAGACCGTCTTACTCTCTGGAAAAGCCCAAGAATGCCAAGCAAATAAAAATCTCACGTGCACAATGCCCATAACGTGAGAGGAAGACATGAAACCAAAATGGTCGGGGTGACAAGACTTGAACTTGCGACCTCACGGCCCCCAGCCGTACGCGCTACCAGCTGCGCCACACCCCGACAACGTCTCTCATTATAGCACAATTGGTGACGCGTGCTCAAAATTATTTTCGCATTGTACAAGTTTATTGTCTCATACTGCGGGGCCATATGTGCTATACTAGAAAGGTTAATCAGTAAACGTGGGAGGCACCCAAGCCGCTTGCACCACAGAAAGGATACTATGGCAAAAAAAGCCGATCTGCTTGAAAAAGCAGCAGAGCTGAAACTCGATGTTTCAGAAAAAAACACTATTGCAGAGATTGAGGCAGCCATCGCTGCCGCAAACGATAAGGATGTCATTGCCCAGCGCGAAGCCACCGTGGCAAAGGCTGGTAAGCGTAGCCAAAAGGCTCTCGACGAAGCCGAGGCTAAGGCCGAGAAGGAGGCGCGCAAAGAGGCTGGCGATACAACCCCTCAAGGTGATGTCGATGCAGCTATTAAGAAAGGGCCCGCACCGAAGGTTCGCCCGCTAATTGAGCGCCGCGGCAAGGCCTATCGCAAACTAGCTGAGAAGGTTGAGAAAGACAAGGCATACTCGCTAGACGAAGCGCTGCAGCTTGCGACCGAGACCAACCCTGCTAAGTTTGATGCGAGTGTTGAGCTGCACGTCCGCCTTGGTGTTGATCCACGCCAGGCCGATCAAAATATCCGCTCGACAGTTGTCTTGCCACACGGCACAGGTAAAACTGTTCGCGTTGCCGTTTTTGCGCCAGAAGCCGAGGTTGCAACTGCTACCAAAGCAGGGGCAGACATTGCTGGCGAGGAGGCTATCATCAAGCTGCTCGACAAAGGCACGTTAGACTTTGACGTTTTGATCGCCACCCCACAGTACATGCCAAAGCTTGGTAAATACGCCCGTCTGCTTGGGCCAAAGGGTTTGATGCCTAACCCAAAGAGCGGTACTGTAACAACCGACATTGCAACTGCCGTCACTGAGGCAAAAGCTGGTAAGGTGGAGTACCGCGTAGACAAGCAAGCCGCGATTCACCTCAGTATCGGCAAGGTAAGCTTTGGTACAGAGAAGCTCCGCGCTAACGCCAATGCCTTCTTCGCCAGCTTGCAAGCTCAGAAACCAAGCTCGCTCAAGGGTGTATATGTCAAATCCATCGCAGCTGCAACGACGATGGGACCTGGCATCAAGGTTGAGCACAAACTCGATTAGTTAAGAGAAGAGTATCGCACTCGCTATATAATACTGCCAGTCGGGGAAGCTGGCAGTATTATTTATGTGCCTACCTATACATGATATGATGGAATGAGTGGTGATACTCTCATACTATTTCATTCATCACCATAGTAACGGAGGTGCTATATGAAAAAATATGTCTACTCACTCGTTGGTAGCGTTGGTTATCTTGAGCGATTTTTGCAGCCACAGACACCAGAGCAGGTTGCACAAAAGGTGAGCCAGGCTATTGCTGACCCAACTGTCCTCGATGGCAACCGCTGCTTTAGTATCTGTGTGTGGGCCTTGCCAGATGGTATTGACCATCCAAAGAATGTGCCAAAGGATAGCTTGGCTGATGGCTACTACATGCAATGTGCTGGGTCGAATACCGGCATGACTATAGAAGTGCGCGTGCCAGATCCAGACAATCACACAGCTCAGTATCCATATATCCACTATGTGATTACCCGAAAGCCTGTAGCTGATAAAGAGCGATTCGTTCCACTCACCTGGCAGCGCGATGGCGAACCATTTACGATTCGTATTCATCCAGAAGAGGTATTTACGGGAGAAGAAGCTGGACAGATTTTCACAGATTATATTACAAAGGGCACTATACCGTCTGAATCTGTTTTACGAAAAATTGATATATAGGGCGTGGGGTATTTTGCAATGAAAATAAGAGGTTATGTAAATGACTCAGCACCAAGGTAACTACATCGTCATTGAGGGGATTGACGGCACGGGCAAATCAACCCAAGTAGAGCTTCTTGCCAAACACTATCAAAGTCAAGGCTACGTAGTGACAGTTGTGGAGGAGCCGAGCAGCGACGACCCAGCCCAGACCACGCCAATTGCTCACTACCTCCGCACTGTTATCAAAAATGGCAATCTCCGTCGCGACCCAGAGATTAATCTCGCACTACTTAGCACTGCACGGCGCGAGCTATGGCAGCAGATTATTCAACCAGCGCTGGAGCGGGGCGAAACTGTCCTAGCGTCCCGTAATTATTTTTCGACACTCGCCTATCAGGGGTATGGCGAAGGCCTGAGTCAAGAACATATTCGGCACATTACCGGCTTATTTACTAGTCAGCGTTACCTTACGCCAAATCATCTCATCATCCTCACGCTCGACGACGAACAGGAACGCATGCATCGTATAAAGCAGCGAGGTACTCTCGCGACACTAGATACCTTCGAATCACAGGGCAGCGACTTCCAGCAGCGCGTCCATGATGGCTATCGCATTCTCGCGAGAAACTACCACATTCCTACAATTCAGTGCATTCGCGATGATGGAGTGCTTAAGTCGCCATACCAGATACAGCAAGAAGTTCTATCGATCATTAATCTAAAATAATTATGCTAAATACCCTATGGGGCTATTTAGCAAGAAGTAATAATTAATAATATAACTGTACCTGACCCCCTACATAATAACCTTATATTCACGCAACATAGGAGTATCTTTAGTGTGAACAGCCCAGCCTCACGCATGGCATTAGTTCATTAGTATGCATCCTTCAGAGGTCAACCCTTGTGATTTTTTGATAACTTTGCTACAGTTGTATGCACTGTGTCGAATCCAACAAAAGAGCGTACAGCTAACCTAGTAAATAACACCTTAGCGCACGAGACAAATGCGGGCTTTGATAAAGATCGATACGATTTATACGAAAAAGCGCTCAATCTCACTAACACACCAGAGTCTAAAACAAAGCGAATCGTATCGGGCTTGAGCCTCATGCGAGACTTTGCTGGAGAGCTATTTGCAAAATATAGCAATCACAGTGCATATACTGCGTACTTATTGTATACAGCAGGCAATTGTGATGAACTGCTCAAAACGGAGAACCTTGCCAGCCTCCGCCACAAGATGCTCGAAGACCATAAAAAACAGTGGGAAGTAGATGCATATAAAAAGTTTAACCAAATTGTTTCAATGCTGCAGGATACCAGCCAGTTGTCAAGCGCCTGGAGTAAATTTCTTAATACGCAGAAGATACCCTCTAACCCAGACACCGAGAACAAAGAGTCTCTGTACACAGCCATTACGAAAGCTCGTAAGCTAGAAAAATCAAAAGGAAGGATAAAGCCTTCCTCTGCGGAGAGTCAATATCTTACAGATGAACAGAAACAAAGTCAGCTTCTTGAGACTGCAACACACGACCGCATGCAAGCAGAGAACCTCATGCAAGAGCTGTGGCAGCAGCCAATGAATATGCTCGATCTTGATGACCTTTTAGATGCAGGAGAGAGCGTTGGGCTTTCGACAATTTTCATGGAGGCTGTCAATACACTCAACAAGCTTAACAACACTCGCTATGATACATCGGAAGCGTATGAACTAGCCTACAAGAGCGAGGCATTGCTTGCACCACTGTGCGAAATTATTGGCTTTGATGGGCTTGCAATGGCGCTGCGAAGCAAGGTGATATGCCTCCAACTGCGCAATACCGGCCAAGGGCATTTTGTGGATCTCGCTGAGCGCATCCTGTCGGAATTTGGCGTGCTGGGTACTACCGATACTGACAACCCAGATCACGTCATCACTGCCGAAGAGCGCAACCAAAACTATTGCAACATTACAGAAAAAATTCTCGCGCGCATGATTGGCAAAACAGACAAAAGCAGAGGTGACAGCAAGCTTGTCCTTGGCCAAGAGTCGAACCATAATATTGTCGTGGGGAATGGTGACTGTAGTTATAAGTGGCACACTGAGCTCCGAGCCGTATGGCGGCTCAAGTCTGTTGGTTCTCTCGCACGTAAGCTTGCTGAAGGGGCAAAAAAAGCAGAGAAACAAAAGAGAGAAGACTATCAAAAAATCCGTGCCTCTATCTCACCGGACATACTGCAAGTGTATGATGACAAGATGAATAGTGTAAAAGCTAAAGAGAAAGAACGCCAGGATGGGCGAGAATTCATATCATACGAAGACTTGCAAGCATATGACGAGAACACAATAAAGATTTTGGACGATTTAAAGACTCAATGCATCGACGAACTCTGTGAGCAATTTAATGATATCACACCACAAACACTGCGCTCATTATCTCCACCGGAGAAAGACAGCTCACTCGAAGTGCCATTTGATATCGATGGCATCACATTCATTACAGAGGATCGCGATGAACTGCTTGATGTGTTCTTGGATATGATCAACAATAACGATATTGTTACGCCACCACACGATAAAGCTACGCAAAATAACAAGACTTCAACCAACGAGGATGATGACTATATTATTACCCCATATGCTGCACCAGGCCGAGACAAGATACTCAAGGTAGAGGGAGACACTCAATTCATCAAGGATATCAAGGCTGCATTTGAGGCTCGGTATCCGGGTACTCATGCTGAAGAGTACATTGATTTTAAGGAAGATAACAAGAAAGGTTTTCGCGTTGCTAAGATGACAGGCCTTTATGAGGATCAAGCTTCAGGTATTTTGCCCTTTGAAGTCCAGATTCTCACCAAGGAGGACCGCAAAGCAGCACGCCATGGTGTTGCGGCACATATTCTATACAAACTAGGTAAGCAGCTTGGCTACCAGTTCCAGCCAACAGAGGAGCAGCTCACGCGTATGAGTGAGCTCAACAGGCGTAAGCAGGATTTTGGTAAAACAACATTGCACCAGCCAAGCCGAAGCCGCATTAACAATACGAACCGCAAAATCGACGCGATGCTTGCCCAAGCACAGCTACACAGTTAAGCCGCTTCATCACTCTGTTTACACGCTGACACAAATAGTTTTCCACGCCTTGCATCCACCTACCATCATCTGCTATAATCTTCTCCAGACATTGCCAAAGACCGTAGCGGGCTGTTATGCACGACAAAGCAGCCGATAAGTATGCTACCGAGGGAATTTCGGATACGCTGTGGCTCTTACGCCAGCGTTTTAGTACGAAACTCGAGACTCGTCTTTGCAATCGTGCAGAGGCGATTTTTTGCGGCATATGTCGGACATTAACAATGCGGTCGGATACAACAACAAACCAGTAATACTGCACTCCCTCTGGGCGTGTAATAGGTATTACAACTCCAAAGAAAGGATTTTATCTTATGGCAATTTCCAAAGATAAAAAACAAGCTTTGGTGGCTGAAATGAGTGAGCTTCTCGCAGAAGCAAAGGGCACTGCCGTTGCGACCTACCAAGGGACAAGTGTGGCAGACCTGCAGGCGTTGCGCCGCGAGGCTCGCGAAGCTGGTGTTGTCATTAAGGTGGTGAAGAACCGTCTCGTGCGTGTTGCCTTTGCGCAGCATGACACCTACAAAAATACCGACACTTCGGCCCTGGCTGGGCAATTGCTGTATGCAATCTCGCCAGATGACGAAGTGATGGCAGCGAAGGTGTTGCACGAGTTTGCCAAGACGCATCCAACAGTTCAGTTGGTTGCTGGCTTTAGTGGCGAAGGCGAAGCTCTCAACACAGCCGACGTTACTGCACTGGCTGGCTTGCCAAGCAAGAATCAGCTGGTGGCCGAAGTGGTGGCACAGCTGCTCTCGCCAGTACACGACACTACCAACGCACTTTCGGGCAACCTCCATGCGTTGCTCGATGGCATCGAAGACGCCAAAGCAGCTGCGTAACCAAGCGCAGCATTGTACTAACGTTTGCACTATGCAGACAATAATTCGTGCGATAATTCTACCGCACATCATCGAAAGGAATCCATCATGGCAGATGTGAAAAAACTGGCCGAAGAACTGGTTGCTTTGACCGTTCTGGAAGTCAACGAACTCAAAAATGTCCTCAAGGACGAATACGGCATTGAGCCAGCCGCTGCTGCAGTTGCTGTCGCTGGTCCAGCCGCCGACGCTGGTGCTGCTGAAGACGAGCAGACCGAATTCACCGTCACCCTCAAAGAAGTTGGTGGCCAAAAGGTTGCTGTCATCAAGGCTGTTAAGGAACTCACTGGCCTTGGCCTAGGTGAGGCAAAAGCTTTGGTCGACAACGCACCAAGCCCAATCAAAGAAAAGGTCAGCAAAGACGACGCTGAAGCTGCCAAGAAGACCTTGGAAGAGGCTGGCGCTACCGTCGAACTGGCGTAATCACCCTACCGACTGCATTGATACCATCAGCACACCCGCTTGGGTGTGTTTTTGGTTGGGTTTTGCATCTCCGAGGAAGGGAGAATATCATGAGTAGCATGACTGTCACTGCCATCGTTCTAGTAGTTGCCGCCGGTCCATTGCCGTGGTATTTTTTGCTGGTCATTACCAGCAGGGAGTTGCGATGGAAGGCACTAGATAAAGACAGAGCGATTATACGTCTCTGCCAGGTGATCTTTTCTGGCTACATAATTGAGATGATAGGTCTCATCGCTACTGTGTGCTATACCTTGCATATTAGTATCGTTGGGACGATCTGCTGGTCGATCGTTGGGTTACTGGGAATTACTCTCTCATATAGCAATATTCTGCAACGTTCGCATCGACCAGTTGCTCAAGAAGGCTGTCTGCAGCTATGATAGTCTGCGCGGTTTCCCGTCAGAGATAGAGATTAGTAGCCGATAACGAAAGGAGGTGCTCACGCACAGCAATCTGTTGAGCTCACTGCTCCGGATTGCTGTGCGTCACTCCAGGTGGGTGGCGTTCTAAGCATCTGACCATTTTTACAACGAACTACCAGCTACCCCTGTTATCGCTGTGGATAACCACCAAGTGCCTTGACAAGGCCCCACCCCATCGCTATATAATGGGTTGATAACTAAGAAAACAGACAAGGAATTGCGAGAAAATATGTCTGAATTACCAGAGAAACAGGTGAAGCGATTACGATCGCTGATTCAAGAGGCAGAGACAAACCTAGCCGCTGCAAAAGAATTATTGATGAGTATTATTGGTGACGATGGCGAAGTTGTCGTACCAAGCAATAGTCGCGAAGAAGTATCAGGTAAGATAGTCGAAGGAATCTTTGACGGGCAGGTAATGGTCGATGCCGATGGCAAGAATTATCCTGTGCCAGCCAATTATGCCAGCAAGTCTAAGCTGGTTGAGGGTGACAAGCTCAAGCTGACAATTGCCGACGATGGCGGCTTTATCTACAAGCAGATCAAGCGAGTAGAGCGCAAGCAGATTATCGGCACACTCACCCAACACGATGGCGCGTACTACGTGGAAGCACAAGGAAGAGAATACCGAATCCTGCTGGCAAGTGTGACATTCTTCCGGATTGAGATTGGTCATCAGGTCACTGTCATCATCCCTGAGGACAAACCCGACGCAACGTGGGCAGCGGTGGAAGCACCGTTATAAAGTTACAGCTATCGATAGCTTATATAACAGGGAACCGGGGACCCTCTTGCTCGCGCTTGGAGCTTTTTGATTCTATTGATTTATTTGCAATTACTCCTTCTGTATTTCGGATCGCATCTCCATCCATTCTGCGGTATAATATAGCAAATGAGCAGAGCACTATATCGGACGTATCGGAGTCGGTCGCTGGATGAGATTGTAGGGCAGTCGCATATCACGCGGATTTTGCAGCGGGCAATTGCGAGTGGGCATATTGCCCATGCCTATCTCTTGACGGGGCCACGTGGAGTGGGTAAGACATCGATCGCCCGCATCTTGGCTCATGAAATCAACGGTCTGCCATACACCGATGAGTCGACCCATCTTGATATTATCGAGATCGACGCAGCGAGCAATAACTCTGTGGAGGATATCCGTGATTTGCGCGACAAGGTGCAAATTGCACCCACCAGCAGCCCAAAAAAGATCTACATCATTGATGAAGTTCATATGCTCAGCAAGTCGGCCTTTAATGCCTTGCTCAAGACGCTAGAAGAGCCACCCGAGCACGTCGTCTTCATTCTTGCGACGACCGATGCCGACAAGCTCCCCGCGACGATCTTGAGCCGGGTGCAGCGCTTCAATTTCCGAGCAATTAGTCCGCGTGATGCAGCCAAGCATTTGGCGTTTATTGCTGAGCAGGAGAAAATTGCCATTACACCCGATGCACTGGAGCTGATTGCCGAGCAAGGGAAGGGAAGCTTTCGAGATAGCATTAGTTTGCTCGATCAATTGCGCTCACTGAGCGATGAAACGATCGACCGCGCGATGGTCGCAGAAGTGCTGGGCCTTGCGCAGGATGAGCTAGTAGAGGAACTGCTGACTGCTTATGCCACGGCAGATATTGGCCGCGCCGCTCAACTGATCGATGAGGCTGAGGCGGCCGGCACACCAGCGGAACTTCTTGCCGAGCAGCTGCTTAGTATCGCGCGCCAGCGCGTTGTAGAGGACGCAGCACTGTTGCCATTACTCGATAAACTACTGGCTGTACCGCGAGCCGGTTGGCCGCGCATTGCACTGCTTACCGCTCTCGCAAGCCGAGCTACGCCACCAGCCACAGCACCTCATCGCCAGCCATCACCCACTACTGTCAGCGAGCCAGTTGCGCCATATACCCGCTCACCAGCTCCATCATCGCAAGCACCTCCTGTGGTTCCTTCTTCAGACCCTCCCCGTCAGGAGACAGATGGTGCGGCAGCAGCATCGGCTGGTCAGTCTGGTACTCGAAGTGCTTCCGCTACTGATCATACACCAGCCGAGCAATCAGCTTCTCCAGCGAACAACGAAACGTCCGCAGCAAGTTCCACACCAATCGACTTCCCATGGGAGCAGTTTCTCGATGCTGTTGGAGTAGTCGGAGCGCGCACATACCTCGCCAAGGCAGGGCACGCGTTTGACGGCCAGACATTAACGATCTACGCTGGCAAAAAATTCGCCAAAATGCAGATCGATCGCGCCCTTCCCACACTCAGCGCAGCACTAAATCGCCTTGACATCACTGCAGAGATCGCCGTCTTAGCTACCAGTAAACCGCCCAAAGATCGCCAAAAAGCCGCCATTCTTGCTATGATGGGGGGAGGAGAAGAAATTACCATCAATGGCTGACCAATCACCCCAACCAAAAGGCAAAGTACCACCACAAAGTCTCGATGCAGAGATGAGTTTGCTTGGTGCAGTACTTATTGACGAAGAAGTCTTGGCCGATGCCAGCGAGCATGTCGGCGCAGAAGACTTTTATGATAAGCGTCACGCGATGATCTTTGGAGCAATGATGCGTCTTTACGAGCGGCATAAGCCAGTTGACCTCCTCACGCTGACCAATGAATTGCAAAAGAAAGACCAGCTTGCCGAGGTAGGCGGCTCAGCCTATCTGACCGAGCTTACCAACTACGTCCCTACCGCAGCCCACGCCAGTAGCTATGCCGAAATCGTCGCCCAAAAAGCAGTGCGGCGACGGCTCATTAAAGCCAGTGCCGATATTAGCCAGCTTGGTTTTGATGAAAATACCACCACCCAAGAACTGCTCGAAAAGGCCGAGGCAGAGCTCTTTAGTGTGTCTGACCAGTCACTCAAACAAGACCTTGTGAGCCTGGAGAGTATTCTCACCGATAGCTTCGACCGTATTGAGGAGCTCCACCGCAACAAAGGACAGCTGCGTGGCATTCGCACAGGCTACCGCGACCTCGACACAATGACGGCTGGCCTGCAGCGCTCCGACCTTATTATCATTGCGGCTCGCCCCGCCATGGGTAAGACGACACTGGTGACGAACCTCGCGTATAACGTCGCGACAATCGAGAAAAAGCCCGTTCTCTTCTTTTCACTTGAGATGAGCAAGGAGCAGCTCACCGACCGCATGCTCGCTGATGCCAGTGGTGTGGACAGCTGGAATATCCGCACTGGAAACCTCAGTGATGATGACTGGGCCAAGCTCTCTGAGGCAATGGGTGAGATGGCCGAAGCACCAATCTTCATCGATGATACGCCAGGCCTGAGCGTCCTCGAAATGCGTACCAAGGCACGGCGCGCCATGCACGACCAGCAGCTTGGGCTGGTGATCGTCGACTACTTGCAGCTGATGCAGGCCAATGGCAACCACAATGGCAACCGCGTCCAAGAGGTGAGCGAGATATCGCGCGGGCTCAAGCTGATTGCCCGCGAGCTTAATGTGCCGGTCATTGCCCTAAGCCAGCTAAGCCGCTCGGTGGAGTCGCGCACGCCGCCAGTGCCGCAATTAGCCGATCTGCGTGAGTCGGGCTCGATTGAGCAAGACGCTGATATTGTCTCCTTCATCTACCGGCCAGGCTACTACGAGCCAGATAATCCTGAGTTCCAAAATATCACCGATCTCATCATTGCCAAGCACCGCAATGGCCCAGTGGGCAAAATCCAACTCTACTTCCACCCCGAGCGCCTACGCTTCATGAGCCTCGACAAGCGGCATGATTGATACTATACTATAGTTATTACACATAGGAGGACCGTCGCAATGGCAGCCCACACCACATCATTACGCAAACAACTAACCAAAGAGCCATCTGCCGCCTCATCATCTTGTCCGCCCCTAGTCCGCTGTGCAATGATTTGTGGAGCACTTGGCCTCCTTGGCACTGCTGGGTGGCTGATATATCTTGGCTGGATGTTCGTAGTTTTTCTCTTCACATCATATTTTTTGTTACATATTAGCTTGATAACTCTTTTCTGGTGGCTGAGTGTTACGCTTATTATCGAAGCAATTGCAATTATTCGCACATACACCAGCCAGGGTAACCAACGCTATCGCGAAGAGGGGTTTTGGCTCGCCTTGGCACTGTTCTTTCCATTACTGATAGCGGGTGAGGTGGTCTATAATGCTTTGTCTGCGCAGCAAATTCATGTGTTTTCGTCGAGCCCACAGTTGTGTTTCTTCGGTATTATAGTAACTACTCTGAGTGCTGTGTGTATGTGGTATTCGATGGGATACTCAGCACTAATACACAGCAAAGCTGCGCGAAAAAGACTTCTAGGTTTTTAGACGTACCGCATTAGCAATTACTGCACATATATAGCGAGGAGAATACTATGACGGCTCAAACACAAACCACCCCAGTGCAAGCGATCCAGCTCAAGCATCCTCCACTGGGGCAGCGTAGAATCATTGAGCGCCTACGCTTCATGAGCCTCGACAGGCGGCATAATTAATGCTATGCTTAGTTATGACACATAGGAGGACCGTTGCAATGACAGGCCACACCACATCATCACGCATACAATCTACTAAAGAATCACCCTCTTCCTCATCATCCTGTCCGCTACTGATCCGCTGTGCGATGGTTGGTGGAGCACTCGGTCTCCTTGGCACTGCTGGGTGGCTCATCTATCTTGGCTGGGCAGTAGCAGTCTCTGCTATTGGGCTGTTTACATTCCTGATTTGGATACAATATGTTGTAGTAGGCGTATTCTGGATACTCGGGATTGTCCTTATTATTGAGGCAATTGCGCTGATCCATACTTACACCCGTCGCTCAGGGCAGCGCTACCACGAAGAAGGCTTTGGGCTCGGCATCACACTGCTCTATCCACTGCTCGCAGGTGTCGAGATAGGGTACAGAGCACTCATACAGAGTCAATCACAGCAGGACGTCATGGCATTTGCCAATCCTCTCGCGGTACTGATGGGTATTATCATGATCACGCTCGGCGCAATATATTTGTGGTATCAGTTGGGACGGTCAGCATCAATGTGGCAAGCGAATAATGACAAGGCTATATCGCTCACATAACGCCTCTGTTTGTGGTCTCGCTATGATACTACTATCTACATTACGTTTAGTCCTCGAGAGGCAGAGGAAATGTATCCTTTGTGCAACCTTGCTATAATACAATCACAAGCAGCCTAGCGCAATAAAGGAGGCATCTATGGCCACATCCCACACAACAACCGTTACAACTCAGACAATCCAAACCAAACAGCAGCGCAGAATCATTGAGCGCCTCGCTATAATTCTTGTCTGCTGCGGGATTATCCTTATCGGCGTTTTTCTCACTCTTGTTGAAGCAATGGGTATTTACATCACGTCAACTGGCTTTGAGGGGACACAGCCACATGTGTATATCACCATGTTCATTATGTTTGTTTATGCAATCAACCTTGTCGTGCAAGCTGTCTATGTCATTATTCGCACGTTGCGTTCAGCGATTGCGCCGTATCGTCAGCAAGCAATAGCGTTTGTGGCAATCCTTGGGTATTTTGTCACATTAGCGGCCGTATATCTCTATCACCACTATGTTGTTCAAGATGGATTCGGCCCACACACCTTCCTCCAGACGACGGCTGGTGCTGCTCTTGGCCTGGCTATCTCTGGTCTTGGCTCGCTCTATCTGTGGTATGTGGTGCTGCGAACGCGCAAAGGGTAGGCGGTTTGCTCTTGAGCACCCCCGCAAACTCGGGTATAATAGGGCAATATGGCAAAGCAAGTTGTCGACTATCATTTGTACCGCTGGCGGTATGGCCTCGGCTATGGCTTTGTCGTGGTAGCAATTATTGCGGCAGTTGTGCTGGCGGGGCTGTTTATCCCTGGCGAGTTGCGGCAAGGTGAGCTCGATAGCGCGCTGCAAAGCAGCCAATTATCCTTCCAAAATCTTACTCCCGCTATGGTTATCAATGCGCCGTATCATGGCTTGCAAAAATTAAGCTTTGCAGTGCTCGGCGTGACACCGCTGTCGATTAAGTTGCCATCTATGGTAATCGCCCTAATGACAGCGCTTGGGCTGCTCCTTCTGTTTCGCTCCTGGTTTTCCCGGAACATTGCGCTTATTACAACGATCCTCGTGACGATGACGGCGCAGTTTCTCTTCTTGGCGCAAGATGGCACGCCAGCTATACTTTTTAGTTGCCTCACTGTGTGGCTGCTCTATGCTGCAACGCGTGCCATTCGGACGAAGAAGTTTCTCTCCACCCTCTGGAAGGTGACGGCCTGTGTGCTGGCGGCACTCCTACTGTATGCACCACTTGGTATCTATGTCGTTGTTGCGCTTGGGATTCTGGGGGTATCTCATCCACACGCTCGTTATACAATTCTGCGTGTGCAGCGCAGCCGCCTTGCTCTAGCAGCCGTCATTGGCCTCGTGGCGATGCTGCCACTTATCTACGCAAGCATCACCAACCATGATGTATTAAAGCAGCTCTTTGGCTTGCCGCTCGAATCGATCAATGTGGGAGCAAATCTTCGCCACCTTGGCACGACGCTCTTTGGGCTCTTTGCGTCAAACAAATCGTACCTTGTGCAGCCATTGTACTCAGTCGGTATGATATTGATTATGCTGATTGGTCTTGCCTCGCTCCTGAGCCACTACTATACAGCACGGAGCTATGCAGCACTCCTGGTGGGGCTGCCATTACTGGGCGTGGTGATTAGTAATCCGCAGCTGGTGACATCACTCTTTCCGGTGGTAGCGACCATTATTGCATTTGGCGTGGCGTGGCTGATTAACCACTGGTACCAGATGTTTCCACGCAACCCATACGCTCGGGTGGCTGGGCTGCTACCTATGGCTCTCTTGATTGGTGGACTCACCCTTACTGGTATCGGGCGCTATGCCGAGACCTATCGCTACAATCCAGAGGTTCTTGCCCACTACTCCAGCGACGTCAAACTTCTCAACGACCAACTCCAGGGTGACAATGTGCGCGTCGATCGCCCTATGACGCTTGCCGTGACTGAGGCGGAGCGACCGATGTACGAAATGATTGCCCGCTATAACGACCGATTGCGCGTTGTTACCACTGTGCCCGAGCAGCAAACCGTCTTTACCGCAACGCGCGCCTACCGCCAGCAACATCGCGACCTCACGCGCCCGGCACATATTATCACCAATGCACGTGCACACGACAGCAACCGGTTTTATCAATACGAGCCACTATAGGCGTCGTGGGGTGTTTGCCAGTAGGCCGCTCATCCCTGGTTTAGAAGGTTTAGTATTTCATCTGCATCGCTTGATAGAGCTGCACCCACTGCCTAGGCTGAAGTTCTGATGGCTTACGCTCAGGGTTGATACCAAGCTGGGCTCGCGGCAGGGCAGCAAAGCGCCGCGGCTTGGCGTAGTGCTTCGCGACAAACTGGCTGTACGCTGCCTGCTGATTGCGGGGCAGCCAGGGCTCGGTGCGCGGCAAGAGCTCAAGCAATACTGTATCGACGGCGGGTGGTGGTGTGAAGTCCGTCCGGCGCAAGCGGTAGCGGATCCGCGCCTGCCACCACGGTGCCAGCTGAGCACCCAGTGCCGCCGTAAAGTGGCGGTCGCTCGGCACAAGCTTGGACGCAAATTGGCACTGGACGATAAGATAGATCGCCTGTGGTGGGGTGGAAGTAGTGGTGAGCATCCGCACGATATCGGCACTGAGCGCAAAGGGGATATTGGCAAATACTTTATACGGCTCGGCAGGAAGCGTAAGCTGGCGGATATCGGCCGCAATGATGCGGACATGTGGCACGGCTGCGGTATGCCTGCGCAGGGCATCAAGCGCACGTGGTTCATTCTCGACCGCTACTACCTGCTGGCAACGCCGCGCTAAGGCGCTTGTAATGACGCCGCTACCTGCCCCGAGGTCATAAACCGTATCGCGTCGGCGGATGGTACTATGGCCCAGCAAGATAGCCGCCACGCGGGGGCTACGCAAAAAATGTTGGTCATGACTGGCAACGCGTCGTTTCATACTGCTAGTGTAACAGACCAACCTATGTGTCGTAAACGCGCATAATCTCGCCTCGGCCTATTCCGTCAGCAAGCACAAGCGTGTATACTAGAAGCAATGGATACGAATGGTGGGATGACGATGCGCTACCGGCAAGCGGCCTATTATACTGTGCTAGCACAGCGTGCACTCTGGCGCACCCCGCCAGCTGGCCAGCTATTACAGCTAAGCGATATAAAGCAAACTCTCTCGGATGAGCTCCGGGCAGCGCTTGCGGCGGACTTCGCGCTAAGCTTTAGCTTGGCTCAGATTGCGGAGTATGCTCAGTCGGATGGCGCAGCGCCGCTCATTATTACCGATCGCGAGCGATGGGCGGCAGCACGCGCTCATGCGCTCGTCTATGATATGGTGCAACCTAGCTGCGATATTGCTCGCTCACAAGCGGGGATTGATGCGCTCTGTACGTTAACACACGACCTGCAAACCTCATTGTCTAACGCAATACATCTCTGTGACGCTCGTCTTGGTGGTGCACTCGCTCAGGCAAGCGGCAGGGCACTTGGCCAGCCAGAGCAAACAATCTACTGTTTGATCGATAGCGCAGTCGCCCAAGACGACGCCCCATGGCACCTGGCGAAGCTCCTTAGCCCTGCGACTGACGGCACGATTATCCCAATCATCCAGCTACGGCCCAATACGCTGCTTGCCACGCTTTCTACTTACGAGCTGCTTGCGCTCTTCATTGGCTATGGTTATGAACCACGAATCGTTGACTGCACCACAGCCGACCCGCGCCAGCCAGATGCAGACTACACTGCTGCACTCGCGTGGGCAACTGAGCGCACTGCTGCTCTGCGCCAGCCAGCCCAACCGCGCCCGCACAAAGCCCGCCGACCACTATTGCTTGTGCGTATTCCAGAACAGCTTGAGACGTTACTCGCTGAGCACGAAACACAAGAGGACTCGCTCGCTCCGGCCGAGCATGATAGTGGCGATGTGCGGCCATCAAGCATTGCCCGGGCACGGGCAGCGCTTGCTCACCGCAAAGCAGATGGTGCTGACTCGAGCCAGGCACACACGCAGGCGTGGCTTGCTCAGATACTTGCGTGGTGTGAGCCAGAGAATCTGTTTGATACAGCAGGCAATCTCACGTTTGCCGAGACGAAGGCTCTGCCGCACACGGCTGCAGCTCATGCTGATAATGACTCCTCCTCACGCACCGCCCAGCTCACCGCTACGCAGCCCGCGCTGTCAGCCACGCGACTGCGCCGGCCGGCTATTGAGCCTTATGCGGTCGTTGCGACGCCACCTGGCACGCAGCGCAGCAATACACTCTCTCATGTTGGTTCGTACTTGTCTGATCTTTCCAAGGATGAAGCGCCAGATAGCTTCCGCCTTTTTATCAGTCCGTCGCTGCAGAGCGGTACACTCGCTCAGCGTTTTGCATCAAACCCGCGAGCCTGGCAGTGGGGCAGCCAGCCCAGCGTAGCGCCACACACGCCAGATGGCCATATGATGAGCTACCCAGCAGCAGGTGCGCTCCGTGGTATGCAGCTTGGCTATCTGGAGCAGGGGAGGCAAAGCGTCTTCGTTGGAGCGTCCCTGCATAAGGACATGAGCGCGGCAAGTCGCTCGTATACTGCAGCTCTATCGAGCCAGCCAAGCGGCGCATCGCTACCGAGCCTCAACACTATTCTCTCGCACCAGAGTGCCGAGCAGATAACCAATGCGCTTGATCAGCGAGATGCCCCAGCAACGGTCTACTTCCCAGCCGATAGCAACTGCGCGGTGGTAGCACTCGATATGATGCTGTCGAGCACGCAGGTAATCAATGTATTGCATGCCAGCGATACCACGCAGCCTACCTGGCTCACCACCAAGGCGGCTCGAGCTCAGATGCACGCAGGTCTTGCTACGTGGAACTTCGCCAGCCACACCAGCCCAGATATTGTACTTGCCGCGTGTGGCGACGTCGCTACTACAGAGGTACTGGCCGCTATTGAGCTCATCGCTCATTCTTGCCCGGCTGCCCGGGTGCGCTGCGTCAATATCTCGAGCCTCACGCCGCGTGGCTTTGGCACGCTTGCTCAGCCTGTCTCGCAGCGAACGCTCGCCCGTACCCTCACAACGACCAAGCCGGTGATTATCGCCTACCCGGGCGAAGAACGCTCTCTCGCGGCAACGCTCTTTGCCTATGGAGTCGATAGTCGGCAGTTTGATATTCATAGCTTCGGTCTGGCACCTTGCAGCGACACGCTCATGATGAGCCTCATTAGTCAGCAAGCTAGCCGCTATGATCTTGCTATTGCCGCCGCAACGTGCCTTAGCGCGACAGGCGTTATCTCCTCAGACGACGCTCAGCGCCTCGCGGGGCACTGCCAAGCAGCGATCGATCAGTGCCTCGTCCACGCACGCGAGCACCACACAGACCACCCGATGGTTACCACCTGGCAGTGGCAGCAAGGCAAATAGAGAAACTCCACACAACACCCATCGACACCGCCATCACCTCGCGACAAATGGTATAATAGACTACAATGAGAAAACCAACATTCGCGACAATCCAACTCGAAAAGATCGTCGGTGGCGGGCAAGCCCTCGGCACACTTGCTGATGGGCGCAAAGCCTTCGTCTGGGGTGGGCTACCGGGTGAGACTGTTACTATCCGCATCACCAAGAAAAAATCTCACTTCGTCGAAGGAGTGGTGACTGAGGTGCTCGCTGCTTCGCTCGAGCGTATCACGCCGCGCGACCCCGAGAGTTACCTCAGCACCAGCCCATGGCAGATCATGCCACTGGCGAGCGAACAGCATTATAAGGCAGCGCTGATCGAGGAGGCCTTTGAGCTGCACGATATTGTCTTGCCAGAGCCAATTGACGTTTTTTGCGATGATGTACCCTATCGCTACCGTAATAAAGTTGAGCTGAGTTGGTATAGCGACAGGGCAGAGGATGGCATCGAGACGCTCGACCTCGCGTTCTTTCGGCGGGGGAGCAAGGGCAAGATTGTCGTTGACGGGACGAGCTTAGCTCGGCCCGAGATCAACCAGCTTGCCCGGCAGGTGCGCGACCTGCTGCGCACCAAGCAAGTGACAGCGCGCCAGCTCAAGACACTCCTGATCCGCTGCGACCAAGCCGGCAACTGTGTGTGGCAGCTTTATACCAAAGACCACCTAGGCGATGTTATCAGCCCAGACGAAGCCACCGCTCTGTCAGCTCAGGGCGGCGAGATTATCTACTCCGACCCCCGTTCGCCGGCTAGTCGGATCACCGAGCGCCTAGCATGCTTTGGCAATCCTGTCTTACAAGATACCATTCTTGGCGTGCCGTTTCGCTACGCCACTGAGGGGTTCTTCCAGGTTAATCTGCCGGTCTACGAGCAAGCCCTGCGCGATATGCAGCGATTTGTCCAGGTGCAGGATGGCACGTCCCGGCCCACGCTCGACCTCTATGCCGGGGTGGGGACGATTGGCCTAACGATCGGCAGTGATAACGTCACCCTAGTGGAGATCAACGCCGATGCAGTGCGCGAAATGCAGCGCAACATCTGTCAGCTGGGCCGCACAGGCCAGGCGCAGGCCATTCTGGCGCCCAGCGAGCAAGCGCTGGAGTATATTACTCGTGATGCGCTCATTATTCTCGATCCACCACGCGCTGGCCTTCATGCCGATGTTATTGCCAAACTCCTCGCCGCCCAGCCACAGCGCATCCTCTATCTCAGTTGCAACCCTGTCACGCAAGCACGCGACGTGGCGCTTCTTGCCACGCACTATGGCATTGCCTACCACCGAGGCTACAACTTCTTCCCTCGCACGCCGCACAGTGAGCATTTGGTGGTGCTTGACCGGCTTACGTAGATAAAATTTGTGCATACTTATTGACACACTCGCCATATATTGATATATATATTAGCTTTTGAGTTATCCTGCTCAGAAGCTTCCATGACAAGCAGAGAGGTTGTGAGCAAAATGGCTCAGCTGATCCCTGTAGCAGTCTTCCGTGAATACCAGATGGATGAGGAGAACTATCTGAGGAGCCAGATGGCCTACCGAGCTAGGCGAATCGCAAGCTTCAAAGAGCGGGACATCCCGCATATCGTCGAGCGATTTACCAGCGAAGTAGAAGATCGCGATGTGCGAAATTGTGTGCTATGTCTCTACATTCTTGAAGATTTAAGTATCATCAAGGATAGTGACAGCTGCACACAGGCTTTATGCCACGCGCTACAGCAAGTCGACTCACGTGTCACCGATGTCTATATTGGCTCCAACCGAGCATACGGGACATCCTATGACGCAGACTTTCGGACATGCAACGTTTTTGTTGCCTTCGGATCAGGAGAGGAGGAGTCTGCAGGCTAACGAAGCCTCGCGGCGAACCTCTGACTCGCCTTGCTGCTTGTCATGTTCGCCCTGTAAGGGGCATTTGGTGTTTTTCTGTCGATAGTGAGCACACCTTTGAATTATCTCTTATTACGCAATTATTACCTCACATCGCGGGCCAAGAATAGGAGCGACAGTGTCGAATTGGACGCCTGTATGTTAATAGGTTATAATAAGTTTTATGCGACACTCTACTCGAAGAAAGATTATTATCGTTGGGGTTCTCCTCATCACGTACAGTGCTGTTACGTACGGCCTTCCCTATCTGCTTTTGGATGCGCCGTTCGCACGGGTTAATGCAACTGAGACGCTTAAACAGCGCTTTTCTCGCGAATATACGCAATCGCTTGATGTCAAATATAGCAAAGGGTCGCCTCAGCTCAGCCGCGAAAGCCCAAGTGGCACAGTGCTTGGCTACGTCACAGACACGAAGACACGCCAGAAGCTGCTCCAGGCTCAGCCTTTTATTGATTGCTCTGGTGGCTGCTCGTCGTGGCAGCCGTATAGTGAGTATGACAAAATATCACCACTGCTTAGTATCGAGCAAAATTTATCACCCGACTCGCGCAACATTCTTCGCGCAGCAACAGGAGAGGGAGGTCAGTGTGTTGCTCGCTACCACCCAAAGTCGCACGGTGATATATTCTGCTTGTCGCCTTCGACAGGGGCGTTTGCGTATGGGTATGATGGTGCATCGTAGGGACGTGACACCCTGATTTCTATCAACTCCCGCCTCACTCTCCACACCCACGTCATCGCCGTCGTCCATCTCAGCGTCAGCGAGAGCGTCTTGGGCACCGTCGACACTCTCGGCTACGACTGTCTGATCAGCCATATCCGACTCATCGCCAGAAAGAAAATCGGGGTCAAGTTCCCCGTTGTCTTCCTCGCTGGCTACATCCTCTCTGGCTATGGCTGTGGCGCGGGAGGAGTGTGTGAAGGCGCGCGTGCATGTCGCTGCCGGTGCGTACCAGGCGCACAGTAGGTGATAGCTACGCCGGTCACGATACCGGCAACGTAGATCGCGCTGATGATGAGAATGAGGGCATACATCCGGTTAGCTCGTTTCATGGTTTGGGCGGTTTGGTTAGCAGGGATTCATTATTTCTTGCCTGCTTTTAGATTTACCAAATAGTACTAAATCAACTACACCCATCTATTCTTTTAGTAGTCGATGATGCGTTACATTTAAGTAAATCAAATATGATACCGCAAGTTGTCATTATTTATTCAAGGAAACCAGTTTTCAACAAAAAAGCAACCGAAAGATGGTTGAATTCTATACCTCTTCTGCCTATTATTAATACATAACTTGATTTGCAATATTTTAATAATGATGAGGTATATATGAGATTTTGCGATAACCTACAACACTTACGCACGACTCACAACATGACTCAGGAGCAACTGGCAATGCGTCTTGGTGTCAGCAGACAAGCTGTTTCTAAGTGGGAATCAGTACATGCCTACCCTGAAATGGATAAATTACTCATGATTTGTACCTTGTTTGATTGTCAACTTGACGATCTTGTGAGGGGAGATCTGACCCATCACCACATTAATAAGACTATGCGCACTCCTCAAGGGGAGATATCACAGGATATTACAGACTATGATAAGGCCATGCGTGCTTACGCATTTAGATTATCAATAGGAATTTCAATTATGCTTTTTGGCACAGCTCTAACAATATTGCAGCTTATTCTTTCTGCGGCATTAAAAAATAAACTTCCAAACTATACTGCTGTGGTATTGTGTGCTGGGACGATGGTGGGAACTGCCTTTATTTTATCAGCAGTATGTATCCGCAATAGATTCCAAAAAGCACACCCGTTTGTTGAAGATTTTTACACTGCAAAGCAAAGAGACGAGGCAAGGGCAGCAATGTCTCACGCAGTTATTATCGGATTTATCTTGGTAGTTACTGGTGTACTGACTACTATTTTTCTTCATCACGTTACGCTATTAGCATGGGCGGTGTTCTTGTCGCTTTTTGCTGTTTCTGTTTTTTATGTTTTGGACAGATATTGCCTGTGGCGACGAATGGACATAGAAAAATACAACCAAAAATCTTTTAGTTTAATGACAGAGCAAGAAATTAACGCACTTGATGACATTGAGTTACAGAAAGTTGCTCGCAAAGCAAAATATAAACGCAATGTTTGTATGATTATTATGTGCCTGGCAACCGTTATTAGTTTATGCCTTTTATTTATTCCTCAATTTGGTGCCTATCGGTGGTTTTGGCTAGCTTGGGTAGTTGGTGGTATCTTATGCACAGCAACAAATTTATATATTGATATAAGGAGAGAAAAGTAATGGAAGCGATCATTGCACAGAATGTAACCAAGTCTTTCCGTAGCGGCCAGGGAAGCAAAACAAGAACAACAAAGGTACTAAAAGGAATCAGTATTACTATTAATCTAGGTGAAATGGTTAGTATTGTTGGGTCGAGTGGATCAGGTAAATCAACCTTACTGTACTGTCTTTCTGGTCTGGAGACTGCCGACAGTGGTTCTATCAAGATAATGGGTAAGCAACTCGTGCATACAGACCGAAATTCACTTTTTAGAATCCGAAGAGACCACATAGGCTTTATCTTTCAATCCTACAATCTTATCCCTTCGCTCAATGTATTTGAAAATGTATCTCTCCCGGCACGCTTGGCAGGGCATACCATAAACACGCAGCAAATAAATAATGTCTTAGCAAGTATCGGGCTCGATGGTCGAGGAAAGGATCGCCCAACTGATATGTCTGGAGGAGAACAGCAGCGCGTAGCTATCGCAAGAGCACTGGCAGATAGCTCTGATATTATTTTTGCCGATGAACCTACTGGAGCACTTGATACAGAAAACGGAAGAGAAGTATTGAAGATGCTAAGGAGTATAGGTAACAACTCCAAGCGAGCCGTGGTAATGGTTACTCACAATCTAGAAGCTGCCGCCCTTGCCGATCGTGTTCTAGTATTAAAGGATGGTGTAATTATTCGAGAGCTCACTTCTTGTACAGCTGCTCAAATTTTGACAGTGATGGAGGGTTAAAATGTTGAAACTTATATTCTCTGATTTGAAAACCAATAAGGCAACATGGCTCGGTGCGTTTTTTGTCGCAATAGCTTGTGGATACATCGGAGGCTGGGTAATTTCCATTCTCGGGACTGCTCAATTCTATGTTGGTGCTGTGTATAAAAATATTAACCAAGCAGGAACAATACTATTTCTATTTTCTATTGTTGCAGGACTCGCTGTGATCTCTGCAGTAGCTAAGCTTACAGTAGATGCACAAAGAAAATCTTACGCCCTATGGCAGTTAGTAAACGTTAGTCCCCGCAAGGTTATTGTGGTTGTTCTTGCTCAGCTGTCTGTTGTTGCCATTTTAGGGGCAATATGCGGGACATTATTATCAGGAATAAGCTTCTCCCCACTATTTCCTTTGGTATTTAGTGCAAGAAAGATATTCGAAGAGGTCATACCACGGGTTGATCTATCTTCAATGCCTATAGTTTGGTCAGGGGTTGCATGCGTTTTTTTGTCTGGAGGGCTCAAAGCAGCACGGGCCGCAGGTCGTGCCACTCCACTACAAGCCTTAACTTCCCAGCCATTAAAAAAGCTTGACATGACATGGATTCGGCTTTTGCTTTTTGCTGTTTTATTGACTATCACGGTTTGGTTTTCATATTCCATTATCGTAGATGGCCCAAATAACGGGATGGATCGGTCAATTTACCTACCAATTTTGCTTGTTGGGACACTTGTTCCTATTGCTCCTGTGCTTTTTTTACTTTTCATGAGGATATGGACGTTGCTTGTTCCGCAACGTTGTGTTGTGTGGTTTTTGGCAAGGCGTATGGCACTTTACAATTTTTCTCTTAGTACTTCCGTGCAAACCCCTATTATGGTTGGGTTTGGTATGGTAGCTGGTATTTTAACCATTATCAACACGATGAAGCACTATGCTATGGATATCGGGATCACTAATTTTAATGGTCTTGATTTGACTTCAACTATTCTTGCTATGGGCGGGCCGATTCTCCTTTCTGCAGTAGGAGCTGCAGCGAGCATTGGTATGACTGCACGTTCTCGGATCAGTGATGTGAAATTACTTGCAATCAGTGGCGCGAGTCCACACACGTTAATCCTGGCTGCTATTTGTGAAACTTTTATTCATTCGGCAAATGCTACTTTTGTTGGTATTATCGCCGTTGCTGCTTCAAATTATATTGTATCCAAAGGGCTTATGATACCGCCTTTTGTGGATATAACGATCACCGATGGCTTGATAGTTTCCCTCCTCGGCTTTATTATGATTGCGATAACTGTCCTTACTCCTACATTGTTCGCTCTTTCGCGTAAGGATATCGTTCAGGCATAATACATTATAATTGGCGCAAACCACGGAAAACAAATTGCTACGATCTGACTTATTTGGTGCGGGATACTGCCGCAAAGCCCCGGCCGATACGCCGAGCCCACCACCATTGCAGTATGGTTACTGGAATAATAATGGCAATGCCGGGCCAGAGCAGGAGTAGGTTTGGCGGGGTGAAATCGAAAAACTCACGGAGCGGGCCAACACCAAAACTCACTACTGTTACAAGCAATACAGCAAGCATATACAGCATACGCGCAAGATGGGCCCGCTTATCGAGCTGGACACCAAGCATGCGGCCAGCCAAAAATACCAGATACACACCGTAGAAGGTCGCTACCAGCACTGTCATCGTTGCCACTTCGCCAAGACGATCTGGGTAGAGTGTGCGGCCAAGCCAATACACACTAGCGACCGTTACTCCCGTGAGCACTGCGATTGGCGCCACCGCCAGCAGGGTGTCGTGCCAGAAGCGCCGGGGGTCAATCCGGTGCCGCGGTGAGGGCGGAAAGAGCGTCCACATAATGGTCGGCATCGTCACGAGGAAGATATTCATAAAGGTAAGATGGCGCGGCGCATATGGGTACATAATGCCGAGGGTGAGAGTAATGGCCAGTAGCACCACACCATAGATGATCTTGTGGAAGAAGAGCACACCAATGAGCTCAATGGCCTGCATGATGCGATTACCCAGCTCCATTCCCAGGGGTAGCGAGGTAAAGGAGTTGTTGAGCAGGATAATATCGGCAACACGCCGGCTGGCTGGTGCACCAGCATACATCGCCACGCCAAGGTCGGCTCGCTTGAGCGCCAAGGCATCATTGACGCCATCGCCCACCATGCCAGTGAAGCGCCCTTGGTCTGAGAAGTGAGCAATGAGCCGCTCCTTCTGCTCCGGCAAGACACGGGCAAAGATGGTGTGTGTGTCGGCTGCCTGGGCAAAGGCTGCATCATCGAGCTGGGCAAGCTCTGCCCCGGTGATAGCCGCCTCGGGCTGGTGAATCCCTGCTGCCTTGGCAATGTAGCTGACCGTCCGTGGGTTGTCTCCACTAATGACGCGAATCGTTACTCCTTGGCCTTGCAAAAACCGCACCGTATCGACCACGCCATGGCGCAGACTATTGCGCAAGACGATTGCCCCCAGCGGCTGACCCGAGCCAGCGGCGAGCTGCTTAAGTGGCACAGTGCTGTCGGCAAAGCGGGCAAGCAGGAGAACACGCAGACCGTCATTCGCCCAAGTGTCTATCTGAGCTTGCTGGGCAGGCGAGAGCGGCGCAAACCGTGCCACAAACTCTGGTGCGCCTAGCATCAGCGTCTGCACTGCGCCAGCAATCTCGGCCCGCACACCCGCCATCTTCCGGCTCGATGAGAACGCCATCACCTCTTGGATGTGTACAGAGGGAGCGTGATGCGCAGCAAGAATTGCCTGGCCAGTCGCATTGCCACCACTGGTTTCGTGCGCAACGAGGGCAGCGTAGTGGGCGAGTTGTTCATCACTGGTCGATGCGTCGAACGACGCAGCGTACTCGAAGATAACGTCATCACTTGTCAAAGTACCCGTCTTATCCACGCAGAGCACGCCAAGCAGCGCCATTGCCTCAATGGCCGAAAGCTTCTGCGGCAAGACCTTGGCCTGAGCCAGGCGCAGCGAGCCAAAGGCGAGCAGGAGCGAACTCGCCAGGAGCAGCCCCTCCGGCACAACGGTAATCGCCGCGGTGATAATCGTCTTGAGGATACTAACGGCCTGCAACCCCGCAATATGGTAGCGCGCGAAGATAAGCAGTGCTAACACCACTGCACCATAAGTCAGGATAGTAATAGCCCGCTGGATAGCCCGCTGGAGCGGTGTAGGCTGCGGTGCATACTGCTTGAGCACGGTGCTGATTGCACCAGCCTTGGTGGCGCTACCAACTGCGGTGACGCGAGCGTGCGCTGTGCCCGCTACCACTGTTGTGGCTGCATAGATGGTATCACCCGGTGCTTTGTCTACCGCAGCAGACTCGCCCGTGAGCATGCTCTCGTTTACCTCCAGGCCTTTTGCGTCGAGCACAACACCGTCGGCGGGTAGCTCATCGCCAGTGTGTAGCGCAAGGGTATCGCCAACCTGCAGCGCATCGTAAAGCACCTCGGTGATGGTACCGTCGGCCTGGACAACGCGGGCACGCGGCGCGCTCATGAGCTCAAGCTTACGCAGAGCGCGCTTAGCCCGAATCTCTTGTACGGCACCGATCAGCGAATTGACCATGATCACAAATGATATAAACCACGCATCGCGATACTCCTGCACATAGACCAGCGCCATAGCAAGGAGCAAAATCGCCAGCACGATGGGCGAGGCAAAGTTGCGCCGGATGATTGCTAGATAATCCTTCATATCGTTATTTTACCTCTCCTCGATGATACTGACACTTGGCGGCAACCCGCCAACCACTGCGCGCGTCGCTATCTGCTTGATAAATATGGCCGTCCTTCACCTCATCAACGAGAATGAGAGCTGGGTTATATGGCGCAAGGGTGCGATAGTACATAATATCGCGATCGGTGATGCGCCCAAACCCGGGAAATATTTCGCGAAATTTCTGCCGACCAAATTCGTCAAAATACTCTGGCTGGCCCCGTGGCGGGAAGAATGTCTCAGCGCGCAGGCCGATCCGCACCGCGATCTTCTTGACATCGCCGAGCAAGAGGCGCGATGGACCATAGACCAAGCAATAGAGCTGGCCGTCTGTCGCAAAAAACACCGATGCCTTGGCGGCAAGCCCCGCGGCAATATTGCGCGCCACCACGCGATCGATCACCAGCTGCACGCCAAAGCGCGCGGCGAGCGCCTTTTGCACATATGCAACATCCATGTGGTTACCAAAGTCCATGATAATTATTATACCGGAATCTCGGCTAAGCCGCTAGAGCCGATGCGGTGAGTGTGCGATAATAGAGACATGTCTGAACACGAATTCTCGACTCGATACACACACCTCAATTACCAGCAGCGCGCCGCTGTCGATACGATCGATGGGCCGCTGCTCGTCGTGGCTGGCCCCGGTACTGGCAAGACGGAGCTACTCAGCATGCGCGCCGCCAACATCCTGCGCCAAACGGATGTACTACCTGAAAATATCCTCTGCCTCACCTTTACCGACAGTGGAGCAGCGGCGATGCGCCAGCGCCTGCGCAGCATCATTGGGGCAGATGCCTACCGCGTCGCTATCCATACCTTCCATAGCTTTGGCAGTGAGGTGATAAACCACCACCGCGAGTATTTCTATCATGGTGCGTCACGTAAACCTACCGATGAGCTTGGCAGCTACGAGATTTTGCGTGGTATCCTTGGCCAGCTCGATCATCATAACCCGTTGAGTAGTAAGCAAAATGGCGAGTTTACCTACCTGCAAGACATTAGCCGCAGCATTAGCCAGCTCAAGCAGGCCGGCCTGAGCAGTAGAGAGCTTCGGCAAGTCATCGATGCGGATGAGGCGCTCATAGCAGCCGTCGAGCCACGTCTCAGCGAGGTCTTTTCTGCTGGGAGGATAAGCAAACCAATGGCCGGCAAGCTTGCCCCGCTGGCGGGCGAAGCAGCTCAGCTGCCACTGCCGCCGTTACCACCCACCATTCCACCACTGGCCGATAGCTTCTCGCTGAGCCTCGCTCGGGCGATTGACGAGACGCTTGACAGCGGCAAGACCACACCGCTGACTGCCTGGCGCAACCACTGGTGCGAAAAGGACGCTACTGGGAGCTATGTCCTGAAAGATCGCAAGCGCCTCACCAAGCTGCGCGCCCTGGCTGAGGTCTATGATGCATATCTCACTGAGCTGAGCGCAGCTGGTCTCTATGACTACGATGATATGATTCTCCAGCTCGCTCAGGCGCTCGATGCCCAGCCCGAGCTGCGCGCCAACCTAGAGGAGCAGTACCAATACATCATGGTAGATGAATTCCAAGACACCAACCTCGCGCAGCTGCGCATCCTCTTTTCGCTAACGAGTAGCCCCGTCCACGAGGGTCGCCCCAACATTATGGCGGTGGGGGATGATGACCAAGCAATCTACAGCTTCCAGGGAGCAGATGTCAGTAACATTCACCGTTTCCGGAGCCATTACCGCGATGTGCAGCTGATCGTCTTGACGGATAACTACCGCTCTAGCAAGGCCATCCTCGCACCTGCCCGCGCCGTCATTACCCAGGGGGGCGACCGGTTAGAGGCGGTGCTTCCTGAGCTCGACAAGACGCTCACAGCCCACCATCGGCCAACCCAGACTGCCGTCAGTCTGGCCGAGCCGCCCACCAGCCTGGCCGAGCGCCAATGGCTAGCGCAGCAGATTCGCCAGCAGATCGACAGTGGCACGCCCCCCGAGGAGATTGCCGTCCTGGCCCGGCGCCACCGCGAGCTAGTAGCACTGGTGCCGCACCTCCAGGCCGCAGGGATTGCCATCAACTACGAGCGGCGCGATAACATTCTCGACAACCCTGTCATCCAAGCACTTGAGCTGCTCGCGCGGGTGGTCGACGCCATAGCAGCGGGGGAGTTTCCCACTGCTGATAGCCTGCTGCCAGAGCTGATGGCGCACCCAGCCTTTGGTTTTGCTAGTCAGGATATTTGGCAGCTCAGCCTCCAGGCGTGGCGCAACCACCAAACGTGGAGCGAGACAATGATGGCCAGCCCAACCTTCCAACCCCTGATGGTGTGGCTCATCCATATGGCGTGGCATGCGCAGCATCAACCGCTTGAGCTGGTGCTGGATGATCTGCTTGGCATCCCGCAGCCAGCCACTGGCGAAAAAACTCAAGCCGTCGTAGCCAGTGTCATCACCGAATATATGGCACAGCAGATGGCCCAATTCGACCAACCCATCAGCCTCTCTACCGAAGCAACTCCTGCAATGCCCACCATAAGCTACCGCTCACCACTGTACGATTATTATTTCTCGCGCAAGAAGCTTGCCGAGCAGCCCGACGCATACCTCGCCTGCCTCGAGGCTTTGCGCACCCTGCGCAGCCGCACCCAGGAGTATCGTGGTGATGACGAGACACTCCGGCTCGTCGATATGCTCGGCCTCCTCAGCTTGCACCGACAGTTCAAGACACCCATCACCACCATTCGCCAGCGCACCGAGGCGCATACCGGCCGCATTAATCTCATGACGGCACACAAGGCCAAGGGGCTGGAGTTTGGCCATGTCTATATCATGGGCGCGGTCGATAGCACTTGGGGGCGGCGCGTGCGCTCACCTGTGTCGCTCATCACCTACCCAGATAATCTTGCTATTGCCCCCGCCGGCAATACATACGACGAGCGCCTCCGCCTCTTTTTCGTCGCCATGACGCGAGCGCGCGACCGCCTCACCATCAGCTACAGCACCCAAGATGATGCTGGCAAAGCAACGCTGCCAGCCAGCTTCCTCGACGGCGTCGACCTCACTGCCACCACTGTTGATATGCCCAACGACGTGCCAAGCCTCACCGCGCAGCTCACCGCCGATTGGCAGCGTCGCCTTGCGCCAGTTGGCACACCCGAGCCCGATTTGCAGCAGCTCCTCCAGCCTATGCTCGAGCAGTATAAGCTCTCTAGTACCCACCTTACCGCCTTCTTAGACGTGTCGCGCGGTGGGCCGGCAGCCTTTCTCACTGGCTACCTGCTGCGCTTCCCGCAAGCACCCAGCCCTTATGCAATCTACGGCAATGCCATCCACCAGGTGTTGCAGCGTGCACACACCCATCTCACTGCCACGGGCAAGGTGCGGCCGGCCGAGGATATCCTGGGCGACTTCGAGCAAGAGCTGAATCGCCAGCCGCTAGGGCCAGAGGACTTCGCGTACTTTAGCCGCAAGGGGCTGGATTCACTGAGCGCCTTCTTGCAGGCCAAGGCGCATACCTTCCGCCCCGAGCAAAAGACCGAGCTGAGCTTTGCCGGCCAAGGAGTCGTGCTCGGTGATGCTCGCCTTACTGGCACGCTCGACCTTGTCGATATTGACCACGCTGCCAATACCATCGCCGTTACAGACTACAAGACGGGCAAGCCCGCCCGCAGTTGGCAGGGCCGCACCGATGCCGAGAAGATTAAGCTGCACAAATACCGCCAGCAGCTGATGTTCTACGAGCTCCTCGTGCGCTACTCGCGCGACTATGCTCGCTACGACTTTGCCGGGGCTACGCTGCAGTTCGTCGAGCCAGATAAGGATACGGGTGCTATTCACCAGCTCAGCACCAGCTTTTCTCAGGCCGAGCTGGATGAGTTTGCCCAGCTCATCGCCGCCGTGTGGCGCTGCATTACCCAGCTCCAGCTGCCCGACACCAGCCACTACCCAGCCACCTACAAAGGCATTCTCGCCTTCGAGGAGGATCTGCTGCGGCATATAGAAGAGCAAGAATAGCGGCTAAGCGCGATCACTTTGCGACGCGATGGGTAATGTATTCGCTATACACCCGTGCTGCAACGCACTACAGAAGAGAGTGGAGTGGCTAATGGCTAATAGCTAATCACATGAGCAAGCTTTTTTTGCTACCCTGGCCAGAATATCTTCGGTGTAGTAATACGAAACATTCTTAGCTTTCGCGCTGGCGGGTGGGTTTTCTAGAGGCAATTATCTCTGCTTATTTTTATCTGATCCTTACAGCGGGAGCGTGAGACTGTCTGATTGCAGTAAGTCCGCGTCGTCTATCGTTTGTTGCGAATAGTACATAGAATGAAACAGAACGTAAGAACAAAATGAGAATCTCTGCAGGATATGCGTATATTGATTGACAGGCTCACCGTATATTGGTATATATAATAACAGCTCAACTGAGTGAACCCTGGTGGCCACCCGATGTGGCTATCTCGAGGCGCTCAGCACGAGAGCGCACTTGAAAAAGGGTTCACCGATGTCTTTGCCGAAACTTCGGCAGAGAGGAGGTGAATACCTCATGGCTGGGAACCAGAGCGACGCGCGGAGAATCGCGGAGCAGGCGTATCAAAACGCCAAAAAATCGGGTGCGGATGAGCGCACCCAAGCTCAGCTTTTCGCTGAGTATGAGGCTAAGCAAGCGGCAGAGAATGCCGCTTGTGGGACGAGCTATAGAGCTCGTCGATAAGCTTCAATGAGCTGACGGTCAACCTCACGTGCGAGGCTGAGAGAATAGGTGTAAGTCACGACAGAATAAGGTCGTGCACCTATCCGTCACTGGAGATATGGGGTCAGGCCCCGCTCCGTGTGCTTTGCACACATCGGCAGGTTCGATTCCTGCTATCTCCGCTACTGGTAAATGCTCCGCTTTCTCGCGTAGAGCATTGCTATAGCAACCGCCGTAGGCTACCCCTTGTCGGGAATCAAGAGGGGGTAGGCGGTATCGTCGCCACTTGGAAGCGATGATCGAGAAGTCTCATGCTGCGTTTTATACCACGCACCGTGCACCTGCCACGGAGGCTTCTTTAAAAACAAAGAGACTCGCGAGATTCACTCGGCCACCCGCCAGAACGAGCAGAACCGCTTGTAGTCTCTCCCGAGCTCCTGCATCCGCATCATGCGTTGAGGCAGGAGCTTTTTCCTTTTTAGAGATATATTGAACTTATGTATAACTAATCGAGAAGTTAACATACAGACCATCAGAGCAAGCTCTGGCTCGTTGAACTCTTGGATATCGACAGGCCCTAACGCGCGAGCAGGGGATGTCAAGGACTGGTACGTAACCGTGGTATGGCTGCAAAATTCAGAGGCGCTCACTACTTGACAATTATCACCAGGTAGATTACAATTATTTCTACCCTTGCAAATAATTCGCCGGATCTGCTCCGGCTTGAGTTTTTGTAAGGAGTAGTCGGTCAATGGAGACCGACCTGGGATGGCCCGCGTGGTTGCGGGGTACGAGAGGCTTGCTTGTCAATGGAGACAAGCATTCGTGGGAACTCTCGTAGCAGGTTCGACTCCTGCCATCCCAGCTCTGTGAGCCCCCTCCAAGGAAATGCCTTGGAGAGTTGACCCCAGAAAGGGGGTGGTCTATAAGACCATATTTTGCTCACATCGCCCCGCATCCACTGCGACACCCATCTACGCATAAAATAAAGCGTGGGTGCGGGGCTTTCCCCTGATATATTGTGTTATAATAGCTTGATATGACGTCGTTTTGGAATGATTTACCGCAGCCGTTTTTTGTTTTGGCGCCGATGGAGGCGGTGACGGATGTGGTGTTTCGCCACGTGGTGCGGCGGGCTGGTGCGCCCGATGTGTTCTTTACTGAGTTTGCCAATGCGACGGGCTGGGTACACGCTAGCGACAGGGCAATTGCTGGCCGGCTCGTCAAGACGGACGACGAATACCCCCTAGTGGCGCAAATCTGGGGCGGCGAGCCGGGCGATATGGAGCAGTTTGCCCAGCACTGCGCGCGCCTGGACTTTGCAGGGATCGATATCAATATGGGCTGCCCGGCCAAGAGTGCCATCAAGAGCGGGGGAGCGGCGCTGATTCGCAATCCAGACGTTGCAATCGCCGCTATTGCCGCGGCCAAGACAGCTGGCCTGCCAGTCAGCGTCAAGACTCGCCTTGGCTACAGCACTGTGGATGAGTGGCGGGCGTGGCTTACGACGCTGCTCCAGCAAGATATCGTCAATCTGACTGTTCACCTACGCACCAAGAAGGAGATGAGTAAGGTAGCGGCGCACTATGAGCTGATCGATGACATCGTGGCGCTGCGCGATGCGATTGCGCCACAGACGCTGCTCACCATCAATGGTGATATTCGTGATCGGGCGCATGGCATGGCGCTGGTGGCAGCCCACCCGGGCGTCAATGGGGTGATGATTGGCCGTGGGGTGTTTGCCGATCCATTTTGCTTTGCACCGCGTGCCGATAGTGTAGCGCAGGGCAGTGGCTCTCTGGCGCAGCGCAACTTTGCCCTCCTTCGCTACCACCTCGACCTCTTCGATCACTGGCAGCCACAGCTAGGCCGGCCATACGAGACGCTCAAACGCTTCTACAAGATCTACATTCGCGACTTTGACGGCGCCAAGGAGCTGCGCGACCAGCTGATGCACACCACCAGTACGGATGAAGCGCGGCACGTCATCCACCAGTGGCATGAGACTATGCGCACATCTGAGTAGATGGTGTTTGTGCTATGGTAAAGGAGGGTGATATCCTCAAATTATATCGTCATGAGGACGAACGAGAGCGCTAGTTTTGCATCTGCACAGGCAGGGCGGCTATACTTTGGATATTCTTTATCTATAAAGCAGGAAAAAGTAACTCATAATCACTATCGCGTAGCGCAAAAAGAAGCAGCAATACGCCTCTTGCTGCAAAATATTTCGTTTAATAGCCTCAATCTCTAATCACCCACCACTCTCACGTTCATAGCTGTAGGGAAGCTTTAAGGTTTAGGCTCAATCCCCACCACTTGGTAAACTTACAACATTACGCAAGCACCGTCACCGTCATGCGTGGGCCACACAACGCCATGATAGCAGCGAGGTTATAGTAAAGCATGGCAGTGGTAGCGTACTGCTGAGCAGTTGGATCGCCTGGGTAGAGTGCTTCGGCTGAGGGTGCAAAGGCCCATGTGTCGATATTGAAGGCCTGGTGATGCTCGTGTGCGCGGTCGAATTCCCGCGCCAAGGCATAGCGGTCGAGCGTCGTCCCAGCGCGCTGATTCATCACCACCACTGCCTCATGGTGGCTACCGTGCAACATATCGGTGTGAGCACCAGTGGGCTCAGCACTCTTTGCTAGCTGCGCGTCGACCATTGCCACAAGATCGTTGCCACTAGCCATAACAAGCTTGGACTCATCTGCTGCATGGCGAATGATCTGCTGGTGTGCTTCGTCGCTAATATCACCACCAAGGCCAAGCTCAGTGGCTAGGCTGTGCAATTGCTCACCATGCTGAGCAATGATAGTAAAGATCGCACCCACTTTGTCGGCTGCCGCACAGCCAGCATCTTCGCCATGAGCACGGTCATCCCGATGGACGTGCACCGTCGCCGGTATCTGGCCAATCCGCCCCAGGACGCGGGTATTCGCTTCATCAATAGAATCACTATTACCACGTACCAGTCGATCCGTCACTAGGTAGAGCAAGCCACCACCTGCACCATTTGGCACTGCTTCTGCTGTGCTGCCGGGCCGACCATCCATACACGCGCCAATGATATTCTGCACTGCTGGCACATAGTATTCACCAAGTTCCTGAATAAATTCTGCCATTATATACTGCCTCTCTGCAGTTGTCTCTGTTACCCTAATATTATACGCGGTGCTTATTGTGGCGTCGGCGTAGGCCAGCCACCTTGAGGCGCACGGCATGGCGGTCGACCAGCTGGTGCGCTTTTTCGAGCTCCACCTGAGTGCTGGCATTGTCGCGCTGCTTGAGAGCACGTTCAAGGGCGGCTTTACTCTCGGCCTCAATGATATCGTCACCATGCTCGGCTTCGTCAACCAAGATACGTACCTTTGTCTGGCTAATCTCGACCACCCCACCAGAGATGGCAAAGTACTCCAGATGGTCGTCACTGTCGTCCTTGGCGCGACGCACCGCCACAACACCTGGCACTGCCAGAGTTACGAGTGGTTCGTGTCCCGGGAAGACCGCAATCTGCCCCTCCGGCGTCGGTAGCATCACCTCATACACAGTCTCGTGCAGCTTGCTACCAGTCAGTGTCACAAGTTCTAAATCCATAGCCTTACTATAGCAGAGTAGCAAAGAAAAAGCGAGGTAGAAGGCAGGGTGATTTTTACTCCAAGCGAGAGAAAAGGGCGGGGAGCAGCAAGCCAAACGGTACTGCTCAACCCGTCCTTAGTGGGTAATGGGCGACCTAGGAAGGTTAGATTGCTAACCCCCAGGCGAGGAGGGAGATAAAAATCCCTCCGACGGCGGCCACTGCAATGAGCGGCAGCCCCAACACCTTCGGCAGGCGCTGGCCTGCCACGATGACCCCTCCGAAGAGGAGCCATGCAACATACATCACGAGCCAAGGCAGCTCGTGACGCTCAAATGCCGTCCCACCGAAGTGGAACAGCAACAGGTAACTGCCGAGCGGTACACCCGCCCAGGCAGCTACAGCGACTAGCCAAAATGGCGCAACGTTGCGCGCCTTTCTGGCTTCTTCGCGCATGGAACGGCTGTCCCATGCGCTTTTCCTTCTTTGCATGGTCATCTCCTTTCCATGCAGTCTGGGAGCGCTGGTCGCCCCACCACCTTTAAGTGTGCCATATTTGATCGGGTAAGTCAAAGTGTGTCTATCTAAAGCTGAGTGCTTTACTCCTTTCTCATACTGCACTCAGTATATGCGCTGCAATAAGCATATTTCTATACATACCAATATATCTTGATACTATATCTATTCTCTATGTATCGATATATTTATACCCATCTCTCTTTATCTATATCTCTATCTATTTCTATACTTATCTC